>CAZVVA010000095.1:0-14203 GCA_964630455.1 uncultured Candidatus Sumerlaeota bacterium
GAATAGTCTATACTTGCCTCAGTGGCCCGGGCGATCTTGTTCATCATTCTAACTGCAGCGACGGGGTAGTGACCGATGGCGGTTTCACCGCTGAGCATAAGGGCATCTGAGCCGTCGAGGATTGCATTGGCGATGTCAGTCACCTCGGCGCGTGTAGGACGAAAGCGCGTGATCATGGATTCGAGCATCTGTGTTGCCGTGATCACGGGCTTACCTTTCTGATTGCAGAGTGCGATGATGCGTTTTTGAGCTAACGGGACGTCTTCGAGTGGTATTTCAATGCCCAGGTCGCCCCGAGCGACCATAGCCCCATCGGCAGCGTCAATAATCGTTGTGATGTTTTCCAATGCGTCGCGCTTTTCAATTTTTGCTATAATGGGAAGATCGGCTTTGTGGCGTTTGAGAAATGCACGTATCCGCTGAATATCTTTCGCGTTACGGACGAATGAGACAGCAAGGAAGTCCACACCTTGCTCAAGCGCAAAGCGGATGTCCTCCTTGTCTTTGTTTGTAGGCAGAGAGAACGGCAGATGAGTTTCAGGCAGGTTTACACCTTTGTGTGATGCGAGCAGGCCCCCTTCAACCACGCGACAATGAATCTCATTACCACTGACATTTGTCACCTTCAGGAGCAATCGTCCGTCGTCCAGAGCAATTGGATCTCCCTTAGCAACGACCCGGGGGATAGCGGCGAAGTTGACCGGGATGATGTCTTTCGTGCCGACGATTGACCGGGTAGTGAGACGCAGGGAATCGCCTTTGCGAATGCGAAGTGGGTCTGGGGCGAGCCGGCCGCAGCGAATTTTCGGGCCGCTTATGTCGGCCAGGATTGCCAATGGATGACCGCGCTGTTGCGCCAGGCGGTGGAGTGTTCGGATCACGGCCCGATGTGTGTCGTGCGTGCCGTGGGAAAAATTGATGCGAAACAGATCTACCCCTGCATCCAGAAGCTGTCTTAGCTTTCGGGGGGTAGCTGTGGCAGGGCCAATCGTCGCCACGATCTTTGTTCGCACCGTCTTCTTGCCAATCATCAAGGCTGCCCACCTAGGCCGTTTACTGAGATTTGTATAGATAACGGTAGAGTAGGGCGTTTAATTAAACGCCCCTACAACTCAATGCGATAGGACATACTGACCGACCATTTCTGCTCAGGAGCGAGGTCCAAGGACCAGTGGGGCAATAGAACCGAGCTCTGATAGACGCGCTCGAATCCTCCTTCGGATTGCGATGCAGTCTCGATTGGGAATCGCCATAGCGTTGCAGCAGTAGAAACTGCAAAATGCACTTTGATTTTCAGCCACTCGTCAACCATGCCGAAGTCCGTGGTCCCTGCTGACGTGCCCCGACTGTTGAGTGCGGGGTGTGCAAGCGATTGTCCGGTTACGAAGTAGAAGCGATCCGGAGCGTTGCCAGCGAGCAAGTTCACATTGAATTCAATACCAAACAGAGTTCGCATCGGCAAAGGGGCATTGTTCTGGATTGTGTAATCCGCATCAAAGCCGGATATCGTGGGTCGAATAGTCAAGGTCTTCACAATGCGGAAAGGAACGACTTCCGGACTCTTATAGAGATGCCCATCACGCGAGAATTTGAGGACGCATCGGTTTCGGCCTTTCTCCACGCGGAGCTGATAAGGCTGGTTGACGCAATCCCCATCTTCGGCGTACTGGCAAGCGCTGAAGGCGTCCAGTGTGGTAGCCGGGTTGAGAAAATGATCAATCAACGAAACACGGGGATACCAGTCATAGTGCAACAGCTTTTCCAGATCAGCCTCTTTTGGCCGCAATAAGTCGTGGATACTCTTGGTGGATTCAGGATTTGGTGGCAAGGCAGGTGCGGGATTTTTGATTCGCTGATGATACGCCTCTTCGTGCCGACGTAAGGTGTCAATGAGGTTAATTGCAGCGGGCTTAAAGTCGTGTTCAAACAGTGTCGCTCCCTGTGCAGGTTTGAAATAGAGGTTCTCAAGCGGGGTTTCAACCAGAAGCTCCTCCTGGCCGTCGCAGTCGAAGTCGCACGTGGTCACGTCTATCCAATGCCGGTTCTTATGCAGAACCGTATCCAGTGCTGCTTCTGCGCGAATCAGGCGATTGTAAAGCGCTGAGCGCAAGTGAGTCAGGTACAACCCGCCAAAGACACCGTGCCAATAGGCGCAATTGCACTGGCCTTGCCAGAGGTTATCCTGAGCGTCGTGCACAGCCGGGTGGTCTGGGGCACTCTTGGCAGCATGCTGCACACGGGCACTGACGCGAAGCATCTTCTTGTGGATATTATTGCTTTCGGGATATTTAACAAAAAAGTATCGCCAGAAGCCGCCGCGCACAAACATCTGGTAGCGATCATATAGGTCATATTCTTTCAGCTTATTGACGAATTCGTCGTAGCGTAAAATTGTGTGCGCTGGCATGGCCCATTCCATCATTTCAAAGTAGGAAGCCGTGGGGAGATAGACCAGGCCGCGGGGTTGGCACTGCTGGAGCGCTTCGCTAAAGGTCAGGAGTCGAAGCCAGTCGCGGTTGGCCTCCAGGATCTCGAAGAAGCTGCGCAGCCAGCCGTCAGTGTAACAGTGGCGATTTGTTTCAGGCCATATGCCGAATTTTTCGCCGTCATCAGCCATCACGATCAGGCGATCGCCTGCTTCTGTGGCGATAGAGCGAAAGTAATCAATGGTGAGCTCAGGTGGCTGAAACGGGATGGTGTAGCGTAGGGTCGTGCTAATTGGGAAGATGGCGATGGCCTGACCCAGCTCGTCTGTAAGAAAGTAGCCGAAAATATCTGGTTCGGTAACGCCAGCGATCTTGAAATGCGTATCATCAACTACAGTATAGGCCACCCCAGCTTCTTGTAGGGTTGCTGGGAGATGCGGTTCCCAGACGCGCTCTGCTAACCAAAGTCCGGTTGGGTGACCGCCAAAGCGCTCTGTGAGATAGCGTGTCAATTTTTTAATCTGGCCTACTTTGTCGCAATCGGGGATAATGGGGAGGAGCGGTTCGTAGAATCCGCCGGTCATCAATTCGATCTGGCCGCGTTTAATCATGCGCTCGATAAGACTCAGGAGCTCGGGGCGGTGCTGTTCGATCCATTGGAGCAGCACGCCGGAATAATGGAGGCTGATCTTGATAGATGGGAATTCATCGAGCGTTTCAAGAAAGGGCAGGTAGGCCTTGTTCACGGCGTCAGAGAAGACAGAGTCGAAATTTCCAACGGGCTGATGGCAGTGGATGCCAAGGCAGAAGTTGAGCTGCGTCATATTTCAGTGACCTCAGTGTCTTCTAGCAGCCGGGCGAGAGAGGTCGGGACGTCAGCGGATTGCATCTGCTGGATGAGTTTATCGTTGAAGCGCTTGGCGGGAATAATACCGGTGTTTTTCAGCCGCTGGGTGAGTGCGGCTACCTCAATGAGGATACTGAGGTTTCGCCCGGGCTCGATCGGGATCACATATTCGGGAATTTTGACATCAAAGATTATGCAATGCTTCTCCTCAATACCTAGGCGCTCATACTCTTTTCCTTCTTCCCATTTTTCAAGGCGTACGAGGAGCGAGATATTCTTTTCCTCGAGCACTGATCCTACTCCAAAGAGGCTTTCGACATCCACGATGCCGAGTCCGCGAATTTCCATGTGATATTTCAGGACACCAGAACTGTGGCCTAGAAGGAGATCTTTGGCCAGTCGGCGCAAGATGACCACATCATCAGCCACAAGACGATGGCCGCGTTCAATAAGTTCAAGGGCACACTCACTTTTCCCAACGCCGCTTTTACCGACAATGAGAACGCCCAGGCCATAGACGTCAAGCAGGTCGCCGTGTATGGTGCAGGAGGGCGCGAATTCCTTTTGTAGATAGTGCAGGAGCATGCCAGAGAAGCGCGATGTCGGGATGGTTGTCGTCATCACGGGCACGTTGTGCGAGTTAGCCAAGTCGAGAAACTCCGGTGGAGGCTTCTGGTTTGACGTGATGATGAAGCAAGGAATGTCGAATCCAAAGGTACGCCGCAGCCGTTCCAGGCGCTCGTCTTTCGCAAGGCTCTTGAGGAAGGAGATTTCTGTGATGCCGAGAATCTGGATGCGATTATGCGAGAAGACATCAAAGAAGCCGGCAAAAGCGAGGCCAGGGCGGTTTAATTCGCTGGACTCGATCACCTTTTTCAATCCCCCAGCACCGGCCATAATCTTTAGATCCAGGGCCTTGTCTTTTGCCTGCAGAATTTGCTCCACTGTCAGTTGAGGGCACATATCCTTTTACTTCCTTTGCTGCGCCTTGGCCGCAGGAAATAAAAAAATGTGGAGCTGATGGTCGGATTCGAACCGACGACCTGCTCATTACGAGTGAGCTGCTCTGCCAGCTGAGCTACATCAGCTTACAACACAAGAGACTTCCATACAGCGTTCCGCAATGCGCCTGCCTCTATCAATCGGGCCGGGGGTATTTGGCCAGTTGCCCGGGAGGAGAATCAGGCGCTCACTCAGTTTGCCATGGCACTTCCTGCAATAGCATCACAAGTAATTGCAAGCGCATACGAAATGAGACAAACGACAGCCTCCTGCTTGGCCCCAATGAAAGAAGCAAATAGTAGATATAATGAGCTTGGGCGAATTTCAAGGGAAAATTAAGGGTTCTATTAATGTGCCTTTCCTTATGTTTGTTGGAACCAAAGGTTAGCGGAATCAAGAGACAGAGTAGAATGTCATTTTACATTAAAAATAGGCCTGTAAATTAAAAAATACAACATAGTTTAAAGCAACATGACAGATAATGGAGTGCACATTAGCATGATTTAGCTCTTTGTCCAGAAAATTGGCATGTAAAAATCTCAGGCAAAGCCGCCAGGTCGCCAAGAGATTGCGGTAAATTGTGCAATCTTAAATCGTGCTTTTCTTTGCGTCTCTGGGCCTTTGCGTGAGGTATAGCGAAAAACGAAGACTGGGGTAAGCAGAGCGAAGCGGACACATGCATGTCGCCTGTTGTTCAGGAATAACAACTGCGAACAGAAATGATGTGCACCCAGATAATGAAAGTTGCACTTTTCTGGTTGACTTCCTATAATCTTTGTAGAAAATTACATATTGAAGAGATAAGGAATTGCGGGCAAAAATTTTCTTGTAATTTTTCTGTTGACATATATTAAAATTGGGTAGATACTAATAAGATTAATTTTAGTAAGTTAAGGTGTGCTGGCACCGAAATTTTTGAAAGGAGTTGTACAGATGGACAACATTTTAGGTGATGAGATTTACGAAAGTCGGCTAAGCCGGAAACTTACTCAGGATCAGTTTGGGAAGGTCTACAGCGTGTCTGGGCCGGCAATCTTCAAGTTCGAGAAGGGGTACGTAAAGCCGTCGTTTCAGTTATGGTTGCGAATGGCAAAGGACTTCAAGATTCCAGAGAAGAAAGCAGTGCTGATGTGGATTAAGTCGCGGCTGCCGGCAGAGTATCAAAATCTGATTGACTTGCGCGAGATGGGGGTGTCTGAAGAAGGTGAGGCCTACGAGGCTGAGAAGCCTATAGACTTCTCGCGTTTCACTGACCGCGATGAGCTGCGCAAGGAGGTACTGAAAGATCCATTGTTGCCCAAGGGCTTGAAGGCCATGATCCAAGATGAAGAGATCTGGGCTATTTACAAGCCGACGGGACACGAGATTAACATTCTGCGCGATGCGTTCATTCGCTTTGGGAAAGGAACCAAGGCGCTTTATCGCGAAGCATTGCGGTTGGTGCGGGAATTCAGCGGGGTGGAATAGGTTTTTTCTCGCTGAGGTGCACTCAGCAAACGCGTTAACCAGGAAGAGTGGCTCCTTATTGCCGGCTGGTATGGCCGGGGATAAGGAGCATTTTATTTTTGGCTTACTTGGGCGGCGTAAATGTCGCTATAGAATGCCCTTAGTGGATGGTATGGATTTTCTGCGAGGGTCTTGCTGGACGGCTTCGCCAAGTGCCTTGCCGCAGGCTTTAAAGAGTACTTCAAGAATATGATGAGCATTGGTGCCGTAGAGCAAGTTCAGATGCAGGGTGAGTCCGGCATGAGTCGCTAAGGCGCGAAAGAACTCCTTTCCCAGCTCGGTGTCGAATTGACCTACCTTCTCCTTGGGACATTGCACTGCATACTTCAAGTAAGGCCGATTGCAAATATCCACGACACAGTGCGCAAGTGTCTCTTCCATGGGTATGAAAGCCGAGCCATAGCGCACGATTCCCTTCTTATCTCCTAGCGCCTTGTCCAGCGCCTTGCCCAGGCAAATTCCTACATCTTCAACCGTGTGGTGATAATCAACCTTGGTATCTCCCTTACCTGTGATGGTGATATCAAAGTGGCCGTGGTGGGCCAGGAGCTCAAGCATGTGATTGAAAAAGGGTATATCGAGTGTTGAGCGGAATTTTCCGGTTCCGTTAATCGTGAGTGAGACTTCAAGGGAGGTTTCGCGTGTTTTGCGCTGGGTGGTTGCCTTACGTTTAGTCATGTTTTGTCACCTCGAATCAGGTTTTTAAGAGTCCGAAGCAATGTAGCCATCTCCTGCTCGGTTCCGATGGAGATGCGAAGGCCTGTGGCGTGTGATTCAGATGTGAAATAGCGGACGAGGATCTTTCGTGCCTTGAGCTGCCGATAGATTTTATGAGCTTGCTGGCCAATGGCGAAGAGGAAGTTTGCATGAGAG
Source organism: uncultured Candidatus Sumerlaeota bacterium (assembly GCA_964630455.1). Lineage (GTDB taxonomy): Bacteria > Sumerlaeota > Sumerlaeia > MWCT01 > JAUWMI01 > JAUWMI01. The sequence continues at coordinate 6,655 of CAZVVA010000095.1, forward strand.
CGAGGAACGCTAAAACCGAGATTTTGGAGTTCGCGGCGCACCCGGACGCGGGTTTGCTTGATGCGCTGGATGTTGCGGCGAAAGTAGGGCATGGCCCGTAGGGCGGATTCCGCTGCCACCTGGCTGAGCCTGTTCACATTGTAGGAATCTTTGATCTTATAGAGCTGGGAAATTATCTGTGGACTGGCGACCGCGAAGCCGATTCGCAAGCCAGCCAGAGAATAGGATTTTGAGAGCGTGCGGGTGATGATGAGGTTGCGAAAGCGTCGCAGGAGACCCAGGCAATGCTGAGGCGCAAAGTCAACGTATGCCTCGTCAAGCACAAACAGGGTTCTTGGACGAGTGCGGAGAAGCCGAGCTATGAGCTGTGGAGGGTAGAAGGTTCCTACTGGCGAATTCGGATTAGCAAGAAAGAAGATCTTCACGCGAGAGGAGAAGACTGCTGAGGGCATCCCATAGTCATCTTCAAGGAGATATGTAATAATGTTCGCCCGGAACATTTGACCGAGTGTTTCAAACAGGATATAGGTCGGGTCGAGCATACCGATGCGCGTTACCGGTTCAATGTAGGCCTGGCAGATGAGACGCAGGATTTCGTCGGAGCCATTTCCGATGATGAAGTGTGTTGCAGGAATCTTGAGCCGGCGCGCAAGGGTCGAGCGCAGGCTCGTGCAAACAGGATCGGGGTAGATACGCAACTGAGGATTTGTGGCCTTTCGTAATGCTGCCAGCACCTGAGGGGCAGGGGGATAAGGATTTTCGTTGCTATTTAATTTAAGGTATCCGCGGATTCTGGGTTGGAGTCCGGGAACATACGGTACAAGGTCTTGCACTGCACGAGTGGGCTGAATCGTCATCGTTTTTTATTCTCTCGAATCCGAACGGCGATGGCGTTTGCGTGCTCTACCAATCCTTCCGCCTTTGCAATTGCGATCGCATGGCGGGCCAGACGTACAAGCCCGGATTTTCTACAATGAATCACATTGCTGGTCTTCAGAAAGCTCTGCACAGAGAGAGGCGAGAAAAAGCGTGCCGTGCCGCCAGTCGGCAGTACGTGATTAGGGCCTGCCAGATAGTCGCCAATTGGCTCTGGCGAAAATGGGCCGACAAAGATTGCGCCAACGTTTCGGATTTGGTCTGCGAGCCTCCGGGGAGCAGAAGTCAGAATTTCCAGATGTTCGGGGGCAATGCGGTTTGCCAGTGATGCGGCATCGCTCCGTGATTTGACTCGGATAATCAGGCCGTGACGCCTGAGCGATGCGTGAGCAATCTGGCGTCGTGGTGATTGCTCGAGCCGTGCAGCCAGCACTTGCTGCAGTTTCTTGAGCGGAAAGCGTCCAATGAGAATTACCACAGCCACGGCGTCCTCGTCGTGTTCCGCCTGTGAAAGCAGATCCGCGGCGACGCATTGTACGTCAGCCGTGCGATCAGCAATGACCACAATTTCGCTCGGCCCGGCGAGCATGTCAATGTCAATCACTCCATAGAGAAGTCTTTTTGCCTCCGTAACGTATATATTGCCCGGGCCGACTATCTTGTCAACTCGTTTGATGGTCTGGGTGCCATAGGCCAGAGCTGCAATTGCCTGAGCCCCGCCGATCTGGTATACTTCCTTAATCCCAACGAGATGTGCTGCAGCGAGTGTGGGACAGTTGAGCTTTCTCGCAGGGGATGGTGGCGTGACCATCACGATCTCGGGCACGCCGGCGATCTGAGCAGGGATAGCATTCATCAATACCGATGAAGGGTAGGCGGCTTTCCCGCCAGGGATGTAGATGGCCACGCGCTGGAGGGGTAGCCACCGTTGAGTCAGCGTAACGCCAAGACGGTCGGTGAACGACCATGAGTGCTTCAGCTGGCGGCGATGGAATCGGTGGATGCGATTTCGGGCGAGAGTCAATGCGCGGCGGAGCGCTGGATCAAGATGCTCCCAGGCCTCTTTGAGCTGTCGCGGTGGAATGCGCATAGATTGCGCGCTGAGCGCGACACCATCATACTGTCGAGTATATCGAAGCACGGCGCGGTTGCCCTGGCGGCGTACATCTTCGACAATTTTGCGTACGCGCTGGTTTACGCGCAGCTCCTTACGGCGATGCGCCAGGTACGCCCAAAGTTTTTGCCGGTCTTGTGGATATGTAAGTACGCGCATTCGCGATGCCTCTTACTGGTACATCATCACACAAGTTTTGATGGATATGCCTTTCGACAAGCTCAGAGTGAAGCAAGTAATTCTACCTATCAGATTCAGTACAGTCAGCTACTACGTAAGGGCTCAAAATTTTGGATAACAGATACCCTTATTCTGATTTAAGTGTCAATACTTTGTATGAGGCCTTGGAGAAAAAGGGGAGGATCTATCAGCACGTGCAAAACCTTGACTTTTCCAGCGGCATGAGGCAATAGGATAAACTTTGTTAGACGTAAGAGAAGATGGGTTTTTTGGAGGGAGAAATCAGCGTGGGTGAAGAGCCGCGGGCAAGCGAAAATATGCGGGTGTGCGAAACGACTGTGCGCGTGACCTACAGTGACACGGATCAGATGGGCATGGTTTATTATGCAAATTATCTGATCTGGTTCGAGATTGGCCGCACCGAATTCCTGCGGCAGTATGGGCTGACCTATAAGTCGCTAGAGGCGCGCGACTTGTTTTTGCCGGTCACACGATGTATATGTGAGTATAAATCGCCAGCAAAATATGACGATCTAATCCGGATTGTGACAAGGATTGCCCAAATGACCAGGGTCAGTATCTCCTTTTCCTACAAGTTGGTGCATGAGGGAAGTGGAGAAGTTATTGCCCAGGGAGAGACGAAACACGTCTGTATTGGTCGTGACGGAAAGATTCTTAAGTCGGGCCTCTCAGGTTTGCCTTTTAAAGCGCCTGGGACAAATGGGCAGTAGCGATGGTGGCGTGGGCAGTCAGTAAATAATGTAGGATCATGCAACCAGATCCGCAGATAAGAAGTATGAAGATTTTAGATCGTATACAATAATATGGTGCGGGAGAATACAGTGTCTGACGTGGAGAAGCGAGCTTATTTCATCGAGTGGCTGGTGTTTGCTCTTGTTTTTGCACTCCTGGTGGGATTCTTGCTGTGCCGCAAGAATTTTACGGCGCTTGTTGGCTATGTAGAGAAGAGCACACCAGTCAAGTTAGTTCTACACAGAGATGTCACTAGCGAGCATGTAGCAGGGCTGGTTGCTGCGTTAGAGCGGACGCCAGGTGTGACTGACGTTGATGTGGTCAGTAGCGCGACGTTACAGAATGTCCTGCAACAGCAGGAGCCATGGGTTCAGGAGCTTGATACAGTCTTGCCTGGAACGTATCCGGTGAGCATCAACGTAGCGATTGATCGCAGCCTGCGAGACCGCAGGGCTCTTGCTTCGGCACTTGTGGGCATCGCGCAGTTGGATGGTGTGGAGACGTTGATGTATGAGGAAAAAGGTTTTGACAAATCCAGAGAGTTTGTGCGATTCGTGTACAAGTTATTTCGCAGCGCATTGGTATTAGTATTTTTATCTGTCGGCATTCTCTATTGCGCGACGCGTGCGCTCGGGGTTCGCGGTCAATCAGACAAGAGTGGCGAAAGTGGCAGCTGGGTTGAGGAGAACCCGGCGCATTTTACGTCCAGAACGATTATTTCAGGCATTGCTGCAGGCGTGACGGCAGGGATGTTTAGTCTTCTCTTTCTGTGGTGGTGTATAGAGGTCGCCAATCTGGTGCTTCAATATCGGCTGGTATTTTTCACACTAGAAGAGATTGGCATGATTTTGTTTTCGGCGATGGCACTGCGCGTTGGGCTGGATGTCTTAACAAGCGGGTGGCAAAGAGCGCGGAAGTAGATATAACGTTGCAAATACGGAGCTGTAAGGTGAGCGGCTGTTGGAGACGAGTGGTTTCGAGTGTGCTCATGGCATGGTTGGTAGGAATTGTATTAGCGGGCTGCCTGGCGAACTCCACACTGGTGGCGCAAGAGGAAAAGACTCAGGCCGGTGATTTAAAGAAGATCGAATATTCGGAAGAGACTTTGGAAGAGACGCAATCAGTGTTGAATCAGATTGAGACCAATATTGATGCGTTACAGCAGGAGAACAAACAGCTCGATCAAAAGGCGCGTCAGAAGCGAAGCGAGATTAAGCAGGTAGAACGCTCGCTCAAGCAGCAATCCCGGCTCTCCCGGATGTACGATTACAAGTTGCACAACACAGAACTAGAAGTGGGTCAAGTGCGTGAGGATCTGGCGCGGCTGAATCAAGGGATTGCCAAGCAGCAGACGCAGTTGCAGCTCGAGCTGCAGCAGCTTGAGTTGCTTGGGCTACAAAGAGCGCCGCATCGTCTCCTTGTGCGGGGGGCGGATGCAGTAGATGAGTATTTTGTGGCTAAGACGACAGCGCGGCATGGGCTGGAAAAGTTAAGGCAACAGATAGCGGATCAGGCCATGCTGCGAGAACTGTTGGACGAAATCGGGACATCGCATCAACAGACAGAGATAGTGAGCCAGCAGTCGCAGGAGGAGCGCCAGAGTACAGAGAAACAGATGGAAAGTGAATTGCAGGTTCTCGAATCGCTCATGCGTACCAAGAGCGATACACGGGAAAAGATGGGTGTTCTCCAAGAGCGGCAGCGGCGTGTGGCGCAGATCATCCGCCTATTGATGCAACAGAAGACCGCGCGCGAACACGCGGAAGCAGCATCCCTGCTCCTGTTCAGAGAAGGCGGCACGCTGCCATGGCCTTGCACCATGCCTCTTGTGCGGGGATTTTCGAAGGATACAACAGACGAGGCGAGCTACAATCCCGGGGTTGATCTGGCATTGCCCCAGGGTTCGGAAATCCGGGTTGTTGCAGCGGGTGAGGTGCTCTATGCAAAGGTGTTTAGAGGCTACGATAATTTGGTAATCGTTGATCACGGCAGCGGGATGTGTAGCTTGTATGCGTTTCTTGATAAGATACTGGTAACGCAAGGCGATACGGTCGAAAAGGATGCCGTGGTCGGGCTATCCGGGCTGCTCGAAGGGAATTGGGGCCCGGGAGTGCATTTTGAACTTCGCAAAGACGGCGAGGCGATTGATCCTCGCGTGTGGTTTGAGGCAGCTTCTCGCCCAGCAGGCACTGGCGCGAGCGGGAAATAGAGGTGTGGTCGGTCGGGCACCAGGGTTCAGCAGGTTTCTTGCCCGCCGCCGGCGGACGTGCCCGCCACTGGCGGACATGCCGCCGCCCGACGTGAGCCGTCTGGCTCTGGTTTTTTAGCGTGACAACGCGGCAATAGCATCACATTGCCAGCAAATCCAGTATGGAATGAGGAGTGCACATGTCTGGAGCAAACTTTTCAAAGCACCCAATTGAGAAACGCCTTCTGATTCTCAGTCTGATGGTGCTTCTCTGTGCAGTCGCCTTGATGGGCCAGGTGGCCAGCAAGGTCAAGACTGAAGAGCAGGACGAAGAGTTCTACCGGTTTGTGGATCTCTTTGCCGAGGTTTATAAAGACATTCAGGGCAAGTACGTCAGGGAGATTGACTCGGAGAAGCTCTTTGAGGGAGTCCTGAACGGGATGTTCCATACTCTGGATCCTCATAGCCAGTACATGGGGCCTGATGCCCTGATGGAGCTTGAGAAGGATACGGAAGGGCAATTTTCCGGTATCGGGATACATATTACGCTCAAGAATAAGATTTTGACCGTAGTGGCGCCGATTCCGGGCTCACCGGCAGCGCAGTTGGGTCTCCAGCCCTGGGATCGCATCATTGAGATTGAAGGGAAGTCTACGGAAGACATTACGCTGATTGAGGCAGTAAAGAAACTGACAGGGCCACCCGGCACCACAGTGACCATTACTGTATATCGCGCAGCTGAACCCAAGCCGCTGCATTTTACCCTTACGCGCGAGACTATCAAAATCCGAAGCATTTACTCGCATATCTTTGACGATGTCATAGGCTACACACGGATAGCCAAATTCAGTGAGCAGACGGCGAGAGATCTCGAGCATGCAATCCTCGAACAGGTTGAAAAAGGCGTCAAGGGTCTTATCATTGATGTCCGGTTTAACACCGGCGGATTGTTGCAGCAGGCAATTGAGGTGGCTGACCTGTTTGTGCAAGAGGGTGAGGTGATTGTCTCGACTCGCGGGCGTATTCCAAGCCAGACTCGCGAATACCGAGCGGACCGCGATCCGATCACGCACCTTCCCATGGTTGTGCTCATCAATCAGTTCAGTGCCAGCGCCTCGGAGATCGTTGCGGGTGCCATCAAGGATCATCGCCTGGGGATTCTGGTCGGGCCGAAAGGCGAGAAGACTTTTGGCAAAGGCTCGGTTCAGACCATTGAAGAACTCCATCATTCGCTTTCCAAGGATGAGCACGGGAACTATCGGCGCAGTGCCATTCGCCTGACCACTGCTGAATATTACACGCCAAACGGAGACAAAATTCATGACGTTGGCATTAAAGCAGATTGGGAGGTCGAGCTGCCAGAAGGCCACGAGCTGGCCCTGTCGCGCCATGGACTTCTCGGTGAGCCGGATGTGCGTGAACCGGAGCAGAAGGAGAACAACCAGCTAGAGGAAGCACCACCGGAGGGTGAAGTCGAGAAGCCGCAAGGAGAATCGCAGAATGTTGATACAATAACTACACCTTCAGTTGAAGAGCCGAGGCCCGGGGAGACTCCTCCAGAGATACCTGAGGGAGTACCCGGAATACCCACTGAATTCTATATGCCTGAGCAACCAGAGAAAGAGGACGAGACTAAGGAAGAGGAATTTGTTGATGTCCAGCTCGAGGAGGCAATTAAAATTATAAAGGCTCACATTGCGATGGGATTGCTTGGCGCAGCGAGTAAGTAGCGTACGCGTCCAGCAGCTGGGCATGGCGAGCTGGATGGCGGCTCCCGTCTGGCAATCGAAAAGACGACGTCGGGAAGAGCAAGTGCTGATTGATAGAACGAGGCAGATTCCCGACGTTCTTTTATTTGGCCTTTCATTCTCCGAGTTCTGCTCTCTGCTTTATCTCATTGAGCGAAACAATACAGGAATATCGGGATGGTAACAGGGGGATAAATCCAGCTTATCTGGTAAGCAGAGCAGGATAGAGACGAAGGCGCGCCAGTTGCGCAGGTCTGAGACGGGCATTGTCGAGGCGGTAGAGGCTGTGGCGCTGGGCACGGGGGCCATGGGCTTTTTTAGCGCAAGGCTTGAGAATGCCAAGCTTATGCAGGGCGTGCGCAAATCGCTGAGGTTGAAGTGGCTCGCCCATGATGATTTCATATGCTTTTCGAACTGCACTGATGGTGAAGTGCTGCGGCAGAAAAGGGAAGACGAACGGGTAATATTCGATGCGGTGGCGAAGATATTCGAGGGTGCGCTTGAGAATCATGCGATGGTCGCACGCCAGTGGCGGAAGATTGAAAAGGGAAAACCAGCCAACGCCCTTTGCGTCGTCCCCAGCGCGGGGACGAACCTTGTCCGGCCGAACAATGCCTAGATAGACAACGGAAATCACCCGGGTACGCGGGTCGCGTCCGGGATCGCCTGCGACGAAGAATGGATCCAAAT
>CAZVVA010000096.1:0-14155 GCA_964630455.1 uncultured Candidatus Sumerlaeota bacterium
TCAGGCGCGACTCATTCTATGAAAAGGAGGTTAGAAGAATGCCAAGCTACATCCTCGACAAAGCCTACAAGGTCACCGATGCGAATGGCGTTGATGCGAACCTGGTTGTTGTTCAAGGAACCAATGCTGGCGAATGTGCCTTGCCCGGCGCGGCCAATGCGGGCGCTATCCTTGGTGTCACCATGCACAGCCAGAGCCTTCAGAACAAGAACGTAAGTGTTCGCAAGGCTGGAATCGCCAGCGTGGTTGCAGCTGGCGCCATTTCAGTTGGCGTACCGGTGAACGTTGCAGGCACTTCCGGCAAAGTCAAAGCCATTGATGAGACTTCCGGAACAAAGATCAACTGTGTTGGCTATGCGGAAACAGCGGCCAGTGCGGACGGAGACATCATTGACGTGTTTCTCTCGTTGCACGAACGCACCGCACCATAAGATTTCTTAGCGCGGCATGGAGACAAGGTTTTCATGCCGATGCACCGCTGAAGCTCGCGGTCGGGCAGTGCGAGTTTTGCCCTCCGCGGATCAGCGAGAGTAGTAAAATCCTAAACAGAAAGGAGTGGAACCATGCCAGAAGTTTCTCAAGTACACATTGACGCTGCGCTTACTAACGTCAGTGTGGCCTATCGCAACCCGGACTACATCGCGGATGTCGTTGCACCGCAGGTAGCCGTTCGCAAGCAGAGCGACAAGTACTACATCTATGACGCAGAGCGCGAGCGCTTCCGCCAGTCGAACGATCGGCGTGCTCCTGGAGCTGAAGCAGACGAGGTTGACTTCGCTCTGAGCACTGACAGCTACTACTGCGAAGACCATGCCCTGGAATCCGTTATTCCGGATGAAGAGCGCGAGAACGCGGATCCTGTGATCCAGCCTGACATTGATCGTACTGAATTCCTCATGGACAAGATTGACCTGAACAAAGAGATCGTGCTGGCCACGAGGATTCGCACAGGCGCCGACATTCCGGGCGAGACTCTCTCGGGCACTGACCAGTGGAGCGACTATACCAACAGCGATCCAGTGAGTGCCGTGGAAGGAAAGAAAGGTACGATCCAGCAAGAGGTCCAGGTGTTGCCCAACACTCTGGTGCTTCCCTACGAAGTTTACCAGAAGGTGCGGTTGCATCCGAAGGTGATCGAGAAGGTGCAGTACGTGAAGTTGGGCGTTGTGGGGCCTGATGTGCTGGCGCAGTTGTTTGACGTTGAGCGAGTGCTGGTGGCGAAGGCGTTCAAGAACGTCGCAGCGCGAGGCCAGGCAGCATCGCTCGAGTATGTCTGGGGCAAGGATGCGTTTCTCTGCTACATGCCGGCACGGCCCGCGCTCAAGCAGACCGCTTTGGCCTACACGTTTGTGTGGACTGTTGCTCCGGGGTCTGTGAACGGCCGCGTGGTTGAAGTATGGCGTGAGAATCGGCGCAAGGCTGATATGATTCGCGTCCAGAAGTACTACGATCAGAAGATCATTGCCGCTGGCGCATGCTACCTCTGGAAAGATGCAGTGGCATGAGGCAGGGGCTAATGCGTTCTGTTCGTTGCGAAATGCGAAGATGTTGAGCTCTCGGTGGTGAACCTGTTCGTGTCAAATACGGATGAACATGGTGGTTGCATTCTCATCCGGGGGCTCCAGGGATTTGTCCGCCTCTGGCGGAAATCTCTGGCCGAGGATGCAACTACCGCTATAAAGATGGGCGGTTCGCGAACCGCCCCTACATCTGGGACGAATTCAGGGTTTAAGAGGGGTAAAGGCAATGTATTCATCACTTGCAGATTTAGAGAAGCGGCTTGATCCGCGGCATCTGGTGGCCATGGCTGATGATGATAACGACGGTGTGGCTGACGAGGAAGTGATCAACCAGGCCATTGCGGATGCTGATGCTGAGATCAACAGTTATGTGCGTTCGCGTTATCGGGTGCCGTTTGCTCCCGTGCCGCAAATTGTGCAAGCGCTCAGCGCCATACTGGCAATAAACAATCTATTTGCGCGACGGCGCGAGACCGCATCGCCTGAGCATCAGCGGCGCTACGAGCAGGCCATTGCATTGCTTCAGGGAATCGCGCAAAGCCGGCTTGACCTGGGTGACGCCAGCGAAGCGCTGGAGCATGATCTCCCTTCCAGTACAACACTGAACACCGACCGACTCTTCAGGAAAGACACGTTGAAGGGGTTCTAGGTTATTCATAGAGCAGATTCTCTAGAGGCAACAGGTGCGAATGAACACACCGCTGGCATCAATGAGGATGCGAAGACAGTAAATGAACGTGCAAAAAGAGGAGCAGTATTGTGGCGACCACGATCAGCCAACTGGAAGATCAACTACTATTGCGTCTGAGTGAATTAACGGTGAGCGCAGGTGGGGGTTACGTGCGCACCCTGCGGGCATACGGCGGCGACTTTCAGCAGGCCCGCGCTGAGCTTGTTTTGATCCTTCCCTGCATGCTCATTCAGTACGCAGGGGCAGTGTACAAGCGACAAGGGGGAGGCGGCTACGAGGTTCTGACGCGCTGGAATATTGTGGCAGCGGATAACAGTCATCGCGGCGAGCAGGCGCGACGCCGTGGCACTACTGCGGATTTACAGAATCCAGGGACCTACCAGATGCTCGAAGATATCAAAGCGCGCCTGGATGGCGAGGTGCTGCTGGCGGGTACCCGGCCTTTGGAACTCGTGGGTGAAGAACTTGTGCACGCTGAGCCGAACCTGAGTCTTTATCGCCAGCACTGGCACATTGGCTACTTTCAGGTTGTAGATTGATGGGTATGACGCCCGGCAATGACGTGAGGCAACGGACATGGGACTTGTGGAAATGACATTTGGGGCATCGGAATTCTTATGGGGGGCCGAGACTCCGCGAAACCTCGGCACTACACGCGACGGCGGCCGCTTTCTCTATGAGATGATCACCGTGAATCAGGTGGCCCACAGCACTGGGGCCACGCCCTACCGTACATTTGTTGTGGGCCGCAACGTTGTGGTGCAGGTCGAGCTGCTGGAGTATACGATTGAGAATTTATCGATGATCATTTCGGATGGGGTGCTGAGAACCGATCCTCAGGATCCGGACAACCAGGCAATTGATATTGCCTGGTCTGCCGGAAATGCGCTGGCAGCGGACCAGCTGCTGCTGCATCCCGTGGGGGCGAGTTCTTCGGCGCACGATATTGTACTCTGGAAGGCTGTGGTGCTGCCCGGGATTGAGTTTGTTACGCACGTTGAACGTGAGCGAGTGTTTCGGGTGCGGTTTCAGGCGTTGATTGACGAAGACGATGTGGGGAATAAGCGGCTGGCCCGATTGGGAGATCGCCTGATCGTGCCGACCGCGTGGTAATGCACCGGCAAGATGGTAATCCGGCAGCGGATACCGCACGAGCCGAACGAGTTCTGGCAGTAAGAGCTGTGGTCGAGGTGAAAAGCGATGGCGGAAATCATTGACGTGCAGGGAATACAGCAAGAGGAGCAGACGCTGCGTGAAGCGGAGGGACTGCCTGAGGCGTTTAGCTGCCTCCTTGGAGCGCTCGAGATATTTCACCGCGCAGCTAAGGGGCAGGAGCCACAGAGCTGCCATGATGAGATTCGGCGCGTATCGTCCGGGCTTTGTGGGTTCTTGAGAACGCTGGTCCCCGCCGCTCCGTCGGGCGTTGTGGATGATATTGCCTATGTCGTTGTGCTCTATTTGCTGAAAGGGAGTATGAAATGTGGATCGCAAGGAGAGCACGAGGGCAATGAAGAGACGCGGGAGTAGGGAAAGGAAGTGTGGAGCAGTGGGAGTTGACATACGACAGTTACAGGAGTGTCTGGTACTGATTCGGGCACTGATGCAGGATCAGGAACGCGAGCTATTGCAGGAGTTCTCGGGTGATAACGCAGCATCTTCAGCGGGCATGACGCGGGATGAAAAGCAGGGTGTTGAGGCTGGATTGCCGCATGTAGAGGCTACAGCGCAGTTGCCAGCGATTCCCTCTTCAACATTCCTCCCTGAGGTGGGGCTCAAGCAGGTAGAGGCACTCCGGCGGGAGGAAATGTTTGTGGCCATGCAGCGAAAGACACGCCCGGGTACCGTGTTGTTGCCCCAAGCAGTTTCTGCCCGCGAGGCAGTCGCAGCGCTGGCCACGACCATTGAGAGATACCATCGGCCTGAAGACCATAGCACGGCATTGGAGCACGAGTGATGAGACCACTGTTTGCAACAGGGAAGCAGAATGAACAGACGCTGGCCCAGGCAATTCCCGAAGGGACAACCGAGATTCCCGTAGCTAATGCAAGCAACTATTTCACTGAGAGCGATCACATATTTATCAGTGAGAGTGATGGGAGTGAGTTGGAGTACCTTGGGATCGCGACGAGTGTGAGTGCGACAACGGTGACGGTGGCACGTGCTGTGACGAGCGCGAAGTCCACAGGTGCCCTGCTCTGGAAGCCCGAGGCAATGTTCCAGTGGGAGGTCGGGCGCTCCTCGCCCCTGGTGCGCACGTATAATAGAGGTGTGGAAGTGCAGCGATCTGTAGGCGGTGTGCTCTATAGCACGCAGGTGAGCGATCCGTATCGTCTGGAGAGTCTTTTTTTCGAGCAGCTGACACGGGAGAACTACCAGGAGTACGATCAGTGGGTACGCGACGTGATTCATGATGGACTGGATGCGTTTACATATGTGGATGAAGAATGCGTGGTAGGCGTAGTGAAGTTGCTAACGCCGAAGCTGGTGCAGAAGGAACGCTACCCGCGCCTGGTAAGTTTGCTCGTAGAGCTACAGTACGTGGCTGAGGGATCATATCAATAAATCAAAGTCCCCGAAAATCTTCAATGCTTAAACAGTGGGGAGGGTGTTTTAGAGTGCGTAAGCGCAGCTTGCGCTTTCATAGCCGAAGCGCAGCTTCGGCCCTAATTCTATCAACCTGCAATTGCATCTGGAAACTTGGGTCCAGAAGATGGCAGCTGCACTGCGTTTCGCTGCTGTTTTCCAAAGCGGTAGCTGCACTGTGTTACGCTACCGCACTCCAAAATGGTTTTAGTCATAGAGAAAACTTATAGTCTGTTATGAGCGCTTTCTCTAATCAAAAAACGAATAATTTAAGTTAGCCGAACGTAATGATTTTCGATAAGCATTGGTCTTCACAGGACGTTGAGAAATGAAGCAGCTGAGTCAGCTTGCAGAAGAAGAACGGCAGAGCACGGGGAATTCGATCTACTGGATTCTGGAGATCGATTGGCCTGATGAAACTCGCTCGTATAGTAGTCGCGCGTTGCAGTTGGGCGAGCATACGTATCAGGCGTGGCTGCTGGATGCAGGAGCGCTGCGGCTCGAGCTGGCGCGGCACTTTGAGCAGACCACAGGAGTAACAGATCGCGTTACTCTGGTGCTGTCTAACATTGTAGAAGCGAGTGATGGGCTTGCGGCATTGCTCGAGCGCTACGACCCCGAAGGTCTGAGCTGCCGTATCGGTGCTCTGTTTCAGGATCGGGAGAACCAGGCCACGGCGGACGACATCGTGTGGCTGCAGGAGTTTGTGATTGAAGAAGTGAGTTTGGGGACGCTTCACATAGAGCTGCGGCTCGTGGATGTGCTTAGTAGCAAGGGTCAGCGCAGAGTGGGTCGGCGCAATCCTGAGCACGGCGCGCCTGGGAGCGCGCAGGAGCGTACAGGAGAGATAATTCCGATCATTTTTGGCCGGGTGCCTGACTGCCCGTTGGTGCCGTATCGTGTTGGCGCACGAACCTGCCTGCAAAAGGATCTGGTTGCCACTGACACTGTGGCATATGTGGAAAGTGTAGTAGGGTTTACTCCATCAGGAAGCGTTCAGATAGGCGATGAGCTCATTTCCTATGTTGCAGTGGACCCGGACGAGGCGACACTTGGCACTCCTGAGTCGCCGCTCGTGCGCCAGGACCCTGGCTACCATTGCAATAATGCTGTAGTGCGTGAGGTGCCATTGGGAGGCTTCGAGTTTCTGGTTGCTGACCATCCGTGCAGTGCGGTGCGTGAGGTAAAAGCAGATGGTGCACCAGTGGAGCCTGAGCAGTACAATGTGGTCGTGGATCAGCTGGACGGACAGGCTGTGCAAAAGATTATGTTCCCGTTGCTGCCGACAAAGGGGGAGTATGCGAGTGCCACCACAGTGCTCGCGCTGACGGGTCAGACGTTTGAAGGGTCCTGGGCCACGGGTCCGGGCAATAGCGCGATCGAGGCGTTTCGTGCGTATGATCCGAATCGGCTGAGCACGGCGGCAGTTGTGAGCCGTGAGGCGCCTGTGCTGGAGGTAGAGTTTCGCGGAGATATATCAAAGGGCCAGAGCCGGTACGGCGAGTTAGTAGGAGCGCGGGTAGGGATTGTGTATTTTGCCTCGCGGCGCTGGGCTTCCGACAATGTAATTCGCCTGGGGGCGCGCAAAGGTGCGCAGGAGAAATGGGGTGCCCTGGTTCGGCCTTCTTCGGAAGAGGTGGCAAGTTACACGGCTGAGCACACGCACGGCGAGACCATTGAGCATCACCTGGACGACAGCCGACCGCTCTTTGCCATTCAGCCAATGAGCGACGTTATCGCGTTTGATCGCGTGGAGGGGGAACGCACGCTGGAGAATGGGAATGCCTATTGGGCAAATGCAGCGTCAGCGCGCGATGGGAATTTTGGCTCGAGCACACAGAACTTCTCCGGGCCAGATCTCGCGGAGTGTCGAGACCCACTCCTCTTCCGGTTGAAGCGCCAGCCCAATGACGATGCAGCGGTGCGTCTCACCCAGGTGAGTTTTCAGCTGCACATGGATAGTGGAGGAACCGCATCCAAGGAAGTCGAAATCACTGTGCAGCTGGGTGATAAGTACCATGGCACGACAGCTGTTCTGGTGGATTCAACAGCGCGGACGTATGCATATAGTGTCATGGTTGACGATGTGACATGTGCAGACCTGGTGTCGGAACCGACGCATTTTTCTGTGAGCGTGCCGGATGGGACGCTGGTTCGTGTGTATGAGGCGTGGGTTGAAGTGCGCTATACGTTGCGGTTGGAGGGGCAGACGCAGCAGCTTGGGCAGGAGAAGCGAGGAAGGATTGAGAAGGCCGATCCAATCGAGACAGTTATTCCTACGCCACGCTACGAGCAGCGGCTGGACGTGAAGGATCTGGTGAATGGCGCAGGAGGATGGGAATTTTTTGCTCCATCAGGAGAGTCGTATCCCACGATCCGCGTGGAGTTCGGGTCAGGATTTGACACGGCGAAGCTCTACGTGCTCGATGTTTTCTGGGAGGTAGAGTATCGCGAGAAGGTAGGAACTCGCCTAGGCGAGCGGCTGAGTGCTGAGGTGGAGGGATTGAGCGAGAACGGAGCGGTGGTGGAGAATCCTGCGGACGTGATTTCATTGATGATTCGGGATGAGCGTTTTCTCGGCCTGGGTGATGAGGGGGTTGAGGGTGAGACGTTTACGGCGACGCGGGCGAAGCTTGCGGAGCGCGGATATGAATTTGCGCGGCGCATCAGCTCGCCTAGGCGAGTAGGCGAGCTGCTTGTGAGCGCGGCGCACGAGGCGCGATCTCGGTTGTTCAGCGAGGGGGGGAAGTTCAAGCTGGTCTTTGGCGAGAAGCAGCTCGGTGCGGGCCAGGCAGTGTTCGACATTACCGATATGGAGCGATTAAACCCGCTGATCGAACTGAGCTCTGTGCCGACACGTACGCTTATCAACCGGCTGAACATATTCTTCCAGACGGACTACCCAGGAAGCGGAGCGCAAGGACGTAAGGTGTATCAGCGGTTTCGGCGCATGGACGATGTAGCGTCGCAGCGCAAGGAGTGGGGCATCCGGGAAGTGGATTTCCGCACAGACTGGCATGCTTCAAGCAGCGACGGGGTTATCCTGGATCTAGGCGGCTACATACTGTCGCAGCGAAGCCTGAAGGAGCGGCTGGTAGGAGTAGAGGTGCCCCTGGTCGGCATTCACCTGGAGCGGAGTGACGTGGTGGCGCTCGCTGCTCTGCGCTCAGGGCTGAGTGAAAAAATTGGCGAAATAATTGGCGTGGAGCGATTGGATCCGCACCGGCTCGGATTTCTGGTGGCACTGAAGCCGCAGGGGGTGCGCTGCTGGGTCGAGGATGACCAGACGTTTATCCAGCATGTTGCCGGGAATTCGGAGAAGTATTTTGTGATTCTCGGGGAGATCGTAGCATCGCTGGATTGGGTAGGGAATTTGTGGATTGCAGGAGAAGTGCGTGAAAGAGAAATGGAAGAGCGCGTTATGGCCGATTCGATTGAGTTCAATCAGAGTGCAAATCGGGTGGAATTTGGTATCGGCAGCAATGGTTCGTATACGGCGTGTTTTGCTTTGACGGCAGACGGCGATTTTCTCACGCTTGGGAATGTGATTGAATATGCAGACCTAACAGGGATTCTCATGAGTGAATGCTATGAAGGGACAACGACGCGATTTGCTTTCTCGCTCAATTATACGCATGCTATACTTGCGCATCTCTTGGAAGGCCAAAAGCTGCACGTTGCAGGTGAGATACGCGAGCAGGTGTCGTTCCGCTGAGGTGTGTTAAGAATTACTGAGCTTTAGAACTTTTTGAATGCTTCAGCCCTTAAGAAGCCCTTGTCAGGCTTTGGCAAGGTCATCGAGGTAGTGAATTTCGTTTACTTTAGGTCCTGAATGCAAACCCGCTTCGCGAGGCTTGCCCGCCTCAGGCGAGGCGAGCTGAACAAAATTGCTATAGCCGTCGATTTTCAGCTATCGGGCCTTCGCCACATTGCTCTGACGACCAGCTGGGCTGTGGGTTTTAGTCCGCCTCGGCGGACTGTTTTTTGCCCCCTGCTTTAGCTGGGGGGTGAAAGATGGGTTCTCAGGCACAGCGCGCTTCAGCGTGGCTTCTCGGAGGAGTGGATCAGATTGCAATGGCTAAAGCGGGTGGATAAGCGACGCTAAAGCGCCCTGGTAGTTTTATGTTGCCAACTTTCTGTTTCACCCCACCTGAAGGTGGGTGCAAAGTAGAGACCGCCTTAAGGCGGCCTCAAACAAAGAGATCCTGGATTATTCGTACATCGAGGATATGGCGAAAGAGATCGACTTCAGAACCTCAACTAAAGCCATTGTGGGTAATTCGCGTATCTTAACGCCCTTCTTGGGGCTCTTAAAGCCTCACCTGGGCTACTTGGAAAGAGTTCTAAAGTTCAATAAGAATTAGGAAGGATATGGAAAATCAAAGGCAAGGATGCCCGTGCCACCAGATTCCATCACAATTGAAGGGTCTAGAGAATTATGAGAGATAAAATAGCAAGAAGGCTATGTCCATGGCTTGGATATTTCGTTTCTTTTGAACTTTGATACGCAAACCACGGGCAAGGATGCCCGTGCCACCAGATTCCATAATAATGGCACCGGCGTTCCGCCCGTTGAGTATGGTTTCTAATATCCATGAAAGTCTATGGATTTAAAGGGCGCGAAAGTAGGGCAAGCTAAAGAAGGAGTTTATTGAAAGTACCAGCCAAAGCGACTGGAGAATAATTTGATTTGATAGAGTCGCAGTGAGCGGTTGAGCATCACTGCACGCGCACAGGCGCATTTTCAACGTGAATAAAGCCCCCCACCTTTTGAGATGGGGGTATATTTTTTGCAAGGAGGGAACTCATAATGTATCGGTGGCTTGTTGCTTTATGCATTATCGTATTCTCAATTCCGTTTGGGGTTGTGTATGGCATTAAAACTGGAGAGGTCGAGATCGGGCATAGTGGGATCTACGACGGCGTGGTCAAGATGAGCCGGGACCTTGAAGGGAACCTTTTGTTTCAGGACAGCCAGGTGACCTCGCCGGTTTTGCTAAAAGACCTGGGGCATGGAGTGGAGGATCACAGTGAATTACAGGGCTTAAGCGGCGATGATCATGTCCAGTACCTGACATCAGAACGGCATGGGCAGGGACACGTGGCGAGTTTCAACGATGCGCTGGCGCTGAGCCCGGATGTGGGTAACAACACGACGGTTGGTAGTCACGTGCAGGATAGTGACATTCATCTGGAGCGTGCGGAAGCAGAGCAGATCAGCGGGAATTGGGTGTTCAGCGGTGCTCCGGAGTTCTATGCGCCGATTCATTTTAGCAACAACGGCGGGACGGGCTACCAGGCCCTGGAGTTTGAAGCCGGAGAAGAGGATGCACTGATTGCGTGGAATGCCACGGCGGAGGGTTTTGAGCTTAATAAGCCCATCTCCGCGCCGATAGGCGAATTTGCATTAGGTAAGAGCATGGAGATGGAGGTGATTGAGAGCATAAGCGGACGCAACGCCTCTGGAACCCCTGTGGCCGTGATTGAGGGGTTTTCCCAGATAGAAGGGATTCTGGCTCAGAACCTTATGGACAAGAGTGCAGATGAGGACATTAATGGACAGTGGGACTTCCTGAAGAATCTGCGAGTGACTCAAACGTTGAGTTCGCTTAGTTCGTATCTCTGGGCACTGACCGCTGAGTTGACGACCACGTGCAACGATACGGAGAACCGCAGCGGCCTGAATCGGATGGGGCTGATGGCTGTGAGCCACTTTTCCAATCAGGGAAGCGGAGAGGTGAATCACAGCTGGAACACTGGCGTTCAAGGGGAAGCCAGGTCGACAGGGAAAAGCACATCAGGGGAGAGCATCAACGACTTCGGCGTGTTGGGCAAGGCGAGTTCAGAATCAGCATTGACCAACGTGGTCGGTGTAGCAGGGTTTGGTGACTTATATAGCGCCAACCGGTCACGCATCGGGGTGTATGGTGGGCTCGACAGCAGCATCATGAGCGATCCAGAGAGTTTTCCGACCGGCGAGTGGGCTGGCTACTTTGCAGGAAACGTGCATGTTACAGGAACGCTATCGGGCGATGGAATTCAAAAGGGTCGGCTGGTGACAGTGGCGAAGAGCGGTGGGGATTTCAGCACGATTCAGGCTGCGATTGACTCAATTACGGATTCTGGACCGACTAAACCTTATGTAATTTTGGTTTATCCCGGAATTTATGAAGAGCAAGTAACGCTGAGTAAAAGCTATATTTCGATTGTTGGCATCCAGCCGAATGGTGTGAAAATAACAGAAGCGCAAAATTCTGGTGTCATAATCAAATATCAATCTAGTGGTAGTGGTGATGATTTAATGACAATGTGGATTAAAAGCGGGGGGAGTACCGATCTAAAGGGAATTACAATTGCCAATTTGACCATCATAAATACGCAAAGTTTGGGTGTCGGTGCAGAACAAGCTGCCCTAGATATTGGTCGTGGTGATACTTATCCGCGAGCACATGAAATTCTCGTAAAGAATTGCAGTTTTTATGGTGAGCAGGATACTATTTTCATAAATACCGGAAATCCCATTTTTCAAGATTGTTATATCGAGGGTGAAAACGATGTTTGCAGTATTGCCGATGATGCGGTTTTTGAAAGAACCTATCATTATTGTCATACTTCAACCACGTCACGTACTAATCTTTGGCTTGGCAGAACCGGAGATGTTGCTTTCACCGTAATATTTCGTGACTGTACTTTTGATATTGCCGCATCTGATTCCTTAAGAGGCGTTGGTCATTGGGGGGAAGACAATGTTACGGTTTATTTTTATGATTGTCATATAATGCCGAACTCTGCAAATGTAACGTGGTTTACTGACGGACATACAGGCAACATTTATCTCTATAACACTAATGGAAAGGGCTGGCCGTCTGCTCAAACAACTTTTATCAGTCAACAGGGGGAGGAAATTTCAGGTGATAGTACAATCAAGGGCGGCCTGAACGTCGGCACGGCTACGGACGCAGTTACAGGCGATGCTAAGCTGAGCGGATATATAAGTACGGCAGGTAATGAGTTGCTTGCGCAGGCCGCCATACGGCATACCATAACGGCTGGTGATGTGGCGGCCGGTGCGTTTCAACACGCATGGAGTAAAGCGACAGTTGCGAAAACAGTATCAATAAGTACGATACTGAACGACGGTGGGGCTCATGTGGCTAGCGAAAACCATGCAGGTATGACAAGCTCTTACACTGGGACTCAATTGTGGGCAGGTGAAGGTAGTACGGCGTGGACGGAGGGAGATATTGTTACCTTTTATGTCGTATATGAGAAATAAAATGGAGGCTATTGGCGAATAGTGCATTCCCGGGATATGATCAGAAACGACCGACGATAATTACAGATGGATCGAAATCGCCAATGGCGGTCCGTGATGGTGAAAAAGGGGGTTCCTCGTATTGTATATAGGTGGTTATTCTTACTACACATAAATAGGGAATGCGCTCTATTTCGAGAATTCAACCGGGGATTATCGGTAGAAGAAGATCGCTAATGGTACTGTGCCATAGAGTATATGTAGATGGTGTGATTGAGGGGGAGATTGGCTGTTCTATTGGGAGGCAAATAATTGAGGTAACAGGGGATACGAAAGCAGAAGATTTTTGTGTCAACTTTCCGCCGTGAGAGACGACTATAATAATAGAGGGACATGTTACAAGATGTAGAATAAGAATACGAGGAGAGCTCGCGGTTCGCATGGTATAGCAAGCAGTGTTGCTGTATTGTTTTACTCTTCTCAGGTGAGAGGAGTTGGGGAGCGCGTGGGCTCCCATGAACGAGGCGGAAGCAATTCCGTCTCTTTTTATTGCCCCCGGGATTCGAGCGCGAAAGGAGCGTGACGGGGATGGATAATGCAATGAAGCAGGAGCGGTCATGGTTTGTGGATACCCGCAGGACGTACGTGCCGCTGGGTGTGGCAGTCGGATTGATCGGCATGTGCTGGTGGGTGATCGGACAAATTCACGGGATCAAAGGAGAACTGCACGGAGAGATCGTAGCGGCCATTCGCGAGCATAAGCAGGAGCCGCATCCGATCAATGCGAAGCTGTTCATTCCGAAGGAGACGGGGAATTTTCTGGAGCAGAGTCAGCAGGAGATTAAAGCGGAGCTCAGGGAGTTGCGCCAGCGCCAGGACAAGATGATGCAGGTAGTGGTCGAGATTCGGACGGAGCTGAGCGGGCTGAAGCAGCGATTGAACCTAGAGCACCTGACAGAAAGAACTATCAAACCACGAGGGCACGACGCGAATGCGCCTTAGGCGCAGATTCTGATAGCGTCTCTTATTGCCTGGCAGCCTTGAGCCGGGCAGCAGAAAGGATCATGACAAACCGGATTGGACCGGGGTCTCGGCGGCAAAGCTGGTGAGTAGAAGGAGATGAGCAATGAGTGTCGAACGAAATTATACACTTTTCACATGGATGAGGAATGGAGTTTTTCTACTGTGTATCGGGTGCGCAGGCGTTGCATGTGCGACGTATAAGCACAGTGTGGATATCAAACAGCAGATAGTGACTACGGAGTTTCGGGGGATTGGCGAGATTCACGAGTTTGTGACGACGTATGATGCGGACGGGAGGCCGCTGGTGACGTACGGGTTCAGCCGGAATCCGAATCAGGTAGCGCGTATGGCAACCAACGCTGCGGAGCGGGTAACAGGTGAAGTGATACGCTTGATTCCGGTGATTGGCGGCGCTGCACTGAAGGATTAGACGCAAGTCGGATAGCTTCTTGCTAATGAGACCAGATGCTAAGGTGTCGGGTAAGGGAACGCCTGGGTCTGGTCTTTTTTTTTGGCTCTTTCCCAAATGAGACCCCCTCACCTTAATCCTCTCCCCCCAGGGGAGAGGAAATATGGACAACAAGGACGTCTTTTATATGGAGGACCGAGCATAGGAGATTCATAATGAGTATAAAAAATTACTGGGGATTATTATTGTGCCTAAAATTGTTTTGCCAGCCTATCTGACAAAGATCATTTGTTTTATTGATCTTCGTATAGCTAATGCTACGCTTGCAAGCTTCGTAGGGGGCAATTCATGAATTGCCCCTACTATTGACTTGCATATATAACTGCAAACCTGAAATGACAACGTGGTGTTAATAATCAGGCCCTCAAGGCCATTCGGTGTTTCTTAACCTATACGAAGACCGATAAGACGCTGCCACTTGGGCGTAGTAGTTCTCATTTTTTCTTTCCACAGATTTCTTCCTTTTGAGGGCAGACACGCAGGTCTGCCCCTACACACCTTTCAGGCAGGGACAAGTCCTGCCCCCCCTACATTCCATAAATTCTCAAACAAACAGCATAATGGTTTTCTTCTTTCTCCGATTGTCTGCAACTGCAGGGATGGCGCATTTGATG
>CAZVVA010000097.1:0-13955 GCA_964630455.1 uncultured Candidatus Sumerlaeota bacterium
CCATCGGGTAGGATAACTGCCACCACAGGCACCTGCGGATCTGTTACGGTAACATCCCAAATGATTTCGACCTTCTGACCCGTTTTGAGATTCACCGGCTTTTCGTGCTCCGACACCGCGCCATTGAAAACTCGAATCGAGAAATCATGGCGGCCTTTCCCCTCAGCCGTAACCTGCACCCGAACAATCTTCCTTTCCAGGTTCTGGCTTTTCACGCCAACTACAAAATCAACACTCTGCTCCGGGTTCAATGTGAGATTGTAGTTCCCGCCGGAAACCACTGTGAGGTTCCGGGAAGCGGAGCCGAATCTTATCTCATATTTTCCTGCTGGCAGCTCCGTTTGAAACTTTCCCGAAGCATCCACTTTGACATCCTTACATTTCTCAGTTGCTCGGTCGCAAAATACAACCGTGTCGGTCTCTTCACTTCTCAACTCTCCCTGAACCGACGCCGGCATCGCCAGGTAAACAGCATTCCAGAGAAACCGGCTCACCGGAACTATCCATATCTCCTTGAATGTCGCATGGTTGGAGGCGGACCAGAAAGGCTCATCGTTTCTAACGCAGTCAATGCCAACGGGGAGCGAGCCAACAATGTCATCAGGGTTGTAGGCATAAAGCGGCGGATAGTCGTATCCTTCTCCGTACATGAGACTCTGTGAGAAGGGATTGCCGCCAAATACCCATTGTAGCTGTGTTGCCGCGAGGTCTTCCGAAGATAGATTATTCCTGATCTGCGATGCAGCGACCAGCGCCAAAGTCTGTGACAGCAGCACCGCAGTATTCCCGTGATGTGTTCTTGTGCTCCAGATAGGAAAGATGCGCAAATGATATTCATCGGTCAGGCGCGTGCCCTCATGGAATTGGCGAAGCATGGCCTTGCGCAACTCAGGGTCCGGCACAGCCATTATGTCAGCCTTCCGAAAAACAGCGTTCGCCAGAACTGCGTATGGGGCAGTAAACTGGGCACCTCGTTTCAGAAAGTATTCAGAATGAAGGGTCGTCGCAGCGTACCAGTCTATCCAATCCTCGTGATCGGGAAACGCCCTGCACAAAGCCATGAACGCAAGCAACGGCGACTCCTCAAACGCCGCATGACGATGGTTTACAATGGCCAGCTTCTCTGGACTTGTATAGAAAAAGCCCGTCAGCGGGACGCCTTCGAGAAACTCTCGCTGCTGACATTGCATCAGAAGACGTCCGTATTCCACCGCGCGTTCGGCATACTCACTCCGTCCCGTGGCCTCGTACAGATGAATGGAAGACACGATTCCCCAGGAAAGCGTCAAATACATTCCGCCGGAAAACCACCGATGATAAAATGGCACCCGATTATCGATGATCCCACCGCCGGTGAGGACGACCTTTCCGGCGTCCAACCATTGAGGCTGGAGCTTCACCGCCGCTTCCCAGTCCTCCTCAGCAGCCTTAAGGCATTGTCGGGCCAGGTCGGGTTTCCGTTCTTTCAATACAAGGTAAGCAAGCGTCTCGACACTGGAAGCGATGAAGTTCTCCCAGGGATTATTCTGCGCCTCTCTTACCACGTCGTCAAGCGTGCCGACTATGCCATCCGTATAGATGCCCATACCGCTCCACGTCATGCGATAGCCGTCGCCAAATCGGGTTTTGAGCAACCAGTCCAACCCCCACAGTGCCTCTTCCAGAATGCGCTCCTGTAATGATGGGTCCAAATTGCGTCGCTCGAGCTGCTGGATGAGTTGCAACATCGCGTAAACCGACATGCCGGTTCGAAAAGATCCCTGGGAGAGGTCGCCGGCGTCATGCCATCCGCCGTTGATAATCCTTTTCTTGCCGTCGTGGATTCCCTGCCAATCTTTGTGGCATTCGGGGTGTACGCCAGGTACGTCAAACCCGCATCTTAGTGAGTAATAACAGTTCAGCACTTTGCGAATTGTATTGAGCCATAACGTGTCGGAAATCACAAAAGGCCGGCTTGTGCGGTCACCTGCCCAAATGACGTATTCTCCTGGCTCCCGAACTTCTGAAAAGTCGAGTATTTGAAACTCTCCACGATTATTTATCACAGTTTTGACCGGCTTGGTCAAAACCACCTTTCCGGAGCGCGCATCTCTAAGCTGGAACAGCGAAGCCGACAAACCGCTGGCCAACGCTACTTTTGAGTGGTTCTGTTTGTATCCCACATGGTTATAGGCGATTTTCCCTGGCGCGACTTCCCACCCCTCGTACTTTTCCGCATCCACACGCTGTAGTTCGAGCCGATCAAAATCATACGTTACACGCACGTTTTCTTCCGCAGCGTGGCCCGTGAGCAGCTTCATGATTCTGAATTCCGTAACCTGATCCCGACGAAGATTAGGGATCTCCCACAGGACGTAACTCCATTGTCCGGGCGTAAGACCCTGGATTACCGTGGCGTATTTGGGATCGGTGATTTCGGAAGGGGCATCCAGGCAGGTAAAGGTCAGATAGAAGGTATGAACGCGCACGTCGGATGGATGGATGTACACCCAGAGCGCTATTCGGTTGAAGTCGCTCCAGTCTTGTGGCTTGGGGAACTTCAGCACCGCCGTCGCCGACCCCATCATCCTTCCTCCCGGACTTCGCTTAATCAGCTCGTCATCACGCAAGGAGGTCTGGAATCTGAGCGATGTCGAACCATCAATGGAACGATCGTGGGTAATCTCTATTTGACCAATTCCCGTCACCGACCAACCGGATAGATTCTCCATATCATGGAGAAGGCGAGACTCATGCACTGTCTTATTAAGCCAAACATAGCGGAGTGAATTCACAAACTCGTCTTTCATCGGAAGTCTCGGCGCGTTTTTTGGCAATTCGGCAGAAAACGAATTCCCGAAGGCGACGAAAGTGAGGATTGCTAGACAGGCAAATCGCGTAAATAGTGACATGTATACCCTTGCTTTTCTCCCTATAAATTAATGGTGTATTTAACTTTGCTCATTCTCAACTTAATTTCGTATTCTGTCCTCATATTACTTCCCATATTACCCCCATTAGCAGCCTCCTGTGATTGCAAGGGTCTTTTTCACGAAACCCTGAAGCTCAGTGCCGTCTATCGGCTCTGTAGCTGCGTTCGGATTTTCCCCGTGATGGTAGCGCCGTGTGTACTCGTTGAGCAAATCTAAGTTATCCAACAGGGGAAAGAGTTGGTGAGATGAACCGGCAGAACGAACCTTGCCGATGATCGTGCCCAGCGCGTCGGTCGCAAACTCGCCTGGATATAGATTCCGACAATAAGTCTCAAGAACTGGCCTGATCTTATTCACGATGTCTCTAGGAGTGCCCTCACACGTGTTGTAGTAATCCGAGAGGCCTTTCCGATCGGCGAGGAAGTGGGCCTGCGTCGCCTGTTCGATGTCCCATTCTGAGATTCTCGTGTCACGGACGCCGATTCGGGCCAGTTGGAGACATTTGCGGTCGGCACCCTGCGGGGCAAGCCGATCCCAGAGACGCTTCAAGAAGCTCTGATCGTGCGACAGCACGATGACCTGGGGGGATGATTCACCGCATTTCTTGATCTTCTGAACGGTACAATCTTTCCGGAAGCTGTCTTGGCTACTGAACGGGTCGTCGAAAACGACGATCTTGCTCGCCCTCCCAGGATCGTGCTCCAACTGTGCAATGAAGAACGCGAGGGCGAGTGTGCTCCTGTCGCCGGAGCTGAGCGTGTTCTTGAAGCTCGGCGTGTCGAGGGGGGTATTGGCGTCACCTAGCTCTACGGGCGTGTCGTTAATGAGAATACTGTAGGTGCAGCTGGCGACGCCCCCCGGATAGCAGTGC
Source organism: uncultured Candidatus Sumerlaeota bacterium (assembly GCA_964630455.1). GTDB lineage: Bacteria > Sumerlaeota > Sumerlaeia > MWCT01 > JAUWMI01 > JAUWMI01. Next base: position 3,784 of record CAZVVA010000097.1, read on the forward strand.
TTGGTTCCGGTGATCCGGAAGCCTGCCTGGAAGTCATCTAGCAACCGGTTAATCGTCTCCTCGTACTGACCGATGACCTGTTCCGTGTAATTGTCCAGTTTCTCCTTGAAGCTCGCCTTCTTATATTCAAGGGCCTCCTTTTCTCCCACCGCGACATTGTAGTCCCGGCATGCCTCCTTGGAATCCTGCTCGTGCCGTTTCTTTATCGCGAGGAGTCTGGTGATACCATCCGAGACCGTTCTGATATCAGCGGCAGCGGTTGCGGTCTTCTTCGCAGTGACAGTGGCATTGGCGGCCCGCACGGTGTGGTTGTAAGTGGCCGCATCTTTCTGCATGGCCACAAGGACATCATGGGCGGCGCCGAAAAATGCATCTACCGGGACGCGCTCAAGCGGGGTAGCAGCCTTGCGGTCAAGAAGGACAAGCGCTTCTTGCCGTAGAGTCCGCAATTTGTCCCCGAGCCTGTGGGCATCAGCTAGGGCCGGCGCTGTGATCGTGCAATACCTTGACCAGAATTCGATTGCCGCGGTGTTCTGCTCTACGGTCCTCTCAATGCGCGCAATCTCTCGATCACCAAATGCGGTGTCGATTATACCTCGGAGGGCACCGATCTCGGTTCGTAGTGTCTTGTAAGCCTCGCTGAAATAGGCGTTATATGCGGCAATCAGTGCAACACCGTCAAGAGACTGGCCGCAGAACGGGCACGCCTCGTTGCGGATGTATCCAAGTCCTTCGGACAGCCAAGGCTCGCCACGTTCGTGCATCGCGTGGGTGTCGATCTGCTTGGTTACGCGTTCCTCAACATCCTTCAGGACACCTTCGATGGTCTTGCCAAGCAATCCTGCAAATTCGGCTGGGAAGGTCGGAAGAAGCAGCTCCGACAGGGCGGCGTGACTCTTGATCTGGTCTGCCCGCTTGACGGCGTCGAGCTCCCTTTCCTTCTCGGCAATCTTGGCGTCTATTGTAGAATCTTCCTGCAGGGGCAGAAACGTCTCAACGGTAAGCCCATGCGGTACCAGAGCCTGAATCGTATCACGTTTCTCTCTGATCTCGGTGCTTTTCTTCCGGCTCGCATCGTCGAGCTCTTCGATCTGGCGCGCAAGGTCAACGCCGTCTTTACCAACGATCACGCTGTAAAGGTTCCTTCTATGCTCCAAGTCGACGGCATCGCCTGAATAAACGTTCTGGCAAACAAACGTCGAGTCGAAAATAGCAAGGTTTGCAAGGGTCTCACTCCACGCCCCCGCGCTGAAGCTTGCAATTGCGCTATCGAGGAGAATCTTGATCTCCGGTGCGCCACTAGTCCCAAGTGTGCTGCGCCCAAGCACGTAGGAGCTATCGCCTGACTGCAAAGAGCGGAGGATGGCGCATAGTGTGGTCTTGCCCCGGGCATTCTCTGCAAAGACCAGATTATAGCGCCTAAGCTCAACGTCTCCTGCAGCGCTGTAGCCTAGGAACCTTCCGACATTCTTGATCGAAATAATCTTCCTAATCATTTCTCATCACTTTTCCGGCTAACGTTGAGCTCAGCTGCAAAGCGGGCTGACAACCGCAGCCATTTTATCGATGGGTTATAGCTTTGTTAGCTGCAGCGTTCGTTAGGCAGAGTTCCACTTTTATTCTGTGGCACAGGTGAAGGCAGACTGTCAATGAACACATCTACGGGGTGATTATCCATATGATTCAGCGTCGACAGTTGCACTAGCGTGTACACGTAGATGCCGAATGCTGCACTCGCGGGTAGTACGGCGACCAACGAGGCGAAGGCGAGTCCAGTAAGGTGTAGAAGCGCGTTGGCCCCGAGATAGACCCAGGCTGCGAAGGCGGCGCCGTACACGGTCGCCAGGCCGGCAGTGTGCCAGACGATCAAGACCGGCCGGTTGCTTCTCAACCACTTGAATGGTTGCGAGGCACGCAAGGGCGGCCGGCAAAAGAAGGGCCCTCCATGCCTGTCGCCTGGAAGAGGTGTCATCCCCAGCGATGCCTCCAAGAACCGAGCCCGGCGAACTAAACGATCGTAGATCTGAGTATTCCTCTGGTCATAGAAAGTGATCCCAAGCACAACAGCTGCACCGAATACGGCCAGTGCCAGTTGTTGCCCAAACTTGGCGTCCCTAGCTACAAGCGCGATGGCAAGTCCCGTCAGTGAGGGAACCAGAGACAGCAACTTGAAGCGGACGTCTTGCAAGCTGTAGAAGTAAGCGACTGTCTGGTTATAGTCATCTCTTATGGTCTCGTGCGTGTGCTGCATGACTCGGGCCCTCCTCATACGGCTTATTGAATGCCGACTTTGTGCACGTGCACACTGCCTAACAATGATTATACAGTCTGTATAAAACGGGAAACACAGCCTGTCTCTGCTGCGCCTATGGTGGATTCCGGCTTATACAGACGGCATCAACCCTACTGCGAGCTGCTTTTCTACTGCAATTCAAAACACGAGTACAAGTCATGGTTCTAGTACTCTTGGCCAATTATCCTAATCCCGTATGCGTTATCAACCTTTTTTTCTAATGTGCGAATCTGCGGGGGAGCATGTCAATACAATAGGGGGGACAATAGGGGCAATAGGCGGGCAATAATAGGGCGACGGTAATATATTTCTTCCCACCGGGCATTTATTTATTCTTCTTTTCTTTTTTCAATTTTCGTTTTTCCTTTAAATTAATCTTGGCCTTTTTCTGTTGTTCTCTTTTGCCTTTATCTGTTTTTCTTTGCTTGCAAATGACTTGTATTTCTTAACCCGTCCCCATATTACCCACAATGTCTAACGTCGCCCATCAGCCGCGCGAGGTACGAGCGTCGGCTGGATGGGCTTGTTAGGCTAACTCTGGCCCTTCCATCCCCATACAATTCTGTCAAATGTTTAGATCCCTTTGTCTTATGGCCGCTTTGTCTCTTCCGACAGTTTAGTTCCATCCGCTGAAATGCTCGCCTAACTCACCAGCTTCGCCTCCCCGCCCTAGCTCTGCACCGCACTTCGGACAAAAACAGTTGCCTTCTTTTCCTCGCTGACCAGCAGCCGTAGCAGCGCAGCTAAAACAGACTGCCGTTCCACACTTGCTGCAACCTACTCTCACCTTCTGCATCGCATCGAAGTCAACTTTGTCCATCATGGTTTTTGGTTCGTAAAACTTAGAGCCACAATGTGTACAATTCTCTCCCTGCAAAGCGTTTAAAATCGCAACCTGCTCGGACTTTGATAAGTGAGTTCGTATAGCATGGATAAACCGGTCCATGTCAACGTGAGTTCTCAGTTCCGAGCGTATAGTACTGAACGTGTCGAAGTCATTTGTACTAACAGCTTGCGAGGCCATCCTCGCCAGCTTCACTAAGCTATCGTCAGCGGCACTCCTCGCGAGTTCCCGAATTTCCTTTTCCGGCACGCCCGCTTCTTTTTGTTTTACTTCGACAACTTCGCCATTCCGAACGGAGAAAGAAACAGGAGACCCACCTATGGAGGAACGAAGGCGTTCGCGTACCGCCTCGCTGGGTACCTCAAAAACCGGCATACCGCCGAAAACAACATCCAGGTCGCCCAAATAGAACACAGCCGTCTTGTGCTCTTCGTTGACTTCTTTCACGATGCCGTCAAAATCGGCGACACGGTACTTTGGACATGGGTCGCTTGTCTCGCCCTCAAACATAGCGTTCATGCCGCCTCTCTTAAATCCACCACATCGGTTTATGGATGCATAGAAGTACATGCAAGAAGGACACTGATCTGGTCGGTACTTAATGCTTTCTGCAGTAGTAAATATCATAGTCATGCCTCCTTCCTTTAGTGGTGCGCACTCCTGTCCTAAAGACACAGGGGTTTTTGCCTCGGACGAAGAACTTTCTTCCTTTATGGACAGCCCAATAGTGCAGAGGACATATAAAATGCATTCGAGGACACAAAAAGCGATCATTGCGCCACCTATCCAAGCTGGCCAGCCATCAAACCATTTGATGAGACCATAACCAATAGCCCCAAACACCAATGCAACAACCAGACGCTTGAGTTCATCGCGCATGCTGGACCTTTTTCTGTTGTTCTCTTCTGCATTTATCTCTTTTCCTTTATCACCCATTTCTGTTTCTCTCTGCCTGGAAGTGACTTGTATTTCTTAACCCGTCCCCGAAATCCTTCCTTAATCCTATTTCCTCCCAGAAATTAAGTACGGTGTCCCCCGAATTCCCCCGGTTTGGCCTATTGCTCGACCTCATGTTTGTACTTGAAAGTGATTATATGTTCCTTATTGTTGAAATTAGTATGAACAGCATTTCCCATCGTAGCAAACCCGTACGATCTTAGGCCGTCTAATTCCTTTGATTCGCTTGAGATCCTTATGTTCCCAGTATCACGAGGAGTTAGAATGACCGTTAAACCCCATTTGAATTTTAACTCTAGCTTCCCCGTCTCGCCTTCAACATACTCTTTCTTGCTCAGAAGGTCATTCAATGGCGGCAGAACAACCGTGTAAAGTACCCCATCTGTGAGGTGAATGTAATGCGGGGCTTCCTTGTCGAGTATCACATACATTCCGTTGCCCTCAGCCGATGATGTTTGAACATGTACCTTTCCGTCCTCCATCATCACGGTTTCTGCCTTGATCCCAGTCGGAGACTCGACAATCGACTTCTTATCGACCTCAAGGGGAATTTCTTTTTCTCCATGAAATGCCCTTATTACACTGGCGGTGTCCGACGCGATTGGCGACTCAAGAGGGTCGGCTTGGTTTGAATCGCGGCCGGCAAACTGTTTTCCTTTCTCTTTGAGGAAACTCACGAGCGGGATTGCAGCGACGATGAGAACAACAAACATAACCGTCTTGATTGGATGGTTGCGTGCAGCCTGCAACCAGCTTTTAAAGAACTTCTCTAATCTTTCGAATTCGAGACTCATCTATGCTCCGAACAATGCTTATACAGTCTATATAAAACGGGAAACACAGACTGTTTCTGCTCCGCCTTATACAGACTGCATCAACTGGAATGCGAGCTGCTTTTCTACTACAATTCAAAACACGAGTACAAATCATGCTTCTGGTATGCTTGGCCAATTATCCTAGTCCCGTATGCGTTATCAACCTTTTTTTCTAATGTGCGAATCTGGGGGGAGCATGTCAATACGATAGGGGTGCGATAGGGGGATACAATTGTTCACTGATCACCCGCCTTCAGTCTGACTTTCAGTCAGGTGGGATTACAGAGGGGTAAAAAAAACGACCCGTCCTTTGTGTCTGGGACGGGCCGATGTGTAAAAGTCAATGTCAAGAGTTGAGATTATTCATACAGAATCCACGTTCCATCAGCAGCGAGTGGCAAAGGAATCTCCTCAATAAGCAGGTTGTCAAAAAGCATGAAGGAATCACAGGTCGAGGCAAATGCATCCTCGTGATGCAGGGAGGGAATCCCGCTGGCGAAAGTGTCATCAGGATCGTTATAGGTACACACTAACTGATTGTCGATAGTCACCCTGACGACACCATTTTGGATGCGAATCTCCCATGTAGCCCAGTTATCTACCCATGATGCAGCGGCTGTAGGCGTTAGGGCTTCAAAAAATGTGGTTTCAGTGCTGATAGTGCTGTCTTCGGGTTGTCCGGCGATGTCACCAGGCCAGCTGAAGTCGCCATCAGCAAGAAGGTGCTGGTCAACGGAATTACCAGTATCAATTCCTTCGTAAAACGCGCAGTCGCGTGTAGCCCAACCCGCATCAGGGGCGTGTGAATGGAAATACCCGTCAGTCGAAGCCGGCACAGAGCCTGTACCCTGTATGTAGTCTTCGCACAGTACCTTCGAGCCGCTGTGCAGCAAGCCTATACCGAAATTCTCCGTTCCTAGGCCAGTTGTAACGTACCTATAGAATACGTCTACTACCAATCTGTGGTCGCCTGTTATAGGTGTAATATTCGGGTAGAGACACACAACGTTGATGCTGCTAACAGACATGTTGATTTCTGTTTTTAACGCTTTCTTGGACGCGTCCGTTGTACGAGGAGCGGAGGGGATTGTGGCACCTACGCTATCCGTATCGGCAGTGTAATCATACCCGTAAAACGTGTTGTTTTCTATAGTAGTCTCCGCGGCTTCAAATTCCGTGTAATTTCCTGATGAGTCAGACGCAAAGTTATCCTGAAAATAGATTGTCTGGGCTGTTACGGGAAGAACCATAAGAGACAGTATGGCGGACGTAATTGCTATAATGTGTTTTGTTTTCATATTGACCTCCATAGTAATAAAAATGAATGTAATTTGAAAAATTAAGCACCGACCTAATACGAAGGCAAAGCCTTAAAATAACTCAAGTGTCACAAGTTTCCGATTTCCCTCCTTTCACTATTGGAAGTTTGTATACATTAATACCGTAAGTTAATACCTCAACGCAAGAACTATTTTAAAGTTTTCTTATTCAATCGGGATCAGACCCTGCCTGACTCCGTAGGCAGGCAGGCTCAAGTTTAGTACTCATGAGTTAAAATTTTTCAGGCAGAATAGGGGGACACAGAATAGGGGGGCAGGTTATATATTTCTTCCCACCGGGCACTTATTTATTCTTCTTTTCTTTTTTCAATTTTCGTTTTTCCTTGCTTGCAAATGACTTATATTTCTTAACCTGTCCTCATATTACGCCGAGTGGAAAAACCACCGCCAGAGCCAAGACATGTTTAATTTGCCCCCGCAAAGAATTAGCTTGCAAAGAAAAATATTGAATACGATGCTGCAAGATAATTCAAGGCGAATTGATGCTCTTGTTTCAATACGGCGCTTATTACTATTTACAAACTACCGACGCCACTTATATATTAGAGCGTTATTAGCTATAATAAATTCTTCAAAGGCAGGTGCCTAAAATGATTCCGTTTCTTCGTAATCTCTGGTTATTATTAACGGTAAGCTGTCTGTTTTTTCTTTCGGGGTGCGTGACCACACCTATTGATGAGCAAAGCCAAGTTCGTTTAGAAGTCGGCCACCGTGTCGAACCAGCAGCCAACATTAGGGACTATAAAGTATACGGCTCTACGAGCACTGTTTTTCGCACAGGAGACAACATCGCATTTTTTGTTACAATACCCGGATCTTATAATGGAGAGCGAATGTCCGTTGATCTTATAGATAAAGATACCGGGGAATCCTACCCGGTAATAGATGATGTGGTAGAAACCGGGGGGCCTCGTTATGGAAAAGTTTGGACCCAGAATATTACCCTTGCTGTAGAGAACAAAGCGAGGCTTGTGGCGAGGCTTTCTGTTGGTCCCACAGTTCGCGAAAGACACTTCATCCTTGTGCCTGCCCAAACTGTTGAGCCACCGAGTGAAGACAATCAGGCCACGCCCCCGCTACAAATTCCCAATTGGGAGCGCGCAACAAAAGAACACGCACAAATTACCCCAATAGAAAGCAATATTGATGAGTTCGCTGTTATAAAATTCTATGGACACCTAACACAAACTGAGAAAAGGGGTGAACTTGAGGTAAAAGAGTATTATCCATTCGCAAAGTTTATAATGTGCGATCGGGTCGAAGATTTTAACCAAGACGGAAAAATCAAACTTCCCGACGAGTATGTCGGAATTAAAAATAAATTTAAGAAAAATGAGGGTTTTCTAATAGTAAGCATTTGGCAAGGATTTAAAGACAAGGATGTTAAAATTATTCTGCAGTCACCGTCAAAGAATGAAATCTTCTCTGAAACATTCACGATACCAGATGATATCTTTTCTTGGTCGAAATCTTTTGCGGCAGGATCACTTATAGAAATTGGCAGTCATCAGTTCCTGTGGTATATTGGAGACGACTTGATTATGCGCTATGAGTTCGTGATCTCTCAATAAAAGTACTATCCCATTTAAAAATCACAAACTTGGGCGTGGTTCCGCTGCAACCATAGCACCGCCTTAGTTTTTGGTCCCCTACAATAGGGGGGCAGGGTATATATTTCTTCCCACCGGGCATTTATTTATTCTTCTTTTCTCTTTTCAATTTTCGTTTTTCCTTTGGAGTAAGCTGGGCCTTTTTCTGTTGTTCTCTTTTGCCTTTATCTTTTTTCCCCTTATCACCCATTTCTGTTTCTCCTTGTTGGAAAATGAATTGTATTTCTTAACCCGTCTCTATATTACACACTGTAACGATTGAAACGATGCTGCTGCTTTGAACGCGGTATTCATTTCTCATTGTTATCTTCCTTCCTTTACAAAAAATTGAATGTTCTAAGGCTTCTGTTCTATGACAGATTCTTATTGCAAATCGTCACCCCTTTCAGGGGTTTTAAGCCTGTTCAGCCCTTTGCAGATATACCCATCGCCGTCATAAGATGAAATGGGGAGAAAAACATTTTTCCTTTTACTTTTTACTCTCCCCAGGGGTATAAACCTTTGTCTTGCCCGAAGCCTTCCAGTGCGCCATAACGCTTCCCGCCTGAACTGTCTTGTCCCGGTAGGCAAATACCTTCTCGGAGAAATTGGCGACAATCTCCACCTTGTCGTCAAAGACGGACTTTTGCACCAAACGGTCTTCGCTCAGCCAGGCAAAGTCGGTCATCTGCGAAAAGCCGATTTCCTTGTGCAAGGGGGAGAAGAAATCATACTGTTCCTTCATCGTATCCTTGCGCTTTTGGAACTCATCGGTATTCACATGGTACATCGGCGGCACCTGGTACAGCATCTGCGTCAGGAAGATCAGATCCTTCTCGGCAGGATACTTCAGGTTGCCTTTACCCCAGTGATTTGTTGCTACGACCGAATCGTGAAACACTATCTCAAAAAGAGGCAGTCGAAACCGGGGATCGAAATGGAAGTACCGATATTTCTCTTTCAATTTGGAAGGCTTGAAGAAATTCGTCGGACCGTCCGGAGGCCAGTAACCGCCCACATAATACTCCGACTGCTTGTCCTTCAAGTCGGGATCGCCCCAGCCGAAGGCCGAGATGAACATGCCCTCGGCGATATGAATGGCCGGCGCTGAGTATGAGCAGCCGCCCTCTGAGCCCATGACGACATCGAACTTATCCGTGATCCATTTCATCCGGTCGTTTCGCTCCATCGCATCCTCATGCTGTGTAACCATCCGGCCGGGGGTATAGTCGTCGAAGACCTGCCCGTATGCATCGCAATCAATAAAGTAGTAGTTGTAAGGCACCTTCTCAAAGTTTTTATTAACCCGATCCTCTACATAAGGGCGTGCGGCGATGGGGCTCAAGTTATATCCTTTTTGTTTGAAGCCCCTTTTAATTGTACCGTCTCTTCTGGTGATACCGCCGATATCATAGAGTTCCTGATTGAACTGTGCGGTCGGCCAGGTAGCGTCGGTGCCTTTGAGTTTCGGATCATGGATGCTGTGAAAGGAATCGTAAATGCCGAACAAGTATCCCATCTTGTCCGCTTCGACGGCCACTTCCGGTCGCTTCTCCGCACCGCCCTTACCTTCCAGGCAGATTCTTAAGCGGTCGAAACCCTCGGCCTTCATGTGCTTCAGCATGGCGACCGAGAGCGAGCCTCCCCACTGATCGACCGGCATCATGTATTCGGGATAAGCCGCCTGGAGCAACAAACCGTTCATGCGGCATAGTTCTTTCGGGCTCAAAGAGGAGTGCTTGTGCGCGAGCAGTGTCTTGGCCTCATCGGGAATTGCGATTCCCTGCCAGGAGGCTTCATCATAAAACTCCGGCAGAGTGACCAACCGGGACAGTTCATTAGTAATGTCTCGCTGCAGATAAACATAGTCATAAGGCGTGGTGGTCATCTCGACCACTTCGCCCCACTGCTCGGCGTTCATCAGCTTCTTGAGCCGCTTGCCGACAGTAGGTTTATCGGACTTGCTCTCGGCGACCAGCTGCTTGGTGAGGGGTTTCCAGATTTTTGCCCAGCGGTTCTTGGGGCTGTGGATGTTTTCTTTGGAAAGATAGGCGTCGCCCCAGAGGTAAATGTGCGGGGCGCCGAGAAGCCGCTCGACCTTGGGAGTCTTCTTCATCTTCTCCTTCATGCTCACAAACTCGCCGCGTGCGATCAGCCACTCGCGGAACTTCTGCGCCGGCTCCACTGGTGTCTTATTCTCACCCAGGATGATAACGAAGCCATATTCTCTCGGAGCATGATTCGGGGGGAAGTCATGGTTGAACTCTACTAAAAGTCGATCCTCTTTCTTGCTGAAGCGAATCGCATTGTTGTAGCGGTTGGTAATGATATAGG
>CAZVVA010000098.1:0-13930 GCA_964630455.1 uncultured Candidatus Sumerlaeota bacterium
GTTTAATGGTCTCCGTGTCTCGGTGGCTATCTTATAGCCTATTTGTCGCGACGGTTATTTCAGGGCATTCATCTGGATGTTGGCTTCGGTTCTGGACTGGGTGGGGAAAAATTCTTGCGCTTACTAGAGGAACGCGATACTTCTTATAAGACATGATAATCGAATTGCAGAAGGACATTTCAACCTGCGAGCGCGGGTTTCAAAGGTGAGGAACCATGAGCTACTGTAAAGGTGCGGTTGGGGCCGTTGCTATTGCCATAACATTGATCATGCTTTCTGGAGCTTGCTCGCTGATCGGCCTCTCCGGAGAACGTCTGCCGAAGTTTAAAGAGACTGCGACTTTCATCGCGATTGACAAGACCAATCCATCGGATCGTACATTTCCGGGCGGAAGAGGGCCGGATGAAATGGTGCTCTATACACCAGAGTTCGGAGAGCGTACGGGGACGAATCAGTGGGGTAGCGAAGCGGTCGTCGAAAACAGTATCGTTGTGAAAGTGGGGCAAAACAACTCGCTGATTCCTTCCAACGGATTTGTGCTGTCAGGCCACGGCAAAGCGAACTACTGGATCACAGAGAATGTGCTTGCGGGAACGGAGATTGAGATTGTCGGCCAGCAAGCTATAGCGCTAACCACGGCGGAATCTCTAATTTATCAGACGCGCGCACGGCTCAAGCTGGTGAAGGAGACACTGGAAAAAGCGCGTGCAACTGCGGCGACGTATCCAGCAGCTGAGGCGCAGGAGCGCTATGCTGCATCGGAGGCTGATCTTGAGATGGCGGTGGCGCAGCTGCAGCGTGGTCGCACGCAGCGTGCTGGACGGCTTGCTATGCGCGCCAGGCAGAAGGCGCTGGATGCGTTTGCGTTGACCAAGCCATCGCGCTCGTACGAAGGACGTGGCGTCTGGTATCGGCTGACTGAAAAGAATCCGCGACAACTTAAAAAGACCATCGCTCGCCTCAAGCGTAACGGGTTCAACCTCATCTTTCCTGAAACGATTTACTGGGGCTACTCGATCTATCCCCCGCCGACTTCGGGTTCCCCTGAACAGACGACATCCGAGGCAACGCCGTTCTTTCAGCAAAACCCGGCATTCCGCAGATGGGATCCGTTGAAGACATTGATTGACGTTGCACACGAAAACGGCATTCAAGTGCATGTCTGGGTGCACGTGTTTTTTATTGGCTTCAAAGACTCGTCACTCATTGAGAGCCATCCGCTCTGGCTTGCACGCAATAAGCAAGGCGAGTGGGCATCCACGCGCGAGGAGGGCTACTTTTATCTCTGCATGTCGAATGAAGAGGTACAGACGTTTCTTCTTGAAAACTTCAAAGCTATGGTCATGCACTACGACATTGATGGTTTTCAACTCGATTATATTCGCTATCCTGTCAGCGAGCCCTTTGAAGAGGGTTACTGCTATTGCCATAGCTGCCGGGGGAAATTCTTTGACCAGTACGGACACGATCCAGTTGATCTCAGCCCTAGCGAAACGCCAGAGCTCTGGGAAAAATGGAACGCGTTTCGAGAGGAGCAGATCAGCTCGTTTGTGCGCACAGTTTCAGCGACATTGCGGTCGTTGAAGCCGGAGCTGAAAATTTCCGCAGATGTTTTCTCTGAGCTTGCAGATGCACGGCGGAGTAAATTTCAGAACTGGGCTGAGTGGGCGGAGAATGAGTGGGTTGATTTTCTCTGCCCCATGGCGTATAGCACGGATGTCGGGGCAGTGCGCAAGAATGTAGGCGATATGCGCGAGATAGTACCCCCGCAGCTGCGCGTGTTAGTCGGCCTGGCTCCGTATCTTGGCTTATCCGGCGATGCGCTGCTCGACCAGATCGAAGCCGCGCAGCAGGAAGGAGCCGATGGCGTTGTGCTCTTTTCGCTGAGTCAGATCAGCGACGACATGATGCACCTGCTCTCGCTGGGGCCATTCCGCACGGATGCAGCGGTACCAGAGTAGACAGGAGAGAGTAGACAGCAAACAGTAGACAGTAGATAGTAGGCAGTAGACAGTAGATAGCAAACAGCAAACAGTAGACAGTAGACAGCAAACAGTAGACAGGAAAGAGTAGGCAGTAGACAGTAGGCAGTAGATAGGGAAACGCAAGTTTTGGTGAAGGTTCTTGATATATCTGGTAGGGATGCCATTAATTTTTTTGGAAGTAATGATATGATGAGTAAACCGCTGAAAGCAAAGGCAGAAAAGTTTGAGGATCTTGAAGTTTGGAAAAAGGCTCACCAACTTGTTTTGCATGTTTATAAGATCACCAAAGATTTTCCGCCGGAGGAAAAATTTGGGCTGGTTTCCCAGATGCGTAGAGCGGCTATATCGGTTCCAGCAAATATTGCAGAAGGGTTCAAGAAGCGGACATTAAGAGACAAGGCGAACTTTTATAATATTGCTCAAGGTTCTCTTGAGGAATTGCGATACTATTTCATTTTAGTAAAGGATTTGGGTTTTATGAAGGAAAACCAAGTGTGGCTTAATGCAGTTGAAGAAATAGGGAAGATGCTTTATGGGCTAATTAAGAGTATACAGTAGGCAGCAAACAATGGAGAGGGAAAAATTAAGTTGCGGTTCTGGAAATGGTTCTCATGCTATCCCTGTTTACTGTCTACTGTCTACCGTCTACTGGTCTACTGTCTTTTGCCTCTATGCTATCTGCTGTCTACTGTCTACCGTCTACTGTCTTTTGCGTTCTTGTACAACGGCGAGTCAAAAGTGCTGGTTTGGAACTCAAAAGCGCATCTTCATACATTAACCGCTTTACTCATGAGTGAGTAGCCGTATGGAACCGCTTATTATCGGCACAGCCGGCCATATTGACCACGGCAAGACCCTCCTTATTAAGGCCCTTACCGGTATTGATACAGACCGCCTTGAGGAAGAAAAGAGACGTGGCATCACCATTGACCTTGGATTTGCGTACCTGGATCTCCCGTCGGGCCAGCGCGTGGGAATCGTGGACGTGCCGGGCCACGAGCGTTTTGTGCGCACCATGGTGGCTGGCGCAACGGGCATTGATTACGTTCTCTTAACCGTGGCTGCGGACGAAGGCGTCAAGCCTCAGACCATCGAACATCTTGATATTCTTCAGCTCTTGCAGCTCAAGCATGGGTGCGTGGTAATTACCAAAAAAGATTTGATAGAGGAGGAGCTGCTAGCTGTAGTGACCGAAGAAGTGCGGCAGCTCGTTGCCGCGACGTTCTTGGAGTCTGCGCCAATTGTTGCTGTATCTGCGCTGACGGGCGAAGGACTAGAGGAACTCAAGACGACACTTAGCCACGAGCTCCAGCAGATTTCCCGCGAGCTCCACGGCCCTTTTTTTCGCCTTCCCATAGACCGCGTGTTTACAGTTCACGGCTTCGGGTGTGTCGTCACAGGCTCGGTGATCAGCGGTCAGGCATCTGTTGGTGACGACATGGAGATTTTTCCCGCCAGTCGGCAAGCGAAAATTCGCGGATTGCAGAGCCATAACCAGACGCTTGAAAAAGTCGTTGCCGGGCAACGCACTGCTGTTAATCTGGCTGGCGTCAAGATTCACGAGGTTGAGCGCGGGTATGAACTCGCACCTCCCGGGGCTCTCGTCCCAGCACCTTTTCTTGACGTTACGTTTACCTACCTGAAGAGCAATAGCAAGCCACTGCGTCTCCCCATTACTCTCCATTTTCACAGAGGAACCATGGAAACCACGGCACGGCTGGTTCCGCTGGAACGGGACGTCGTTGAGCCCGGGGAGCAGACCCTGGCCCAGCTACGCTTCGCCCACCCGGTAATAGCGTTGCGCGGTGACCGCTATATTGTGCGCTTGCCTGCGCCGGTGCGAACAATTGGCGGCGGCGAAGTGCTGCGCATCTCGCAAAAGAAAATCAGCCGCTTTAAGACAAAAAGCGTTGCCGAATTGCGAGCCCTGCAGCGTGGCCCTTCTCAGGAGCTTACTCTTGTCTTGCTTAGTAAGCAGCCATGGACGCCCGTTACGCCAGAGTTTCTTCAACGCCTCCTGACCATTGATGCATCACAAGCTGCGTCTGTCCATAAGCAGCTGAGCGATACCAGAATTCTCACTCCGCTCCAGGTTGAAAGCCAGACAGCGTTTTTCCTCACTGATGCAGTTGACAAATGTGGAGCGCGTATTCTTGCTCACCTAGGTCAGTTTCACGAATCCCATGCGCTGGAGCCGGGGATTGACAGGCTGGCGTTAAAATCCGCACTGCCGATGGATATCCCTTTACCCGTGTTCACTGCGGTCTTAAACAGGCTCAAGAGCGGCTCGAAAATACGAATAGACCACACGCGTGTGGCGTTAGCCGATTTTTCTGTTCGCCTTACACCCGCGCAGCAGAAGATGAAGCAGCATATTATCAGTCTCTTCCGCAGAGGCCAGATCGCCCCTCCAACTATTACTGAAGCGAAACAGCAAGCGCACAAAGATTTCCCCGGTGAACGCGCTCAAACAATTGAGCAGATCCTCATGCTCTTGAAAGAAGAAAAGATGCTCGTGGAGATTTCAAAGGAGCTCTGGTATCTTACTGATGTGTTGACGAGCATTCTGGGGCGACTGCGCGATCAATTTACCCCGCAACAACGCTTCTCTGTCACCTCTTTCAAAGAGATGTTTCAGCTCTCGCGCAAGTTCGCTATTCCCTTGCTCGAGTACCTGGATGCTGAAGGGGTAACTGCGCGGAAAAATGGAGAGCGAATGTTCATTGGGGTCGAAACGCTCCTGCGCAAGCTCGCACGTGAAAAACACTGAGCTGCTCGCCAGCCCGCCTTAGTTCGCATCCTGAGCACACTCCGGGAGATCATGCGGCGATATCCAAAAACTTCTCTTGTTCTGGTGTCGCCCGGCGAGATGCGGAAAGGTAATCCTCGACTTGATTACTATTGAGGAAGGGATCGTCATATTAACTCAGCGCAGGGTGCTGCTGGGCGATAGACTCATCGCCATATTTTTAACGCCTTGACCCGGTGTGCTCGCGCTAACCTAAAAAGAAACAATGCTTTATCCCATGAGACGCTGCCCCCAGTTCTCCCCGAGGTCTTTGTTCTTTTCGAAATAATTATTGAAATTCAATGCGGAAGCGTGGTTGAATTTCACTTGTTTTTCTGAAGAGAAAAACAACATTTTTTTCTTTGCTTGTGTTGAGTCAGCGACACACGGAGGCAAAGAGCGTTGAATTGAAACTTGCAATTGGCATACATATAATGCACCTAAAAAAATCTTTGACTATTTTTACCAGGTTGATAATAAACTCACTCGATCATATGAAGGATTAGGTCTCGGACTCGCAACCACGCGCGTGTTGCTTCTCGCCACAGGTGGCGGGATTACGGTGAAAAGTACGCAGGGGAGCGGAAGCGTCTTTACCATCACGTATCCGATCGTTGAGAAGAGCCGTTAAAATTCCCTGCTGGAGCTGATGCTGATGGACCCGCGACAACTCGAGCAGACCATCCAGACGCTTGAAACAGCCCTGAAGCAGCATCCTGAGAACCTTGAGGCCATGCGCGCCCTGGCTGAGGCGTATTTGCAGCATGGGGACTTCCACCCTCGTGCTGTTCAACTGTACGAACGCATCTCTGACGAAATCCCCGAAGACATCGCCATCCAACAAGCTCTGAGCATCGGCTATTTGATTCAGCAATCTTCTGAGCTGGCGGTCGACGCTCAAGACCCAGCTCACGTGGATCAGACCGCTGTTCAGCGTAACATTGCGAAACTGCGGAAGTTCCACAAGCAGTTCCCCGGCTCACCCCAACTGTGCAAAGCCCTGGCTGACCTGCTCCTGTTTGCCGGCCAGATTTCTGATTCTATCGAGATGTACAAAGCCGCGCTGGAACGCCATCACCCGGTTCCAGGCGAGCTCCTCCAGGTTTTCCAATGCGTGGCCACCCATTTCTCCTTCTCCGCTCAGGAGCTGCTCTTCTTTGCCGAGCTCTATTATAGCTCTGGTCTCTACCTCAAGGCCAAGAAGCTCCTTCGCGCCCTGATTAACAAAGGCTTCCGACACTCTGATGCGCTCGAGATGTTGACCAATGTCCTGATCCTCGAGCTCGAGCGCACGTCCGCTGAGGCCAGTTCCAATGACCTGCGTGCTGAAATCGCGAGTCTTTACATGGAACGTGGAAATCGTGATAAGACACTCGAGTTTCTCAAGGACGTTGATCTCCAGAACCTTCGCTCATATACCGGCATTAAGAAGATCGCCAAGGCCCTGATTGAGCTCGAAGACTACCGCCAGGCATTCGACTACCTCTCGAAGATTCCGCTTGATAACGATGCCAAAACCCTGATTAACGAAATCACTCTCCGTCTGGAGCAGCGCGGCGAACTGGACACGGCTGTCTATCTTCTCCAGTTCATTAACGATAATGATATCCTCATGAAGGAGGCTGCTCAGCTGAAGGAGCAGGAGCTGGAGATCAGTACCCAGCTAGAACTTGTAGATCTTCACCTTAGGAACAAACGCTACCCGAAGGCTTTGAAGTGCCTTATCGCAGTATTGCGCCTTGGATATGAAGACATGAGTGAAATTGCCGAGAGAATTGAGGAGCTTGTAAGCTATGTGGACGAAGTCAGCACCGTGGATTTGATCTTCCTTGGGAAATTGTTCCTCACTCATAAAAAGCTCCATCGCGCTGTTCATTTCCTCGAACGCGCCCTAGCTCAGGATCCCGGCAATCGTGACGTTATGGACAGTCTGCGTAATATCTACGACGAAATCCTCTCGGCAAATCCCAATCTGGCAGAAATCCGCATCAAATCCGGGGAGCTGCATATGCTCTACGGCAATTTCGAAGAGGCCATTGCTGATTATCGCGAAGCAGCTAGCTCAGCAGAGGTCAGTCTACGCGCCAATAAAAAACTGGCTCACGCGTTCCTACAAAGTGGTGACTCTATGCTTGCTCTCGAGAAATATAAGTCCTGCCTCCTGGAGACCGAAGACCTCGACAATCTTTATGAACTTCTTAACCGCCTCTTCAACGACGGCCTCATGCGGGAAGCCCTCGATACCGCCACAATAATCTACGAGATTGACCCCTCCTACCGCGACATCGAAGCCCAGATCACAGTCCTCTCGAAACGCATGACGGCGGAACAGCCATCCACTTCAGTGGATGCCAAGATGCAGGAACTCATCGGCGATCACGCGATTGGGCGCTATAAATACCTGGAGAAGATAGGTGGGGGTGGCATGGGAGTTGTGCACAAGGTCTTAGATCTTAAAAATAACGTCACCGTGGCCATGAAGATTCTCCGCGAAGGCTTATCAAGCAGTGGCAAGGCAATTGACCGCTTCTTCCGTGAGGCGCGCATCGCTGCAACGCTGAATCATAAAAATATCGTCAATATTTTCGACTACAATATCAGCCACATCCACGGCCAGAGCTACATCTCTATGGAATATGTTGAAGGCCCCTCGCTGCGGGAGATTCTCGAAGACAAGTTCAGTGAATCGATCAGCATCCAGATTGAAGACGTCGTCGAGGCGCTCCACTACATGTCACAGCTGTGCGACGCTCTGGATACCACGCATAAGAAAGGCATCATTCACCGCGATATCAAGCCCGATAATGTCATGGTCACTCACAACGCCACGGTCAAAATTACCGACTTCGGCATTGTGCACATTGAAGAGGCATCATTTACTCCTACCGGCGCGCTCATTGGCACGCCCCGCTACATGTCACCTGAGCAGGTGCACGGCGGCCGAATTGATCCACGCGCTGATATCTACTCCGTTGGCATCATCCTGTACGAACTCCTGGTCGGGTCGCCTCCCTTCATCTCCGGCGATATCGCCTACCAGCAGGTCAATGTAATTCCCCCAAGACCACACGATATCTCATCGGTTATCCCCGAAGAGGTTGATGAACTTATTATGAAATGCCTCGAGAAGAATCCGAGCGACCGCTATCAGACCGCCATGGAACTGAAAAATGCGCTTGACACAGCACTTAAAACCCTCGGCGGCTACCGGGCCGATGTCAGCACCCACGGCGACTCTCCCGCTCCAATCGACTCCGAACTCGATAGCCCTTCTTAACAAATTCCCACCCATGCCTGTTAGGCAGACAAGAGGGCAATACGGCAATCCGGTTCATTTGCTATGCAAAGGCTATGGCGTGGTAAGGTTCGATTAAGCAGGATCGCGGAGGTGCAGTAAGAATAGCGGCTGCTTGGCAAGCGAAAGTAGGAGGTCGGTGTAGCGGTTGGGTGTCTGCATAACATATATACTGTTTTGCATATTAAATGTCCGTAATTCACAGGGAATATGTATCAATGTCCATGGGGCAGACACATGGGTCTGCCCCTACGTCATACGCCCATTTTACCGCTACTGCCTGAAACCACCGAGTTGTGGCCAACTTGTGCGCCTCTGGCGTAAATACTTCCGTAGGGGCGAACCTATGTGTTCGCCCTTTTCTTTTGCAAATGGGTATAAAGATTTCACTGAGCCAAGAAGAGGATGTAGATGCCGAGGGCAAAAAGTATGCCCGCAGCAATGCGTTGAAGGGTAAAATTGGCTTTCTGAAGGCCTTTCCTTGCCATGATATTCTTTATCGTGCCCATGGAAAATCCGGCAATAAGAATAAGGACACAATGGCCGATGGAATATACCCAAAGCAGAACAGCGCCAAGCAGGATTTGCTGTTTGGCGGCAATCAGCGTCAGAATGACAGCAAGGATGGGAACTGCACAGGGCGTTGAGATAAGTCCGAAAAGCATGCCGAAAAGGAATGCCCCTGGATAACCTCTTGGATTTATCTGCAGTTTATGGATGCCGGGAATGCTGAAACTGAAAACTCCTAGTAGGTGCAATCCCATAAGAATGCAGACCGCAGCTACCACATAACGCCATTTTAATCCTATGGCACCAAGATACTGACCCGTGAGGGCGGCCACCACTCCCATTATCGTGAACGTAGTGGCGAGCCCGAGGACTATAAGTAATGAAAGGATAAAAGAATGTCTCAGAATGCGCGGTTGCTCGGCGGAATAGCCGCCCACATATGCAATGGCCAGCGGAGCGGCAGCTAGCACACAGGGATTAGTTGCCGTGAGCAAACCGCCCAGGAAAGCCCCGACAAATGCCAGCCACAGATTCGTTTCCACCCAGCCTGCCAGTTGTTGCATCAACTGTTCCATTGTTCGCCACCCAATATTCCTTTATGTCAGCAACCTGAGAGTTCAGCCTTGTTTCTCTGGTTTCTCTATACCTTTTTCGTGAAGAACCGATTCAAGATCTTCTTTTGGTATAAACCCAATGTGTGTCCATTGGACATTGCCTTTAGGGTCGACAAGAACCTGTGTAGGAATAAGTGTGATTCCATACTTCTTTGCCTCTTCCAGGTGGTCCTTAATTTCTAGAACCTCTACGTCCAGCACTCCTTTATAGTCGTTGGCAAGTTGCACAAGAACAGGTTTCATTTTCCGACACGGGATGCAGCGGCTGCTACCGAACTCCTTTAGTGTCCACAGTTTCTGCTTCTGAGGATGGTGGGCCTCAAGTGTCGGGGTAGTGAGGGTCTCAGGAAAATGTACTGTCGCGGTGCCAGATGTTTCGTGTTCACCAGCGTAGGCGAAAGCCGCTGTGGCAATAATGACGCTGACTATAAGTGGCTTTACGATTCGTTCCATTGTAACTGGCTCCTTTTAATTTCACAGTATTTGCTCTTTTTTAAAAAGGGTTTTTCTAAATCTAAATGCCACATTTACAAGACATATAAGCACAGGAACTTCTATGAGAGGGCCAATCACTGTTGCAAAGGCTTGATTGGAAGCTATGCCAAAAATCGATACGGCTACAGCTATTGCTAGTTCAAAATCATTGCTTGCCGCAGTAAAGGAAACCGCTGTAACTTGTTCATAATTAGCACCCATTTTACGCGCGATGAATAAGGTTACAAACCACATGATGATGAAATAGAAGAAAAGAGGTATTGCTATCCTTACTACATCTAAAGGTAATGCTATAATGTGTTCACCCTGTAGAGAGAACATGACGATGATGGTGAACAATAATGCAATCAGAGTAATGGGGCTTATTTTAGGGGCGAACACATTTTCATACCATTCTTTGCCTTTCAGATTTATCAGGGTGAATCGCGTTGTTATACCAGCGAGAAACGGTATGCCTAAGAAGACGAACACGGTTTTAGCGGCTTCCAGAATTGAAATACTGATATTCAATCCTTTGACGAGCCCGAGCCAGTTAAGGAAAACGGTTATGAAAACGTAGATATAGACAGCGTAAAATAGAACTTGAAAAACGGCGTTAAAAGCTACCAGTCCTACGGCGAGCTCTCTATCTCCCTCAGCAAGTTCATTCCATACAATTACCATCGCAATGCAGCGAGCAAGCCCGACTAGAATCACTCCTATCATGTATTCAGGGTAATTGCGGAGAAATAGTATTGCCAAAGCAAACATAAGCACTGGGCCGATTATCCAATTCTGAAGCAGTGATAGAGCAAGAAGCTTTTTGTGATGGAACACCCTTCCCATCTCTTCATATTTTACTTTGGCGAGAGGGGGATACATCATCAATATTAAGCCAATGGCAATGGGAATAGAGGTTGTGCCTATCTGGAGACCCGCGATGAATTCAGTCACTACTGGTGCAAAATACCCCATCGCTATTCCTACACCCATTGCTATGAATATCCACAGGGTTAGGAACTTATCTAATAGTGAAAGTTTCTTCTCTTTTGCATTTGGCATTTATGTATTTTCTCCGTAACGCATTTGCCCTCGTTTCATATAACATTCTTTGGATTTGCAGAGCCCAAAGGAAGTGAGAGCTTGAGGGAAGTCGAATAGCAATTTTTAGCCGTTTAATTCATTTTTTCTTAAAGGGAAATGAGCAGAGCTAATGAATCCTGCTTAGCAATTTTCTCTGTTGTGCGGCGCACTCGCCCAGCGCAAAGGATACCTGGTGCAACATATCAGCCACACAGGGACAGGCCAGCGAATAGTAAATTTTCAGTCCCTTCTTTTGGGACATAACGAGGCCGGCACCTTTAAGGACACGGAGATGTTTACTGACTACTGCCTGCTCCAGTTTCAGAAGCTCTACAAGCTCACAAACGCACTTTTCTCCCTTCAGCAATGTCTCCAGTATTGCCAGCCTTGTAGGATGAGCCATGGCTTTCAGTCCGTCGGCCTTGTAACGAAGTACGTCCCAGTCCGTCTTCCCGTGACTTCTATTCTTTTTGCCCATTTTTATTCCTTTATAACTATAAAGGTATATAGTCCTATAGTTTAACATATGTGGTCTGTCAAGTATTTTTTGGACAGCTGGCGTATTTGCTTTATGTACCTGTAGATACGCTGACTGCTGCGCAATGAGAGCAACAAATTTTCCAACGCGGGGTTCAGGCTTATCGTTTTGCTCCCGCCTGATTAGATGGCATGAAGGTGGGTGAAATGTGCTTTTCGGTTGGGTTATCCATAGTACGAGGATGGTCTAAATCAGAAGTTTGCACTTACCAGGGTTAATTTGCCCAGAAACTTGTCATCTATCTTCACCACGCCCATGCCTTTGGCCAGCCAGCGATAGCCAAACACCTCGGTGCGCGCAATGGTGTTGTTGCGCACGTCAACGGACTCAAAGCGAATCTTGAAACAGTCAGGAAACGTGCCGAGTGGCGTGACGATAGTCTCGCGGCGTTCGACCACCTGACGCGAAATGCGCGTTAAGGGGCCCTGCTCATCAATTTCGAGATTGCCAACCTCCCAGACTGCGCCTGGCTCAATCGGAAGCTCGAGATCAATGAGCGGATGCGCGAGCTTGAAGATACGGTCGGGCATGCTGCTAGAAGGCCAGCGGACTCCGCACAGATAGACACGATTGAGCTCCGGGCGAGAATAGACGATAAGTTCGTCCGTTAGCCGCGGCCCTGAGGTGCGTACCTGCCAGCATGGTTTACCATCCAGGAGCACCTCGTTTTCCCAGCGCATGGTAACTTTCCTGCCCTTTTCGTTCCTAAAGGCCAGTGTGCTGCCCAGTCGGTAAGGATAATAGTCATTGCGGTTGCAAAAAGCGCGAAGATTAGCATCCGCAAAAGGGCTGGTGCGCTTAGGCGCTGGTATTAGCCATCGCACCGGGCCAATGTTTGGGGCGATCCAGAGCGACATAGGGAAGCGCGTCACCTCTGCGCCAGGCGAATGATAGTGTACCTGGATCGAGGGGAAGCTGCCGTGCGGCACGGTCACGTGTTCAGTGCTGACTGCGCGAGCGTAGAGCGGAATGATGTTGGTACCGGTCTGTGAATCTGCGGAAGGGAGGCCGCTGTTCCACGCATCGCCTGCGCGAAGTGGAAGTTTCATAGTGAGCATGGGGCTCGTGGTCTTGCTCGTGGCCGTGGTCGTTGTTACAGATTCGATGCCATGAGTGCCTGCGATTAGGTAGCAGGTAGTTGTCAAACCGCCCGGCCATTGCTGAACATACTGGAATAACTCGCGATCAGCGATGCGCACACTTTTCTCAATAGCCCAGACATAGCGTAGCGGCTGGTAGGGGCGCTTGGGCACATATTCTTCGAAAACCCATATCAGGCCTTGTTTGAGCGGATACTGGTCGGGCGTAATCACAGTGGGCTCGGCGGCATGGCTCGGGGGATTGACCGCACAGAATAGGTTGGCCAGAAGACAGCCCAATGCGCAGAATGTAATCGTGTGCCGCATATGCTTCACCTTGGTTTGGCTATTAAACTGCAAGCCGATGAATAAGTTGTCGCCCACAAGCTTACGCTGATATCCAGACAGAAAGTGTATAGCGTCTTTTTCAAATGAGTCAGTGTTCTAATCCAAAAATAATCCCCCCCACCTCCATCCTCTCCCACAAGGGGAGAGGAAGCAAGGTTGAGCAATGACTGGGGATGGCGAATGGCAAAGAGCACGCTGTCAATTTACGCTATCTTCTTGAAGAAACCTTCAAGCATTAAAAGCAAAATGCAGTTGGGGAAGAAGTCGTATTAGAAGCCTGCAAATACTCAACTTGCTCCTTAACATATGCCTATTCTTGCTGAGCTATCTGACAAAGAGCCAATTTATACTCTATTCCTAGTGTAGCGTTGAATAGGTTGTCAATTACTTCTTCAGGCGGCGGGCTAAACGGCTGGCAAATATTTCTTAATGGCTGGTACATATTGAAAAAGTTGCCAAGGCGAACCGATAGCGGCTACGAAATAGCTCCCTTGCGCGGGGCACTCTATCGCAGCCGCCAGGAAAACTCCTTTTATCCTTGACGCCTACTTATCATGGATGTCCCCGTATTACCCTATGGGGCTGCATCCGTGGGAGGAGTCGAATCAGCGAATCAGGCTATGGATTTCGTCGGCAATGGTGAAGGCGGCGTGGGGGCGTGCAATGCGGGTTGCCGCGTCGCGGAGCTCTCGAGCGCGATCAGGATGCTCAAGCAGGTATCGAAGCTTAAATTCCAGATCAACCAGACTGTTGACTTTGACCCCGGCGCCGGCCTCCAGGAGATAGTCGCTATTGCGCTCTTCCTGGCCGGGAATCGGTGAAAAGATGATAATCGGCAACGCCTTCGCCAGTGATTCGGAAGCAGAAAGCCCACCTGGCTTAGTGATGATGAAGTCCGAGACTTCCATTAACTCTTCGATCGTTGAAATAAACGGAAAGGTCTTTAGCTGGATGTGATCTGGCAGAGTCATGGAGTCCAGCTTGGCTTTCAGCTTCTTGTTCTGGCCTGCCACAGCGAGGATTTGCAACGGCACCGGAACATTGGCAATTGCCGTGACCGTGTCTTGCATCTGCCGCATTCCGAATCCGCCGGAGAGAAGCATGATGCGAGGAATATCCGGGCTGAGACCCAGGTCGTCGAGCACCTTTTGCTGATTGATAGGCCTGGAGAAGACCGGGTGAATGGGGATACCGGAGAGGGAAACCTGATCTGGAC
>CAZVVA010000099.1:0-2127 GCA_964630455.1 uncultured Candidatus Sumerlaeota bacterium
AGAAGATAGCGTGAATTGACAGGGTGCTCTTTGCTATTCGCCATCTCCAGTCATTAACCAACCTTGCTTCCTCTCCCCTTGGGGGAGAGGATAAAGGTGAGGGGTATTGCCTTTCCTTTTTACCTGAAATGCTGGCTCATTTGAAAAAGAGCCATAAATCTTATTGCATGAAGTTCACTGTCTTTAATTCCGTGGTTTTCCGCCGCGGTTTTCGTCTGAAGGCTCAGGCTCTACAGTACGAACGATCAGTGTGTTGGAAAAATAGCGTTCGTGATCGGAGGTGTAGGCCTCGGCCCAATAGTTGAGAAACGAGTCGGCAAAGACACGATGGCCGGCTTTGAAGCCGTCTTCAGCATGTGCATCAATGCCGACCAGTATCGGTGGAGGCCCTTTGCGGACATTCATGCAATAGAACTTAACATACAGATAGACGCAAGGTGTCAGCGAAAGCGTGACCTTGCCCGGCTTGACATTTAGCCAGCCGTTTTCAGAGACGTACACCACAGGCGCAAGCGCAAGCTGCGGCATTTCGATAGCAGGGGGTGTAGTAGCGATATCCAGTTGTTGCGGCTCGGTGGGCTCTGCGGCCAATGATGCTGAAAGCAGGGCGATGAAAAAAGCCGCGAGAAAAAACAGAGGGATTTTCGCCAAGCGGAGCATAGTTTATCTTGATTGCAATGGATGGGTGATGCAGGGAGGCATTAATCGCCCCAAACGTCTTTTTTCATCTGTCCTAAGGACTCTCTCACCTTTTCGAAAAAGCTTTTGGTGCCGTCACCAATTACCGGTTTTTCTCTGCTCAACTCATTGAATTCGCGCAAGAGCTCTTTCTGGCGTGTCGTGAGCTTAGTCGGCGTCTTGACGATCACGCGAACGTACATATCACCTTTGCGCGTGCTATAATCGTCCATCGGCATACCCTGGCCTTTGATGCGGAGAATCTGATGGGTCTGCGCGCCAGGAGGTATTCGGAGTTTAGTAGAGCCGTGGAGCGTGGGGATTTCCACCCCGTCGCCCAGAGCGGCCTGGACAACAGTGATGGGAATCTCGCAATAGATGTCGTCGCCTTTGCGTTTGAAGAATTGGTGTCCTTCGACGTGGACGACGATAAAGAGATCGCCCCGATAAACTTCGTCTGTGCCCGCCTCGCCTTCACCACGGATACGAATCTGCATCCCTTCATCAATACCACGAGGAATTCGCACCGGGACTTTTACCTTTCGCTTTGCCCGGCCCTGGCCCTGGCAAACATGGCAGGGATGGTCAATCACAGAACCCTCGCCACGGCACGCATCGCACATTGTATTGATGGAAAAGAATCCCTGAGAGTAGCGCAGCTGACCTGCTCCCTGGCAGCGAGGACAGGTGCGAGGACCGCTACGATCTTTTGTTCCCGTGCCATTGCAAGCGCCACACTTTTCCAGCCGATGGAGTGTTATCTCCTCGTCTTTCCCAGTCACTGCATCATCCAGGGAGATGGTGAGGCTAATGCGGAGATTGCGGCCACGGCGGCCAGTGCTGGTTGTGTGTTTCCACGAGGTACGAAATGAGGTGCCAAAGAAACTACTCAACAGGTCTCCAAAAATATCTTCGAAATCACTGAAATGATGAAAATCGTTCCACGAGAACCCGCCTTCACCAAATGCACTTCTTACCGCCTCGTGGCCATGGCGGTCATAGCGCGTTCGCTTCTCAGGATCGCTCAGGATTTCATACGCCTCGCACGCCTCTTTGAATTTTTCCTCCCCCTGAGAATCGTCGGGATTCTTATCTGGATGATATTTCAAAGCCAGGCGACGATATGACTTCTTGATTTCGTCCTGTGAGGCAGTGCGAGATACACCGAGCACTTCATAGTAATCGCGCTTTTCCATGATCGAAAAGTCACCAAAGGCAAAAAAATAGGTCTACTGCTGAGAAAACGACGATTAATTCAAGCCGTAATTGTATGAATGACGTCGGGGTTATGCAAGCACAAATTTTGTAGGTGCGAGAAATGGCAGGGGCAGTTCATGAACTGCCCCTACTAACTCAAAGTGCCCTTTTTTTGGAGTGCGTCCGCCTCAGGCGGAAAAGCGGTAGCTCCACTGCGTTGCGCTACCGCATACCCAGCGGCCCTCTCATTAT
>CAZVVA010000099.1:2137-13787 GCA_964630455.1 uncultured Candidatus Sumerlaeota bacterium
TATATCTGCAATTAAAATCAGTTAATCTTGTTCTAAGCGTTTTTCTTTTAGTCAGAGTATACAAATTCATACATTTTTGTTTTTTTCTTATCATAATCGTACGTAAAAACGGGTTTTAGGTTTGGCAGTTTCTCTTGATAGAATTTCTTAATCTCCTCTTGGGAGAATTTAGCTGGTCCTAATGCTGCCCTGAGACTAATAGGTATTATTTCTGCTGCACTAATAAAAATTTTGTTGTGCTGACTTCTTGCCTGTTTGATTTCTTTTTCAAGCACATCTTTTGCTTCTTTGCCGATAAGATAAAAAGACAATTTTCTTAATTTAATATCGAAAAAATAACTATAGTATAAGAGAGGTGTATCATTAGGCATAATCACCAGGTCGTTGCTATCAATGCCCGCTTCTTTTAATTTAAGGCAAAGCTGGTAGCGCTCATTATTTTTTATACGACTGTGGGGAAATATTTCACCGCTAAAATTTATCACAAATAAAACTATTACCGAAAAAATGATGCTGAGTTCGACAAATCTCCTGCCGGAAGCTTTGCCAGACAATGGTGAGTGGCTCATCATATAAGGAATGCTCAGAAGCCCTACAACAGGCACTAGCACAGGTATCCAGAATTCCTGATTATACGGTTCCCACCAGAAGGCGAAAATTGCATACGGTATAATCCAACAAATGTAAAAAATTATTAGCCGATAATAGATTTTAAAATAGGCGGGAAAACCTAACAGCAGTTTAACAAAATTAATAAATAGCAGAAGGAAAAATATCATCGTAGCCAATAACAGAATGACAATATTAAAATTCAAGAATTTGCTTATTACAAGGTCCTTGATAACACTGGAAAGAACAAAAGCCCTTGTTAAACCACTAACACTTGCAGGTATATTTAATACCTTTAAATGCCCCCAGACTCCTCCATGAGCGTAAAGCGTAATCCAGGAATAAAATGCATCAAAGCTTTTGAGATGACCGGTAAGGTATGCTCCAATTAGATAGGCAAGACCAACTATAGTAATGAAAGGCACTAGCAGATAGAAAAGTTTTCTTTTCCAGAATGACTTCTCCTGAAAAGAAAGCAGTATAATGGCAGCAGGTAAAAAGAAGATATGTGTTTGATGAAAAAGACAGGCAAAAGCTATAATGATTCCCAATGTTATCAAAGTGCGGGAAGTCAGCTGGTTTTTAGTCAGCGATTTCGTTAATATAAAGAATCCAAGAATAACAAAAAACATGGCAAATATGTAGACTTCGGTTTCAATGGAATAAAACCAGTAACCCGCAGTAAAAGCAATGAGCAGAGATAATAAGAATGCACCTAATTTTAGCTTTGTTTCAGTTAACTCCGTTCTCTTCCATCTGAATAATTCAAGAAAACCGCGATAAAGAAAATAAATACCTAACGCTCCAACTAGCGAATTTATAATTTGCAATAAATAAACCGCTCTTATTGAAATACCTATCAAATGGCAAAATTGAAATACGAGATAGCCAATAACATTGTATAATAAATGATGGGGATTCAATAATGACTCCAAATCCCCCTGTTCTATAGCGATAGAATAATGCATTGAATCAGCAGAAAAATTCCGGTTGGGAAATAGAAGATAAATGATAAAAGGTAATATTAGTAAATAAGGCGGGAGATATCTCTGTATTTTTTTGTCCACTTAAATTGTGTAATCATTAGAATGAAAAATTGTAGGACAGCCGGCGGTACCAATTGTGCCAAGTCGCTCCTGTTTGTATACTAAGAAGCCGGTTTGTGCGCAAGCCGAAACATCCTTGTAATTCGGAAGAATTGTGCGTACGGTTCAATTGCGTTGAACGATCTAAGACACCCGGCTATGTTGTGGAGGGAAGTCAACTTTACAATATGGCGAAGTTAGGTCTGGTAATTAACCCAGATAGGGCTTGACCATGCCATATTTCCATCTTTGAGAACAACGCGCAGGTAGTAGAAATGCGTGCCGGGTGAAAGGTCGCGGTCTTCAATGGTGTAGTAGGAGCGCAGTCCCTCGCCGCCGTATTGATTAAAGTCTTTGTTGTCGCGAACAATGGTGAGCCAGAGCAAATCACTCTCGGAGATGACGTCAACTTTTATCTGTATGTTGTCGGAAGTCGAGAATTCTTCGCCCATAAGGTGACCGTTGATGCGGAAGTCAAGGCGCATCTTGACGCCGGAGGTAGCAAACGTGCGGCGTTTCTTGAAAGCATCGAAGATACTTTCGCGAGTAAGTTCTTTAGCCAGTACGCCAGCAAGCCCGCAGCGGTTCGGATCGCGCTTGAAAGCGACGCGATGATGCCAGAGGAGTCCGTGGCTATCGCTACCGCCAATGATGCCGAAGCGCAGCCCGCGCGCAAGTCCGTCCTGGACGAAGCAGCCGGGTTTGCCGCCGCGATGCTTGATCGGGCGGTTTCCCATATATTCAAAAGCACCGTGAACGGAGACAATTTCGACAAGAGGCATTACGTCAGGATCAGCGTTTTCCCAATCCACGCCGGTCCAGCCGATGTGGTGAGGTATTGCGATAGCGCCGAGGCTTTTTGCCTTGTTGAAAATCTTCTGAGTAGTGTTCCAGCGCTCGAGCGTATGGTCCATCAATGGTATGTCTGGTGAGATGTGATAAATATTCTTGTGCCCGAAGCCTCTGGGGGGGCGTGCGGTTGTCCATTCCTGGCCGAAGAATGTGATGAACTCATGCGGTTTGTTAAGATGCTCGGTTACTTCTTTCAATTCTTCCCACTCGGAAGGCAAAAGGGCATTGCCGACGAAGTTATCGTGGTCGGTGAGGCTGGCGAAGTCGTCGCGATACATGTCACGCCGCAGGGCGTAGTACTCTTCAGGCGCACCCATACCATCGGACATCCAGGAGTGACCGTGGATGTCACCGAAAAAGGTTTGGTAGCCCTCGATCAACGGAAACTTTGTTTTTTCGTAACGGTTTGTCAGCACCACGGGTGCGGTAGGCTTCGTTACTGGGCGAACTTTAGGCGTTATGGATTCAGCGGTCGGGGGAGTTAGCTTTTGGAGAATCGTTGCGCCTAGATCGCGCCGCACGGTCCATAGGCTTCCTTCTTTATCAATAGCGGCTCGGAGGTAATGTCCGCGACCACCCCACCCATCCTTCGGAAAGCGATATAGCTCTGACCATTTATTGCCGTGATAATACTGCATGCAGAAATTATGCGAGGGGCGGCCGGTGATCCAAATTCTCCCTGCGTTGTCGCAATAGAGTCGGGCAAATTCGAAACCCTGAACTGTATCTTTCTTGGCAAGATTTTTCGACTTCGGTTCAGCAACTGGTTCGTAGAGCTGACCATCTTTATAACAGCAAAGCTGGAACCAGCGTGGGATATCCCATTCGCTTTCACCCTTACGGTTGCTATGCCACGCTATCCAGAGGTCATTGTGTTTGTCTACCGCAAGAGCTGGAGCAACATCAAATGCGGGGTGATGAGTTACCTGAATTCCCTGAGCAGGCGAACCATTAGTTAGCCGTTGCAGATAAACACTAAAGTTTCCCTCGCCTTCGTAAACGTCGTAAGCGATCCATACATTGCCGCGCTGGTCGCAGGCGATTGCCGGGTGCTGGCAATCAGTATGGGACTGCGAGCTGACTTTAATTACGGGCAAGAGAGTTTCGTTGGCAAGGCAGCGTGCAAGGATCTCGAAGCGTGCGCTTTCTTTGTGTTCCCAGGTAATCCACACTTTGCCGTCTTTGTCCACTGCTACTGCCGGGCGCCAGTTCAAACCAGGGCAATCTCGGGAAATAAGGATCTCGTTGCCCGGAATTCCGCGAGTAATTTTCTTTGCGATGATCTGCCATTCGTTACTACGGCGCGCGGCCCAGAGCGCCAGGAATCCATCAGGCAGCCTGATAATCTCAGGTTGCGTCTCGAGGCCGGTAATGGCGCTGAGAGGTGATTCGTCAAGCCATTGATTCGCGCGAAATCGCTTGATGTAAATTCCTTCCTGTCCTTTGCGTTGCGATACAAAAACGACCTGCGGTACGCCTGTTCTATCCAGGGCGATTGCCGGATACTCGTTGCGGATGCCGTCTTCAAACGGCATCATTGGCGATAGGCTGAATTCCTTTGCCTCGCTAAGCAAGATGCTATCCTTTTCTATATCCCAGGGAATCTGGGCAAGTGCACGAAGTGAAAGCAGATGCAACGATAGACCCGCGCCGACTGCTCCCCACGAAAGCGTTGAGAGAAACTCCCGTCTATCCAGTTTTTCAGACATTTCTCAGGCCGTCCTTTCAGTTGTGTGGCCAAATGGCTAACGGCAAAAGTTCGCTATGTGGCGTTTACAACTCTCCTATCATTAATACGGTATCCTTGCTTTGTTCAACAAGTTTTTTCCGTTTCGTTGTTCCGCCCATCTAGTAGGGGCTCAAAATCCGCCGCGGCGGATGAGCCCCCACAGCTCCTGTTATGGTGTACTAGCGTGAATATTGCGCATCGCAGAGACACCGTTATGAAAAACTAAAGCGTTGACTCTCGTGAAGAATCGCAGTATTAGATTCCTTCCCTTAACGCAAGCGAGAAGGAAAAAATCTATCCCATTTCTAAGGAGTGATTGACAGTGCTGGTTGATTTGCATAGCCATACGACTTTGTGCAATCATGCTACAGGATCGCTGGAGGAGTATGTCGAGCGGGCAGTTGCACTGGGCATTGGCGAGTTCGGGTTTTCCGAGCATTCGCCGTGGATGTATCAGGACAGGGAGAAACTGGCACCAGATTTT
This sequence comes from uncultured Candidatus Sumerlaeota bacterium, assembly GCA_964630455.1. Classification (GTDB taxonomy): domain Bacteria; phylum Sumerlaeota; class Sumerlaeia; order MWCT01; family JAUWMI01; genus JAUWMI01. The sequence goes on from CAZVVA010000099.1 coordinate 6,897, forward strand.
GATGAAATGCCACAGTATTTTCAGCGTGTAGAAGCAGTACAGCGGCGCTACATGAGCCACAATACGGCTGGTCGTAGACCCCGCATCGCAATTCGCCTGGGCATTGAAATGGACTACCTCCCTGGAAAAGTTGATATGGCACGTGAGTATGCGCGGACAAACGACTTTGATTTCATCATCGGCTCAGTGCATCACATTGGCACGTGGGGATTCGACCAGGAATCGCAACAGGCGCTCTACGCTCAGCGCGACGTCCGCGAAGTGTACGAAGAGTATTTCGGTCTGGTCATTGATATGATCTCTACCGGTTTATTTGACATTGTCGGACACATTGATCTGGTAAAGAAGTTTGGGTATCGGCCCAAAGATGGCTACCTCGACTTGCAAGAATCAGTGGTACGGGTGTTGCGCGAGAGCGACATGGCCGTGGAGCTGAACACCAGCGGTATGGATAGACCGGTGAAGGAGTTCTTTCCGGATCAGCGATTCCTGGCACTGCTGTATAAATATAAGATTCCTGTTACCCTGGGCTCGGATGCGCATGCGCCGTCGGAGGTGGGCCGCTATTTTGGCGAGGCCGTGTCGCAGCTCAAGGCGGTGGGGTATCGCGAGGTGCTAACGTACGAGAAGCGGCGCCGCATTAGTGTGAGGCTGTAGCACCGAACAACAAGGATTTTGGGTAGTAGGTAGGGGCAACCCTTGTGGTTGCCCGAAATCGTTGCAACACGAGGTACACGCTAAGTAGTAAGGGCGACCCGCCGGGTCGCCCCTACGCAGGAAATTTCTTCCCCGCATTTATCCATAGTGGTCAATCAGTCGTGCCACAGCGCTTTCTTTTAATATCGGCTTTCAGAATCATAATTGTGCCTGGCAAAGAGACTATCGCGGGTTGAGATGTACGATTACATCAAAAACGCGCGGGAAGGTTTTCATAATATTGATCTCTGTCTGGCGACCAATCTGGTGGCCCTGCTCGACCGTGATGTTCTTGTCCACGCCGATTTTCACCTCAACGTGATAAAATGATCCAATCGGTCTTGCCCGCAGCGAGGTGATTTCTTTCACACCATCAACGCGGCTGATCTCGCTCTTCAACCGCTCCTGAAACTCCGGGCTTGGTGCCTTATCCATCAACACGTTGCCTGTGCCCCACAGGATACTCCAGCCCATTTTCAGAAGTATCACGCCAACTATAGCACTACCCAGGGTGTCGAACACGCGCAGCCCAAAAAAGGCAAGAGTTATGGTGAAAAACGTCACGAGGCTGGAAATTGCGTCCGAGCGGTGATGCAGTGCATTGGCGATGATGAGCTGGCTGCCAAACCGGTTGCCCACGCGTGCTGTATAACGGTAGAGACCCTCCTTGGTCAGAATGGTCACCACACACGCAATTAAGGCAAGGAGTCCGGGCCGAAAACTGGTGCCGCTGTGCAGTACGAGATAGGCGTTGCGCAGGATGAGCAGGCCCGTGGCAAGCAGAAACAGTCCGACCACGCCAGAGGCGAGGGTCTCGATTTTCTGATGTCCAAAGGGGTGATCCGCATCGCGGGGTTTCCTGGAGATGCGCAAACTCACCATCACGATAGCGGTGGAGATAATGTCGAAAAACGATTCCAGTGCATCCGCCACCAGCGCACGCGAGGTCGACACTATGCCAGCAACTAATTTGAAAATCGTCAGCAAGACATTCAACCAGATGCCGACAAGCGTGACCCGCTCGCTCTGGCTATAATACCCTTCGGAGCTAATAGTGATTTCAGGCACAGTGGAATCCTGAAAATGTGAAAGCCATCAGTGGAGTTAAGAATAGAAACTCTGTGGTAGTTTTTGGCATTTATTTTGCCCTGTCAACTGAAATAAATCAAGTGCAGACCAGGAGCAAGTCGGACAAGCCGAGCTAAATAGTGGCATGGGAGAAGGAAGGGAGGCGTCGGTGAAGCGTAACGATCTATCCGGGAGGCTTTGACAACATCCTCCACATTAGCCCATATTGGCACTACGAGGAAGCATGTTACGTACCAGAATGCAGGGTTACAGCTTTCTGAAGAAATAAAAAGGAGGGAGCTATATTCATTAACCCCAAATATAAAAAGCAATACTTACAAGGCACCGCATCGGCCTTCATCTACTTGAGTCACCTTGTCCATCACGGGAGTCTGGTTCACATAAAGGCGAACCGGGCACCTACAAGATTTGTCCCTTTTCCTATCGCTTACTATGACAGCCTCGTCCCTGTTGCGATCAAATAAGGTTGCTCCGTGACGTGAATATCAACTCCATCTTGCCAGACCTTCACGTCACGTAAACCAACAACCTGAAGCCAGTATTTTATAGAATAATCGCTAAAGAGCCAGAGGTGGTCTTTAATATAATTATTGTAAACGTCACGATTCATATCGGGCGTGATAATAAGCAAGAGTCCTTCCGGACGAAGAATGCGCGCAACTTCTTTCAGAGTGGAAAAAGGTGTAATCAAGTGTTCGATCACGTGTCCAAGGTAAATGAAGTCAAAAAAATCGCTGGGAAAACGTAGCTGCTCAAGATTATTTGACACAAGGACATTTTCGATGCCCAGTTTTTCTTTTGCATACTGCACTGCCCAGGATGAGACATCAATCCCGTAAGGCTCCCACCCCCGCTGCTTCATTTCTGCCAACGCAAACCCTACTCCACATCCCATTTCGAGATAGCGATTACCCGAAAATTTATGGTTTTCAAAACCAATGGAAGTCAGGTAATCGCGGAAAGTCCTGTTTCTTTCCTCTATAAGCGGTGTGCCTTTTTCATCAAACGAGCGAAAGATACCCTGGGAGTAATAATCTGCGCGGTCATAAAACTTCTTAATAGTTGCAGGATCGGGAAAATGGTCGCGAAATCCAACGCCACAAGTCTTGCAGCGATAGATTCTATACGGGTTTAAACTTCTAATAGTCGTCCTTCTCTTAAACACCTCACGCTGCTTGTGCTGGCACCACTCAGAGCGATCGTGCTCGTCAAAACGGCGTGGTGGAAGTCGCGACAATCTCCGCTGATCAACAGCTGTCGGATATAGTAGCTCCAGAATTTTGTATCCAACGTTCATGTTTAGTTAGGGGCGTGTTTTTCCATTTAAATGTCAAATGTCGCGCATGGGATTTCGAGGACAAACACGAAATCCACAATGTAGGGGCTTGATTAATCAAGCCCCTACCGGCTCGTTCAGGCGCTATCGCTTAAGCATAAAATAGCCGCAACGAGCTCGCTTTGGGTCAGCCAGTGGAGTGCCACCAATATTGCTCGTATCATGCAAGTTCCCAGTGAGAACGTCTTCAAGCTTATCGGCAATCAAAGTGAAACCCGCCGTTTGAAATAGCCACCGCAGCTGCCAGTAGGCGAGCACAAAGATATGATGGCCCGTACTCCGGCCGTAGGTGTAATACGTGGCAGCCGCCTCCTGACCGCCAACCCCGAACCCACCGCCACAGAAATCTGCCTCTTCCGAATCCCTCTTGCACAGCTCAGGGAAATCGTCCTTCACATCGCCTTCAATCGCGATGGGAACATTGATCAGTAAATAACCCCCACCTCGCAGCACTCTTCGCCACTCCCACAGCGCAAACAGCGGGGAAATGCTGTGCTCCAGAGAATGACTGCTGAGCACGAGGTCAACCGACTCGCTCTTAAATGGAAGGAAATGCATGTCCTCTTTCATCACCTCGATGCCGCGCCGTTTGCATTCCTCGATCTCGTAATCATTGTAGGTAATGCCAATAGTGTGGATACCACGCATCGCCAGGTGCTGCGTTACATATCCGGTGCCGCAGCCAACGTCCACAGCCCGCTGTATCGGTCCCTCCAACTTCAGACTATCAAACCATTTCCATAAAGGACAGGTGCACTGTGCAAAGTGGCTGGCAAAATTCTCCGGCTCCATTCCCTGCGGTGTCTCGGGAGACAAGACCCGCGAAGAACCAAGAATCAAAGAATTATGCCAGCGATAGTCATGCGCGGTGGCCGGATGATCCAGCGCCAACTCCATAATGCGACGAATCGCTGAGCTGGCAAGAATGCGTCGCAGCACACCGCGAACCGTTGGCGTCTCCAACAATCGCTTCACCCAAATTGGCCGTGGCCGGAAGCAACGACGCAATGCTTTGCACAACCGCAGCGATGATCGGGCCTTCACCTCCCCGGGATCAATCGTTAGAACCTTCCGATACTGGGCAATCGCTTCCCCGAATTCCTTCTTGAAGCGCCATGTTTCGGCCAGCCGATACCGCGCCTCTATGTGCTGACTGTTGATTGCCAGTATCTTCTCATACGTCTCTATTGCACGACCGAGATCCTGTAAAGCACAGTATGCATCTCCCATTCGTAGTAAGCACTCCGTATCGCCCGGCGAGAGCGTGTGCAACTGCTGGTAGGCTTTCAGTGCTTCTTCGTAGCGATCCAGGCACATGTATGCCCAGGCAAGATGACCATAGGCGTCTGGCTCGTCAGGTGCTGCTTGTATGGCCAGCTGGAGTTCGTCAATGCCCCCCACAAGGTCGTTTGCCCGAATCCGCGCAATCGCTCTGTGCAAGCATTCTTGGGAGTATGCCCTTTGTGTCTTCTCGACCATCGCATTGCTCAAATAGCGCCTCTGAATAGGCGGCGAATTATCAAAAAAGAAAGTATAGCGTTGCTCAGACAATTGGCAACAGAAAAAGAACCGCAACCTCTGGTGGTCCCTTGGCCAGGCTGCCATATCTTTTCAATTCTAGGATACGCTTCAAGGCTACTTGGGGAAGATCTTCTCACTCCCTTCATAAGGCACGCAGCCAGGATCGGCGATGATAAGTTCTTTGACGCACACCACGAGCGGCTTGCCCTTTACTGCGCAGGGGTAAAGAAAAAAGACGTGACAAATGCGCGGCCTCACTGTCCTCATGTTTTTGAGGCCACTACGAGGAGCTCGACACCTGGATAGGATCTCGGTAAGCAGTGATCTAGCAAGGCAACAGCCCTCATGAAGGGGTAAAGCAAGGGGCGCTGAAAGCCGCGAACGCCAAGGTTAAAGGCAATCATCTCGCTTTCAAAAAGCTTCTGGAATTGCTTGACATGGAGGATATTGAATCCGTGCTCCCGCAATAGAGAAATAAGGCTTTCCTGCGTATAGTGACGAACGTGCCCGAAGGCTTTAAGCATCTCATTTGTATCCGCCTTGGCCAGCACAACAGAATCAGGATCTTCGGAATACGTCAGGACGCGCTTCTGACTATCCCTGGCGGCCCTGCGAAGAAGCCGCTGCGGCAATAAAGGAATTACGCGCGCGAATACACGGTGAGGAGGATAGCCTGGATACGTTGGCACGGTAATGACGACGATACCTTTCGGGGAAAGCACTCTTCGAATTTCGCTCAGGGCTTTCCCGTCTTCTTTGATATGCTCTAAGCACTCCACCATTGTGATCTTGCCAAAAGTGCCATCACGAAACGGCAGAGAAACAGCATCTGCACACACAAAAGAAACTCGTCTTCGTACAAAGGGGTTCTGCGGCACTTCAATTGCTATGTTCTGTCTTTCTATGTCGAGGCCGGTAACCTGTGCGCCGCGAGCCGCAAATTCAGACACGAACAAGCCAACACCACAGCCGATGTCAAGAATGTGGTCGCCATCCTGGGGTTGTAGATGACGCAAGACTAGTTCACCCCTAGACCAAATGAAGGGATATCCCATGAGCTTGAGATATGCCTTGTGCCGAAAAGAAAAGTGATCTTGGATCAGATTCGCACCGAATGGCTTCTCAAATGGCCACATTCTAGGTGTTGCACCTTACCTATAGCTGGATTGGACAGAAAAAACTATCAATTTTAAACATAGTCCTTCGTTGCGCAGAGGTAAAGAAAAAAGACGTGACAAATGCGCGGCCTAACTGTCTTCATGCCTTTGGTGAAGGTAAGCGATCCGGCCATGATCGTGAAAGAAGCAGTGAGAGGTTGCGCGTAAGGAGAGCGAGAATTTCCTCGACGATCCGGTGTTTTTCGTCGAACGGAACGTTAAAGAAGCGGCCTCCTTTTTGTTTCCCCACCACGTTGACGCCGCGAAGGTCTACCAGGTCAATGCCGTGAAATACGTACGTGATGGGAAGCCGGCGCCTGATGAGTGCTGCAACAATTCGCTCTACGTGTTTTATGCCCAGAGTAATGGCGATACTCCCATGAAACGGCAGGCGCAAAAGGGGCGAGGTTGTAATTGGAATTTCTACGAGCGGACTGCGAACGTCTTTGCGCCAGGGGCGATCAAGATTGATACGGTATGGCTGCAAAGGTGCCCGGCCATAAACAAGGCGTCCGTACTGTGCTCGCTTTGCGATGAGACTGCCTGAGAGATAGCGCGCGATCATGCGGAGCGCGGGACTGAAAAACGTGGGGAGAAGAGATGAGTCGTAGCGAAAGCCCAGCTCAACCAGTTGGCCGAGCAAAGCGGGTGAGAGATCATATCCTGGTGCGCGAAAGCCAACGGGCGTGGTGCCAACTGCGCGCTGGATGGCTTCTTGCGACCGCTTAAGCTCCGCGCGAATCTCAGTGCGCCCCAGGCGTGAAAACCCGATCTGATGGCTGTAGGAGTGGTTTGCGATCTCGTGGCCGTGGCGCACGATGTCGCGCAACTGCTCCTGCTTTTCCAGCACGTCTGCATCACGGCCTGCGACAAAGAATGTGGCCTGGATCTGAAATCGCTCGAACAGTGCAAGAAAATTCGGCACTCCCTGTTCGTAAATTGGATCGTGAACAAGGAAGTCGTTGCCAGGAAGGCCATAGCATTCACGTATCGCCCAGAGGCCATCGAGGTCAACATGCACGCAGCACGGTGGCTTGTTGTTCGGGTTCATCTCGGATTTCGCATTTGGACAATATTTCCTTGATGCGAGGG
>CAZVVA010000100.1:0-13703 GCA_964630455.1 uncultured Candidatus Sumerlaeota bacterium
GGTAATGGGTATTACCTCCTTATGAGCCATGCACGTGACAACGAAATTACTCTGCGTCTTAGTCCCGACTTATACTTTTTGAGTATATATCTATTTAATCACCAATAAACTAATTGTCAAGCCAAATCGTTAGTCTGCTTGTCATTAATTAGGATTGGCACTCGCGCTGGTGAGGAGAGGAAACTATGCAAATTTTTGGTGAGATGAAGAAGGGAAGCATTGCGCGCAAACTGGCTTACGCAGGAATTAAGTTGACGCGAGGATCAGTCCAACAACCTGGCGGCCCAGGCGGCTTCATTCCGCAGCATTCAATTGCACCCATTTTTCCTCTTTACAAATGCTGATGGTATTGGCCAGAGTATTTCGGACTTGTGCGACGAGTGCGCCTCTGGAGTAGCGGAATCGGCCTGAGGCTGATAAACCGGGGGGGAAACATGCGGCGTAGGGGTGAAGGGAGTGCGTGATGCGCGTAGTGTTTCTGGGTACAGGTACGTCGTTCGGCGTCCCGATAATTGGATGTCGGTGTCGGGTCTGTCAGTCAGAAAATCCGAAGAATAAACGGCTTCGCTCTAGCGTTTATTGCGTGGAGGGAGACAGCCGGGTGCTGATTGATTGTTCAACCGATTTCCGGCAACAGGCCCTCACGCATCGGATTGATCGTATGGACGCGGTGCTATTTACGCATAATCACGCAGACCATATCTCGGGGATTGATGATTTGCGCATCTACAACCTAGTGCATCACCGGGCAATTGATGTTTACGGCAATGAGAACGTTATTGATGATATAAAGCGCCGGTATGACTACTGTTTTAGCCCAGTACAGATCGGTGGGGGAGTGCCACAGTTTGAATTGCATCGTGCTGATGCCCCATTTCGTATTGGTGAGATAGCCATCACCCCGATTCCGGTGTGGCACGGCAGTATGGAGATTTTGGGATATCGCTTGAATGATTTTTGCTACATTACTGACGCGAACAAGATACCTGAGAGTTCGCTGGCTGAGATGCGTGGGCTGAAGCTATTGGTAATTAATGCATTGCGTGAGAAGCCCTTTGCCACACATTTCTCGCTTGCCGAAGCGCTTGAAATAGCGAAAGCGTTACAACCCCGCCAAGCATATTTCACACACATTTCTCACCGTCTGGACCACGAGGAGATTAACTCGACATTGCCCGCAGAGTATCAGCTTGCCCATGATGGGCTGACGGTTGATCTGGACTGAAGTGGCTCGACCATAATCCTGCCGACATGTCTCTCCTTGAAAGGGTAAGTTAAGCATATCCAATGATCTTTATGTGGTTCTTCCCTCAATCACAATCGCGCTATTGGCTGCCGGCAGATATGTGTTCGAAGAAACGCAAAAAAGCTATTGACATAGCCTACAAGTGTAGGCTACCGCTTATATATGTTCTTAATTGGGCGAATCTAAGGATGCCGGAGGATCAATCTTCATGAAGAGAAGAGCCAAAAAAGTTTCCAGTCCACCACGTCTGTCTGAAGCTGAATGGATTATTATGAAGCCATTCTGGGAAAGGGGCGCACTGGCTGCTCGAGACCTTTTCGCCGCACTTTCGTCTAATAATCAGTGGGCTTATAAGACTGTGAAGACAATGCTCGCCCGGCTGGTAAAAAAGGCTGCTCTCGAATACACTCAGGTGGGAAATTCTTATCTCTACCGTGCTCGATTCAGTCAGGAGGAGATGGTGGGGGCGGCGGTTAAGAATTTTTCCCACCGCGTGTTGGATGGAGCACTCGAACCTTTTCTTGTCCACTTTTTTGAAGGCAGAGAGCCCTCGGCAGAGGAAATTTCCACTCTGCGAGGGATCATTAAGCAGCTTAAAGAAAAGCAAGCGCAGGATAATGAGAAAAAGGCGAGGAACAAGAAATGATGAATGAAATTATCAGGTTATGGGGGCAATGGATGCTCGCCACATCGTGGCAGCTGGTAGTCATAGTTATAGTGGTTGGTGCTCTATGTTTCTTATGGCGCAAAGCCCCGGTGCGGATGCTGCATTTGCTCTGGCTTTTGGTTTTTATCAAACTCCTTATTCCACCGCATCTGGGACATGATTATTCGCTTGCCAATCTCCTTGTGCGTTCGGAAATTTTCTCATCCCAGCAGGTAGCGGTCAATAGTGCGCAAGAGGAATGGCAAGTCTTTGCTGCGCATTTGCCCAGGACTGCTATCGAAGGTCCAATTGCTATCGAGGATGAGAGCGTAATAAGCGATAATGAGGTCGGTTCGTCTCTTCCGTCCACGTCAGCTCAAGAATTACCTGTTGTCTCTGGTATAACTTCATTTACTTACCAGCATATTCTTTTTGTCCTTTGGCTGATGGGCGCTGCAGGGCTTTTGCTCAGAAGTTTAATGAGTGCCGGCAGATTTCGGGGGTGGTTATCTGCTTACGGACAGCCGCCACCTTCATGGTTTAAAGAAAAACTGGCAGAATGGTCTCAGAAAGTCGGGCTCAGAAAATCCCCTGGATGTATTATTGTTCCGGAGAGCCATTGTCCGTGCCTTTTCGGCTGGTTCAAGCCCCAATTACTCTTCCCTGAGCATTTGCTAAAGCGCTTGACCCCGGAGCAATTGCAAATGGCTGTTTGTCACGAATTAACCCATATAAAGAGGAGGGATACCATTATGAACGGGCTGCAAAGTTTACTCCAAATTCTTTACTGGTTTCATCCGCTGGTCTGGTTGGCGGGACGCGAGGTTCGGCATTATCGGGAGATGGTGGTGGATGAGGCAGTCGTATCTGCTCATGAAAACTTACCCAAACATACTTATGAGCAAACGATTCTCGCTCTGGCAGAGCATAGTCCAGCACGCCCGGTGCCTGCGATGGTGGGCATTCTTGAGCATCGCAGTTTTGTGTTTAGAAGGGTGATGCGACTCGTCGCCAGCTCCTCCAAAAGAATTGGTTGGCAGCGAACGCTTCTAAGCTGGGTGATGTTAGCCCTCTTTACTTTCTTCTTGATTCCAATGGGGATAAGTCAGCCTCAGGTTTCCCCATCTGGTACGCTGAACGTGGAGAAGAAAGCGTTTCCTGAAGTACTGAATGAGCCGCAAAGGCTTTATATGCAGTGGACGGAAGAAAATTTCTCTGCGTTTCTTGACAAAAGTGAATATGCTGACCTCTCAGATTCTGCTAAAGCAGAGCTTGAGGAGAGATGGATTAAAGTTCTGGAAGGCCCATGGAGCCGGAAATATTATGATACGATTAACTTTCTTGCGGCCATAAAGAGCAAAAAAGCCGTCAAGCTGCTGCTCCATATTGCTGCTGAGCGTCGGGAAAAGGACAATCGCGATCGCTGGATGGCGGTCAGGGCGCTGGGGATAATTGGCGATGAATCGGTGGTGCCGGAGCTTATTCATTTGATTTATCATTACAATCAGAATACGCGATTCTGGGCGCAGATTTCGCTGGCACGTCTTACAGGCGTGAATTTCGGCTATGACTGGCAAAAATGGGGTGAGTGGTGGAATCAGCAAGGCAAGCAACCAACATTCTCGCCTGAAAAAATCACCTGGACAACCAGCTACCCTGAATGGGCTGACCCGCAGAAGCAAAAGGAAAGTGATAGAAACTTCGTTGAAAGATTCAGCGGCACAAAGGAAGAAGAGTCAGCAAGCGTTAACACCACTCCACCACAGATTATTAAAACCATTCCAGCAATTGGGGCGAAAGGTGTTAACCCTTCACTAAAAGAGATTGTTGTGGTTTTCGACCGGGATATGTCTAGCGGTTTTTCATGGACGGGGGGCGGCGAGGTGTATCCCAAAACGACTGGCATGCCTTTATGGCGAGATTCACGAACCTGCGTGCTTCCTGTAGAGCTTGAGCCTGGGAAATTTTACCGGGTGGGAATAAACTCAAAGTCCCATAAGAACTTCCGTAGCAAAGAGGGCGTGCCCACTTCTCCAACGGCGATCTATTTCACCACTGCGGGAGCACCGACCAGTGCAGTGGCGGCGCTTACGCCACCCAAAATCGTAAGTATGTCTCCTCCAAGTGGAGTAAAGAACGTTTCCCCTGCTATTACTGAACTGCGGGTAACTTTTGACCAGGAAATGGGTGGGGGCTGTTCATGGACCGGCGGTGGCGAGCAATTCCCTAAAGTAGCCGGTGAAATCTATTGGACAGGTGACAAAAAGACCTGCGTGTTGCCAGTGAAATTACAACCCAGCTGGTCATACAGACTGGGCTTGAATTCTGTGAGTCATAAGAATTTTCAAAGCGCAAAAGGTGTCCCTCTCGAACCCGTTGCTTATACATTTGAAACCGGAATGGAAGGAGTAGCACCAACTAAAGCCGCGCCTCTTCAGGGAGAGATAGACAAGGCACAATCCGGTGGTGTTGTCATCGTTCCGCCAGGCAAGCACGAAGGCCCCCTGGAAATCACCAAGCCCCTGACGCTTCGTGGCGAGGATGCGCGCACGTGCACGATTGAACTGCTCGGCAACGAACCAACCATCACTATCAGAGGCACCAAGGACGTTGTGCTTGAGAATTTGACGGTACGATGGTCTCAGAAATCAACCGATGCGCGGTTAGAAGCGCCTGCCGCAATTTATGTGCGAGACAGCGACGCGGTAATTCGCGGTTGCCGTCTCGAGCCCATTGAACGTCCCCAAACCACGCCTTACGCTATAATGGCTGCAGGCAGAACCAACGTGACCTTCACTGAAGGCAGGAGCACAGGCTTTGCCTACGCCCTGATTTTCCTTGAGGGTGCCAACGGCACCGTGAGCAACTCCATTCTCACGGATGCCGGGCACAGTGTGGTCACCATGCATGCCAACTCTCACGTCAAAATCATAGGAAATATCCTTGGCCGATGTGAGTATCATGCGGTGCGTAACACTGGTGGGACGATGGATATGATCGACAATCTGGTAATCGGCGACAATCGAGCTGGCGCTTATCTCGGCAATAAATCAGCCCACGGGCGCATCGCCAATAATCTGTTCTCCCAGAATCGCGGAGCAATCTGGGCTTACGCTCGTTCCGACGTTATTATCGAGAACAACGTCTTTCTTGCTGAAAATGGCCCCGGCATAGGGTTCCACGACAGCTGTAACTTAATCATACGGAATAATAGCTTTGTCAACAATGCGCAAGGTCTGACCAGGTATTCAAAAGAAGGACGACCGCCTGGCATCGGCGCGCGCACCAACGGCAACCACTTCTGGAACAACAAAGAAGACTTCGTGGATTTTGACAAAGAGACCTCTGCGCTATATGGTGACCCGAAATTCACTAACCCCAGCAACGGAGATTTCTCACCGCAAAAAGGCTCACCGCTTCTGCACGATGCAGGGCACCCACTCGCTGGTCTGACTGACCCCGAGCCTATTCGGGCTCTCTGGGCGACCTGGGCTGCGCTGAATCAATAGCGGGGTATAAATGGTAACCCATTTGACCAGGTGTTCACACCTTTGAAACAGATTCCTGGCTTCCCAGCGATGGCATTCGATTTAGAGACACTTTCAAAATGAAATTCTAATACTCCTAAGGCGCATAAACCACTACGACACAACGTACACGACGGGAGTAGGGGCGAACCGCCGCGGCGGGTGGGTCGCCTCAACTTTCTGAATTCTCAATGCGCCTAAGGCGCATTCGCGTCGTGCCGTCGTGGTTTGATAGTTCTTTTTGTTAGGTGCTCTTAGTGTTTTGGCTCTTTCTCAAATGAATTACCATTTCATGAGAGAGAGATATAATTCCCACGCACAAGGCGCATTTTCAACCTCACCTCGCCTAAGGCGGGTAAACCTCGCCTGAGGCGGGTAAACCTTGCTCCTCTACGCCTCAGGCGCACAAGTCCCCTCAGGCGAGAGGGATAGGGTGAGGGGGCCTTTGCGATAACCCAAGCGTTCGGTCCGGGCATGGAGGCGTTACCCGACATTTACCAGCGGACAGGTCAGCCGGTCAATATCGGTAGTAGAGTGGAGACGGTATACTAATTGTTGACTGGCGGGTTAAGTGATGATATCCTCTCGCAGTTCTTTTGGAGAAGGAATACTCACGGAGCGTTTCGCCAATTTTGGAATAAGAGCACATAACAAAAAGAAATATCAAACCACGACGGCACGACGAGTACTACGTTAATACGCCTTAGGCACATTAAAAGTTCAGAATGTAGGACGACCCGCTCCCGTCGTGTACGTTGTGTTGTAGTAGTTAGTGCGCCTTAGGCGCACATAATGGTACAGGTATAAGATGACTCAAATAAAATTCTTTTCAGAGCAACGTTGCTCCGGGAAAGGTAGATAATGATGAAGAAATCGTTTGTTCTGACTTTTATCCTATCTGTTTTGGCGTTTGCTGTGGCGGCTCAGAATATAGGTGCAACGTCAGCTTCTACAAACACCATACTACTCACATTTAAGGGCGGCAATGTGAGGCAGTCGGATTTTAGCGCCTTCATTGACTACAAGACGGTGTTTTACAGCAATGGTGACCGACGCAGCCCTCAATATCCATTATACAATAATAATACAGGTCAGGAAGAGGTACTTAACAGAATAGCCTTTAACAAAATCGCAAAACTCATAATACAGAGAAACAAACTGGATGAAAAAGATTACTTTACTCTGAGAATGAAAAATAATTCCTATCGAATGGCCTGGGAGTATTTTATGCTGACACAAATGTATCCGGTTATCCGGGAGGCGAGAAAGCCCTGGGAAGAGAAATGGTTGAATTACTATGAGGAAAATATAGAGGAATTTACGGAGCCTGACGAAGTGTATTATCGTATGATTTTTTTTAATATGATAGGCCTCAATGAAGAGGAAAAACAGAAGAAGTATCACCTGGCAGAAAAGATAAGAAAGGAAATTGAAAAAGAGCCCCAGGTTTTTGCCGCTCTGGCAAAAGAATACTCCGAAGCTGATGAATCAGCAAGAGGAGGAGTGCTGGGGCCTTCCAGGCTTGATAAGATTACCCAGACCCTGGCAGAGGCGATAAGAAAGCTGCGCATTGGTGAAATCAGTCCAGTAATTCGCAGTGGCGAAGGACTCTTTATTCTGCTCATTGAAGATTTTAAAAAGGGCAAACCTAAGCCATTTCCAGAAGTGAGACGATTCGTGGTGGCGAACGTAGGAGAATTTTATGTATACGACATCGTGAAGGATTTCAAAAAGAAACTCATCGGAGATGCTGAACCCGTCTTCCTGAATGATAATATCAGTACTGCACCGGCTGACCTCGATAACGTTATTGCACGCCTTGGGGAAACGGAAATAAAGACCAGGGAAGTAGAGTATCAGCTTATGATACTCTATGATGCTCGATTCGTCAATCATGATGAACTTAAATCTCTTCTCTACCCTCTATTAGAAAAAAAGGCAATTTTTGAATCCGCAAAATCAAAAGGCTATTTAAACTCTAAACGCTTTGTGAATTATATGAACACTTATACAGAAGATCAATACGCCGTCCATTTTATCAGGCTCTATCATAAAAAGGAACTGCCAGAGGAATTTCGCAACCTGGGAGTAGTAGAAGAGCTACTGAAAGAACTTCCTTCGCGGTATAATGCGCGCCTAATAAGATATCCAGAAATCCCGCCTGTAGAATAGCCTACTAACTCAAAATGCCCGTTTTGGGGCTTTGGAGTGCGGCAGCAAAGCATAGCGCAGCTGCCGCTTTTGAGATCGCAAGCGCATCCGCCGCGGCGGATGCACTCCAAAGGCCTTTCGTCCAACACTTATACCCATTCGCAAAATAAATGACCGAAAACCAAAGAAGCGAAAGGACGAATCCGCCGAGGCGGACCGCGGCGGATTCGCCCCTACAGGAGCATTTACGCCAGAGGCGCACAAGTTGCGTGCAACTCGGTGGTTTCATGCAGTAGGGGTGAAATGGACATATAACGTAGGGGCAGACCCATGTGTCTGCCCCATGCACTGTGAATTACGGACATTCAATATGCAAAACAGTATAAATTCTTTCCCTGATGAATTTTTGGACATTTTAAACTGCAAAAAAAAGCCCGCAATTGCTTGAGTGAGCAATTGCGGGCCACGTTTACACGTTTACCCGAAGAGGACGATTGGTATTAATACTCTCTCCAGTCCTCCAAGCGCGTAAGGTTTGTAAAGCTGATCGAGCTCGAAGAGGTTGTGGTATACTCGCTTGCACCAGGAGGTGCCCACATACGCACATGTTCAGTATTTGCACTTGCGGTCAGGATGTTACCTGCCGGGTCAAAAGCCACGGCATTACAATTAGATCCGCCGTGCTGAAAGTGCTCGACATAGTTACCGTTTGAAGGATCATATAAGATGATATCCTCACCGCAGCAAGATCCGTGATTCTGACACGATACAATGCGATTTCGCGCCTCATCCTCAGCAACACCGAATGCATAGATGAGGTCAGCGTCATCAAGCGTACTCCCTGATTCGGCATAGATTTCACCCGCGGTCTTCACCCATCTCAGGCCTGCAGAAGTTCCGTCGTCACGGTCACACTTGAAGATCAACGGCTGGGTGCCTGACCAGCGCTTATTCACGAAATAGGCATCACCGCTCGTCCTGCCGATAACCACATCGTATACGCTATACAGCGTCGATTCAGTCGGGTTATTTGTACTTGAATCCGACCAGATCAACGTTGGCATACTTGGACTTGAATAATTGTCCAGAGTATTGCCAATTGCCCACTTGTAGAAATCCGGGAATGTATCAGTACCTGGGGCCTGGTCACGGTCAAGACCGTAAAGCACGCGGGAAGCACCAGAGCCAACTGTCTGCCCAGCACACACGCGACCATGGTTGCCATCTCCAGCAACGAGAACTGCCGTTGCTTGTGTTACCGGGTCAGTACCGGGATAATACAGATAGAAGTCATCTGTTACGTTGTTTGACCCTGAATCACCCAGACAGACCAGGCCATCGTCGCCAATATGGAGTTTGCGCGGGCTCCACGAGTCGCCCGGATCCCAGTGGTTGCTCGGGTCATTTCCGGACAGCGTCCATGAATTCGCCTCGCTGCCGCCGTACCAGCTCAAGTCGTTCCGAAGTGAATAGACGCCCTGTTTATTTGTCTCTGCACCCGGATTGGTAGATACCAGAGGTCGAGCGTTGGACACGTAGATTCTGCCGAAATCGGGACTTGTCTGGTCATAGACCACTGTAACGCCTTGAGGCGAGTAGTACTGAGCGGAGCCTATTTCACCATATCCCAGCTTGCCGAATATGTTGCAATCCGGCAAGACGAAATATATAGCGCCCGCTGAGACCACCACGAGGTCACCATTTCCGCCCCAGCTTGCCCGGCTAGTAGGCGGGGCCCAGCGTCCAAGTTCTTCTCCGGTGTCACCATCGGCGAGGACGATGTTGTTGTCGCTGTTGAGAATGACCGCAATCACATCTTTGCCTTCAAGCTGGAAGAAATCGCCACCGCACGTATTTTCTGGGCCTGAGAAGGCGGTGTCGTTAGCCCAAGTTCCACCTGACCTGACCCATCGCTCAACAAAACCGCCGTTCGTGCTGCCCCAGAGCACGTCTCCGTCACCGCCGGTGTTGCCATCGCGACCAATAATCATGTGCGAATTTGGCATGGCAGCTGTTGATTCTAACAGGCTGAACGTAGTGCCATCGGTGGAAGTATGAACTCTCGTTGCAACTGAACCTGCGTTGCCGCCCTCGTAAATAATAGTGCTTGCACCAGCGTTGACGACGTCAAGCGCACGGCAGGAAGCCCCCATAAAAGCAACTGCTACTGGGCTTGAGCCAGCGTCATCTGCCTCAATACGAACGATTGGGAAGCCAGCGCCACGGTATGCGCTGAGATAAATACTCCCGTCAGTGGCAGTAGCGACATCATACGGTCCCAACCAGCCGTCTAACGTCCACGTGTCCGTAGTATATCCATCGTCATCCGCATCGTAGGTATCAACAACGGTTAAGCCCAAAGTACGCAGAAAATTACCGCTGGAACTTACTACGGACAGCTGTCGTGGACTGGTGGTCGCAATAATCAGGTTGGTTCCGTTAAAGCCGATACCGCGCACGTTGGGAGTGTTGGGTACAACTTCCGAGGTCGGAGTCGTCCACGCGTCATATGCTCCCATGGCAGTAATGTTCGTCCAGCTGCTGCCATAACCATCAGATTCTGCCTTGACTGTGAAATTATAATTTCCCGAGGCAACATCAGCACCCCAGAAGGTTTGTCCATCCCAGGTGACACTCTGATCACCACGGCTTAGAGCACCCAGATTGAAGGTTCTCAGTACTGTGGTGTCAGGAAGCGGACCCATAACCTCCACTGTCACGGTCTTGGCGTCCTCATTCAGAACGAACTCGAGTTCAACAGTTTCCCCTGATTGGAAAAGGGTCGGTGTTGAGCTGAGATCCGCTGCATAAGGGGCGGCATAAGCCATTGTCCCGATGAGACACAATGATGCTATTGTTACGAACAATGCAACCTTTCGCATCAAGTATTCCCTCCCTTCATAAAATTTAAAGATTTAAAATTCACACCTTAAAATGCTAAGTTTCATAACCTCCTTTCCTTTGAAATACGGTAATCCCGTAGAGAAATCCTTACGACATACAAGTATCCTATACATGGCTCTTCATGCATTGCAAGAAAAAAATGAACTTTTTGATGAGCCGTTCACAAACTAATAGATAACTTATAATCAGAGTGCCAAATGTGAGATTGAATAAGGTAAACTAGTGCGGGGTATTCAGCTTTCGAACAGGGCGTCAACGTACTCTTTGGGGTTGAAGTCGCGCAGATCCTCGAGTTTTTCGCCTACGCCGATCATGACGACCGGGATTTCGAAAAGGTCGCGAATCGCCACCAGGATACCCCCTTTAGCTGTTCCATCGAGTTTCGTCATGACAATACCGGTGACAGGAATAGCCTGGCTGAATATTTTAGTCTGGTTGATGGCGTTTTGGCCTGTTGTTGCGTCGAGGATCAGGAGCGATTCGTGCGGGGCCTCGGGAACGAGTTTTTTTATTACGCGTACCATTTTTTTTAATTCTTCCATGAGATTGATCTTCGTGTGGAGACGGCCTGCAGTGTCAATAATGACAACGTCAGTGGCTCTGGCTTTAGCGGAGTTCAGCGCGTCGTAGCATACCGATGCCGGATCAGCGCCCATGCTTTGCTTGACGAAGTCGCTGTGAGAGCGCTCGGCCCAGATTTCGAGCTGCTCGACTGCGGCTGCGCGGAAGGTGTCAGCCGCCACTAGCATGACAGATTTGCCCGCATCATGGTAGCGCTTTGCGAGCTTGCCAATCGTGGTGGTCTTGCCAACCCCATTTACCCCGACAACAAAAATTACGGAGGGTTTTGCGGTTGGGGGTGCGAGCGGACGCTCACTCTTACTGACGATGGATAGCAGCGCCTGTTTGAAGACTGTGATGAGCGTCTGTGGGTCTTTCACGCCGCGAACTGTGGTTTCCTCGCGGATAGTGCTGATGATTTTGGCTGTGGTTGACACGCCGACATCGGCCTGGATAAGAATCTCTTCGATTTCTGACAGTAGCTCCTCGTCAATTTTGCCGCGAAGCGCAACCAGCGTTCTTACCCGGTCAATCACACTGTGCTTGGTTTTTGCCAGGCGCTCTTTCAGGCGTGCGAAGAGCCCTTTCTTCTCCGGGGGCTGATTTGTATTGCGTTTTGACAATGTATAGACTCCTGATTTCTCGCGATTGTGATTCGTGAATTTGACTGGTTAAAGGAAACAGACACGCTCTTACGCAGATTGAGGCTGATGTTCAAGCGAAAATTTGCCTGCCATACCGGTTGAGACTCGACTTAGTGCAGCACAGGGGGTGCAGAGTTGCCAGAGGCTAATTCGCGATGAGGCCGCATGTGCTGCGAGAACTACAGGCAATATTACTCTTTTTTGAAAATCTGAAAGGCAATATGTGTGCGTGGCTTCGATGTGTACGATGGAAGGAAAACTTCATATACGGGTGTCTTGCTTTTGAGTTCTTGAGGGTACAAAACGACCAGCGAGTTGGATGAGATTTGGGGCCAAAAGCGTTCCATGTCGAGACCAGGGGGCATGAAGACATACGACAGCGAACGAAAGCCATTGGCTTTTACATGAGCTGGTTGTATCTTTTCGTAAAAGAGCACTAGGTACGGGGCAAAGGTGATGTAGCCGGAGAAGTAAATGTGCATAGGGGGAGGGGAATGGTGCCGTGTATATTCGATGGCCTCCTTTACTCCATACTGCCAATCAGGCGCCGAGTAGATGGGATAGAGCACGAAGAGGTTGAAGACGAACAGAAGCACTGCAATACAGGCGACAATGACGAGACAAAGGAGGACTGTGCGCATCATACGGTTGACATGAGGAACCACTGGACGATTCGGTTGCTCAGTGGGATTAAGCCACTTGAGGACGGCATGAATGCCCATCGCTGTGATCAACTGGATCACGGGAAGCGCGACGATTGAACGCAGCGCATGAGGTACTCCCTCGCGCGTCAGGCTTGCTCCAACAGGGAACAGGAGAAACCAGCCGAGCAAGAGGAGGTCTGCCTGCGTGCGGCGCCTGGCGAGCCGTATCAGGCCAATTATCAGAAATGGCGCTTCAAAGAGGTAAAGTACGCCAAAGCTGGTAAGCAGAAGACCGACGGATTTGGGATTCAGATGAAATGGCACGCCCAGTACGTGCATAGATGCTAGACTCTGGACACTGTGGCGCGTGAGCTCATCGCCTTTGAAAAACAGAAAGAGAGGCGAGTAGTGTTCGATATAGTTACGGAGAAACAGCAGCAGCGTTTTATACCATGGGAGATTGAGAGCAAAAATCGAGATTCGCTCAAACCGCGAACCTCCGTGTGCACTGAGTGTGAACAGGAGGACTGGAACAGCCAGGATCATGAACAGGCCTAAGCTGCCCAGGGCCCATGGCCGCGCCTCGCCGAGCCTTCGCCAATAGACAAGACAGAGCAGGAGCAGAAAGATCGGGATAAACAGGCGAGCCACCGCATAGGCGTAAAAGGAAACGGCAAATACTAAAGCGGCGAGCAACCAATAGCGGGGTCTTTGCTCAATGCCCTTGAGAAAACAGAGCAGGGCTATTGTGAGAAACATCGGCACGAGGATTCCCTGCAGGGCCCAGCGGCTGAAGAGCACGTGCCAGGGAGAAATCGCAAGGAGCAGACAGGCAATGAGAGCCAGGCGTGTGTTGTTCCAGAGCCGCTTTGCCAGGAAGAAGGTGAGCAGCACGGTCAGGATACCGGCGAGGGCAGCTGGCGCTCGGGTGGCGAATACGGTCAGGCCAAAGAGTGCAACGAAGGGGACGTCAAGATATTGGTAAATGGCGGATGTATACACGCCAAACACATTGCAAAAAAGCGGGAAAGGTTGAAAGCAGACACGCGATCCTGTGGGGAATGTTTCAAAGTAGATATAGCCGCCGGTTTTCAGGAGTGAGTAGGCAGTGTAGGCCTTTTCGGCTTCATCGCGAAAGAGAGCTGGCGGATTGGAACCGAGTGAATAAAGGCGTAGAACGGCTGCGAGCGCGATAATGAGAACGAGCAAATAAACTGGCGATCTGTGGTTCATTCCTTGTTCCAGGTGATCTTTTCCGCCTGAATGCAATAGTTTTTTCAGCTTTTTGTCAAATGAGTTAGCATCTAAGGAGATTGATAATCCCCACGCACAAGGCGCATTTTCAACCTCACCTCCATCCTCTCCCGCAAGGGGAGAGGA
>CAZVVA010000101.1:0-13643 GCA_964630455.1 uncultured Candidatus Sumerlaeota bacterium
AGGCCGATCTCCGCAAGCGCGCTAAAGTCCCCTCATACGTCTTTGACGTCATGCGCGCTATGCCCGACGACTCGCACCCCATGTGTATGTTCAACACCGGCATTCTGGTCATGGAAAAAGACTCTGTCTTTCGCCGCCGCTATAACGAGGGCATGAAGAAAACCGAATACTGGGAACCGGCACTCGAAGATGCGCTTCAGCTTATCGCCAAGCTGCCGGGAGTTGCCGCCGCTGTCTATCGCATTCGCTTTAAAAAGGGCGACCTGATTCCGCCAGACCCAAAACTCGACTGGGGTGCCAACTACGCCCACATGCTGGGCATGCCGGACCCCAAAGGTGAGTTTGCCAACCTGATGCGGCTCTACCTGGTTCTGCACAGTGACCATGAGAGCGGAAACGTCAGCGCCTTCGCCTGCCACACTGTTGGCTCTGCGCTGTCTGATCCATACTATGCCGTATCCGCAGGTCTGAACGGCCTGGCTGGCCCGCTTCATGGACTGGCAAATCAGGAGTGTCTCAAGTTCGTGCTCGCGATCAATGAGCAATACAACGGTGTGCCAACCGACGAGCAATTGGTCAAGTTCGCATGGGATACCCTTAAGAGCGGCAAGGTCATCCCCGGCTATGGCCACGCAGTCTTGCGCGAAACCGACCCGCGCTTCACCGCGTTCAACAAGTTTGGCAATCGCGTCTGCCCGGATGATGCGCCGTTCAAGACCGTAGACAAGATGTTCCGGCTTATTCCTGGCGTCCTGAAAGAACACGGCAAGGCCAAAAATCCGTATCCAAACGTTGACGCAGGCTCCGGCGCACTGCTGTATCACTTCGGCATGACGGAGTTCGACTACTACACCGTGCTGTTTGGCGTATCGCGCGGCCTCGGCATGATGTCGCAGTGGATTTTTAACCGCGCTATGGGCATACCCATCACGCGGCCTAAATCCGTCGGTAGCGACTGGATCAAAGCACAGGTTGCCAAGGCGTAGCTCCGTCACTACACATTGCATTCTTACAACTCTATACCCGGGTCACGCAGAGTGGCCCGGGTATCTTATTTTTCCAACCAAGTCACGAGAGACTATCAAAATGAAATTCTTATGCGCCTACGGTGCATTAACCGCTACCAAACCTCGATAGACGTCCATCCATACACAGCCCGCCGCCGGCTGCCTCGGCTAAGTGTCTGGCTAATCTTCTAAAAAGCACGAGCACGGTGACGCAGCCCCCGAAGGCTCTCTCTTTTCTAAACTCCTCCTTATAACACAAGAAAGCACATCAGAAAAAAATGAAAAAACATTTGCAATTACATTGGCCCATTGGTAATTTTTTTAGTAAATGCTAGATCAGGTTATCTCGACCAATGAGCATGGAAATCACCCTAACCTGAAACTCGACTAAGCGGACGCATCTTCATGAAGCATAATATTTACAAAATTGACGATTATTGCTTTCGATTAGCCTGTATTCTTACGGCTATTACAGCAATATGTCTGCTTTTCTTCCTGGGAAAGCCTACTTCTACCTTGTTTATGTTCCTCCTGTTCTGGTCGCTCTCAGCCGCCATCCTGTTTTTCGTGGGCTATGCATACCGAACGACTGAGAACAAATTGGTCCGCCTGACCGATATCATTGTTGGTGAAGGCTCGATCCGTCTAAGCGACCTGTCGGAACTCTCTGGAGTTCCCTTAGATAAGTTGCGCAAATTGATTGCTGAGATCGAGAAATACAACTGGCCCTTGATTAAGCTGGAGAAAGATCGCGTTGGCCTTTTCATCGGCGGTTCGGTGGAACTTGCCAATCACTGCCACTCGTGCGGGGCTTCGTCCAATCATACAATCCAGCTCCATTCATCCACGCCGCAATGTTCCTATTGCGGTGCACCTGTGGACGGGGAAAAGATTGCCGAGGCGAAAAAGGAATTATATGATCGCGCTCGATTGCTATGCACTCATCAGACTTCTAAAAAGGTGATGAACCTCCCGCTGCTCATTATTCTATTTTTTGTCTTCTGGCCGGCGGCTTTGTTCTATCTGTTCATCTGCGCCCTTCCTAAACATATCGTGGCAGTTCAAACTAGCGTTCATAATAAACACATTGCGCCAGCCAAAATGGATGGCTCCCAGCAAACGTCGAAACAGCAATCCTCTCTGCGTAGCAACTAGGAAATAAGGAAATAAAGGGACAGACTACGAAACTTCTCGAGAAAAGGGAGCGTATTACTTTAAGATTGTTTGACAAATGGGACGGACGACTAGCACGAATAGTTACGTCAAAGAGTTTCGTGGTCTGTCGCCGAAACCCGTTATACCGTCAGGATCACATTTTTGCCTTCTTATATTGACCCAGATAATGAATGTTAGCCTGCGGCAGTAGGGGACGGGCTATTATGAAAAGACCTGTAAAGCGCTTGCTTTTCTGGGCACCCAGGATTCTATGTATTCTGTTTGCTCTCTTTGTTAGCCTGTTTGCTCTAGATGTGTTCGGTGAAGGCTATAACTTCTGGCAGACAATTGTTGCCCTGCTGATGCATCTAATCCCAACGGGTATCATTCTTATTGTGCTTGCCATCTCCTGGCGTTGGGAATGGGCTGGGGGAATCTTGTTCATCGCTCTTGGCGTGTTTTATCTGGTTATGTCCTGGGGGCGGTTCGATTGGTCTGTTTACCTGGTGATGTCTGGGCCGCTGTTCCTGGTAGGCGTTCTTTTTCTGATGAATTGGATGTATAGGGCGGAGATTCGAGCCAGTTCCTGAGCTCAATGTGCCGTCATAATTTTGCCACGGCTGATGGCAGTCGTTGGGATTAGGAGAGACAGCATGAAGAATTCCACTCGGCGGTTCCTGAAGGCTACCTTTGTAGTCAGCCTGACTGCCTGTTTATGCTCGTGTGCTTCCGTGCGTCAGAGGACCTCCGCCACGGCGACTATCGACGTTTGCGGAGTGATCACCTGCAACGGGAAAGCAGCAGACGACTATTCGGTGCGCGTTGACCGAGCAAACGTTACCCGAACAGAAGATGGGTACTATCGCCTGGACGGCATTTCCCGCAACCTTAAGCGGATCTATATCCGTCGTTCCGGCTCTTCAAAGCCGCGTTACTACCCACGGATTGCCCTGCCTGAGACCGATACTGTCTTGAACTACGAGATCGTCCCGTACTACGCAGCAGATCACGGTCCATTTCACTACGACTTGCGTTTGCATCGCAGTTGGGGCAATTCGCTCGATGATCCATTTGACACCGCGTCAGTAAATGGGTTTCTAGAGAACACCCACACCCTTTCCGGGCTTGTCCTGAAACCAGTGCATGGAGTCGCGGTCATTGCCGAGGCAATTTGGACCATTCCCGGGTTCGCCATCGGCATGGGAGTAGGCTCAGTTCCTAAGATTCGAGGCAAGGAGTTCAACCTATTCGGATTGACAGGGACCTTGCTGGCAGGCTATCTGCCCATCGAGGCTACGGTGAAAGTCATAGAAGTTCCTATCAAGACGCTTTTGTGGCCGATCGACCGCCTGGTGGCCTGGCCGACAAGAAGAAAACTGAACAAGATACGATCGACAGTCCTGGACCAACACAATCAAGAGAATCGCAACAAGACGGCTGGAGCCGACACGGAATAGCGCGCGCAGCGGCCACCCGCTCCCTCTTTGCTAAACCCCTCCTTATAACAAAAAAACGCGCATCATGAAAAAATGAGAAAATACTTGCAATCACATTGGCCTGTTGGTGATAATTATATAAGTAATGCTGGATCGCGGTGGCCGGGGTGTTCGAAGTCCGGCAGATGGTTTTTAATGCTCGCATTTTTGGTGTCTTATATTGACCCAGATAATCAATGTTAAACAAGAAAGGAGATCCACTATGACTCGCTCGATCGCCGCTTTATTAATCATATTAGTTGGCTTCTTAGGTTGTGCCACAGATTCTGATAAGACTACAACCAGCGAGAGAACCACTGTCATTCTCGGCACATGTACTTGGGAAGTGGAATCGAACAATAATCGAGAACCGAGCGATAGCGCGGACTTCTGGTGGGAACATGCAACCGAGACGGAGCGATACCTCGTCCCGAAGAATGGTGCGAAGGCGGCTGTGATTACGGAGGAGGATTTTGACAAGATTGACGCATCATTTATAGAAGCCCAGAATCTCTCGGAAGAAAAGATCTCCGCCTCAGACGAGAATGGGGTTCTTAATCCAGGTGCAATTGTGGCATTCAAAACGGCGGAGGGTAACCCAGGGGTGTTACAGGTTGTTGGCTACCGAGGTCTGCATGACTTCTCATTTCCTGAAGTCGCATATCTGCCAGAGGAATTTAGGGACCTTGCGCTCAATAGTCCAAATATTGAGCGCTATCACCTGATAGTTAAATGGCGTTTGTGCAAGTAATTGTCTAACAATGGCATCCAGCGGACGTCGTTACGCGAGTGCCGCTGATGCCAGTCTTTAGGCGTAGGCAAAACTCTATACAGAGGGAAATGGTCAAAAAAATGAATAGGATCTTACAAAAGCCTGAAATCTTCGTATTTAGTCTATTGATCTGCTTTGCCTGCAATAGACAGCCAACCATGGGTGTCAAGGGTAGATTCGTCTATGATTCAACTGGTGAACCATGTAGCAACTTAGGGCACATTTCAGGCATAGTGGCAAATTGCGAACTATCATCAGGGAAACGAATTGGCTTAGATGCCCTCGAGATAAAAGAAGATGGAAGTTTCTTAATTTCCCGGGTTCCCGTAAATACGCATTCTATAGAATTCATGTCAAGCATGTTCTCTGGAGAACGTAATCTGAATTTTCAAATAGAAACAGAAAAGCGTTCGAGGGGCTTACTAGATATTGGCGATGTTTCTCTTCCACTAGCGAATATAGTCAAAGTAAAGGTTGTTGGGCCGAATGAGGAGGAAGTTCGATTTGCCTCTGTAAGACTTGAGACACTTGGGGATAGGTGGAGGGATAGAGGCGCTACTACGAATGAACGTGGCGAGTATACTTTCGGCGGGTATTTACCAGGACCTGCAAAAATTACGGTTCATATTGACCGCGACAAGGGGAATCCCTGGATTGATGTTGATCAGGGGATTCTGGTTAGGACCAAAGAAATAATAATAGAAAAGGAAACCATTACGGATATTGTTATGCGATTTTAGTCTTAGCGAAATTGCACAATATTTCCTAACATGACAATTAACTCGACGCAAATCGCTTTGAAAATAAAGGGACGGACTACGAAACTGCTTGAAAACGGAACGCATTACTGGTAGATTGTTGGACAAATGGAACGGACGACTAGCACGAATAGTTGCGCCAAAGAGTTTCGTGGTCTGTCCCTGAAACCTCCATATTGACCCAGGAAATTAATGTTAGCGGGGATTGAAGATTTGATTAGATTATAGGCGGCATGCGATAATGAAAGCAATTTTAGGATGCATATACATATTTCTTTTTCTGCTCTTTAATGTCAGCCTTATATATTGCGGCAGCAGGCAATCTGAAGATGTTGATTCGTCGTCGCGTGTGTTGGCACAAACCGTCCTGTCCGAACCTCTCGAACGTGCAAAGGGGTATGCAGCAATCTATAATGTGCCGCAAGTGGAAGAACTTTGCGATTCTGTATTGTTAAAAGAAAAAGATTCTGAAATCATTGCCATTTGTCATTGGATTAAAGCTGTGGCTTACGCCAGTTTCCAGCTAGAATACCGCACCAATTTCTACGAGCAGAAATTGCAATTAGCGCTGAAACAAATTGAAAGACTGAAACCTGAACTGCTGAACCATGAATTGATAAGACTACAGGCCAACTTTTTGTTTTATGTACCAGAGGAAGCAGATGAAGAAAAGCTGGACCGGATTCTGGCTGAGGCCAAGAATGCAATTGCCACGCAAGCTGACCCGTCAGCAAGTGAACTTTTTCGATTTGGAAATATTAACCGTGAAGCTTGGGGATTTTACCTAGAACTGGACCGAAAGCAAAAGGCAAAAAGATGTGCTCAAGAGGCAGTAAAATGCATTGGAGAGGCTTACAAAAGTCGCCAAGATATTTATGAATACGGTACTTACTATGTAACCGTGTTGGTACAAAACGATAATATCGATATGGCGATCGAAATAGCCGAGAATCTGCGGAATACGTTTAATGACGAATTTGCCTATCTTATAAGTACTGACGAAGGGCCGAATGTTCTTTATATGGCGACAGTGAGCCAAAAAGATCCAAAGAAAGCCTCGAATATGTTGAGCACTTGGATTGATGAAGGTCTTAAAGATCCTTGGGTTTACTATGAACTTGCAATGTACAAAACCATGCTTGCTCCTGAACCGTCTAGACCTGCTAGTTTTGAAAAACTAGCACAGCAATTTGAAAATGGAGAAATTCCAATTCAAGGATCACAACTTCGCGCACTGGCTCGCACTTACTATAAATTGGCACATTATCAACACTCTGTTGGGAAGACCCGAGAGGCTTTAGAAACTTATAAGAAACTGGAAAAACTCTCTCCTCATTATGCTGACCTGCAATATAACATAGCAGTAGTATTGTTTAAGCTATCTCAAGAAGAGGATAATGCAGAGAGAAAAGCGCAATTATTAGAAGAGGCCAAGACCAGATTGAGAGAACAAATCAAATATAATTGGCATGGCAAATCTATTACAGACTCCAAAGAGTTTTTGAACAACTTGGAAGCTAAAATGAATTGAAGCGTTAAAATATGCGTCCAGCGGACTGACGTCGCTGGCGCTTATTGTTAAAAGCAAAAGATACGATCCCCTTGTCAAGCCCGCTTAGCCTCTGACCACCGCTGCATTATAAACCCGGATACATTTTTTAATCTTTTTTACAGGATTTACAGGATAAATAGGATTTATAAGGAATTGACGAGATTCGTTAAATTTTTTTATCCTGTTCATCCTATTATCCTGTATAATAATTATGAATTTATTTTCTCATTCTTTTGTGCTTCTTTTCAGATAAAGCCTCCTGCTTATTAATAAGAAAAAGGGCGAACACATAGGTTCGCCCCTACACAGCTACTTTACGCGCCATTAAGCGTATTCATGCAGTAGTGGTGAAATGGTGCATGGCGTAGGGGCAGACCTGCGTGTCTGTCCCATTTGTGTTTGATGCGAATTGCGGACATTTAATATGCAAAACGGTATATCAGCGGAGGAGGGCAGTTTTGATGCGGGTCCAGAGACGTGGGCGAGCTGGCGCTGCAGCGAGATCGCTTTGTATCTGCGGCAGTGCTGCGCGTGCGGCATCTTCGCCTCGTCTTACGAGCTCTTCTGCCTTGTCGAAATCGTAGGAATTTAACCCCCGCAAATCTGGCACGATCGTCACGTCGCCATCAGGTGCATTTTGCGCATTGTTACGCATCCCGAGCGCCAGCGACGCAATTAGTATCTGAAACACGTTTTGCAACTTTAAAGGTGCCCGCTGCGGCACGAGCTTTACCGCAATTACATAGTCTGCGCCCAGCTCACGCGCTACATCTACGGGCAGGAAATTTCTAAACCCCCCGTCTATCAATACGCGCCCTGCTTTTTCCAATGGGCTAAATACCCCGGGAATAATGCAACTCGCACGCACGGCTTCTGCTACACTCCCTTCACGAATCACCAGACTCTCGCCGGTCATCAAGTCCACCGCAGTTGTTGCAAATGGAATCTTGAGATCAGCGAAGCTCCTTCCGCCCAGCTTCCTATCCATGTACCGCTCCAGGACTTTGCTATTGAAAAGCCCCTTGCGGGAAATGGTAAGTCCACCAATTTTCCCCCAGCTCATTCGCCGCGTCGCCTTCCACATTTCTGCGAATGAAAAGCCCGCCGCTACAAACGCACCGGCCATTGCGCCTGCGCTCGTGCCTGCTACACAGTGGATCGGGATGTCGTTCTCCTGCAGCACACGGATTACCCCGAGGTGGGCGATCCCCAGCACTGCGCCACCGCTAAGTGCCAGTCCGACCTTCTTATCGCTAGAGTTAAAAGTATTCTTCTTTCCCATTGCGCTCCTTCGCCGTTCAGATTTTACCTGCGAGGGGACCCCTTTGGAAAAAGGGTTGCCCCTCGCGCTCCCTTCCTAAACCTTTATTTATGGGCCATTTCATCCGCCTTCGCCAGGCTTCGGCGGATGCAATCGCCTTAGTCTTATTGCACAGTATGTGCAAAAGTGCCCTTGCAAATGCCGCAAATCATTATCGTTAACAAAGCCGCAGAGGGATGGGGGCTTTGGGGGAAGGGAAGATGCGGTAGCCTGCCCTTCCCCCAATTCTTTTCGGTTCCTTTGCGTCTTTGCGTCTTTGCGCGAGATAAGTAAATATGCGGCAGTCCGCCCCTCTACCAAGAATTTCATAATTTGAATCATGCGAGGGGGACCCTTTGGAAAAAGGGTCACCCCTCGCGCTCCCTTCCTAAACCTTTATTTATGGGCGATTTCATCCGCCTTCGCCAGGCTTCGGCGGATGCAATCGCTTATACTCATTGTTGCGTTTTTTGCAGTCCCTTTGCGTCTTTGCGCCTTTGCGCGAGATAAGCAAAAATACAAAATATTATCTATCGCATGCCCTTCAACACCTCTTCCCGCACCACGCGCATTTTCAACCTTACCTCGCCTGAGGCGGGTAAACCTTAACCCTCTCCCCAGGAGGGAGAGGGATGGGGTGAGGGGGGCTATTAAGTAATAGACCAAATGTGTTTAGCATGGGTGTTGAGGTTGTCGAGGACCAGGACGATCCTCTCTGCCTGCGGGTAATGGATGTCCACCAGTTCTTTCATCACGTGCACCCAGTCAACCTTGGTGCGTCGCGCCCGCCGCGGCGGATGACTTTCACGTGGCTCCTGCCCGTAAGCGGCTCAACCAGCATGAAAAGGTTGGCCACCCCATTGTATCGGTATTCATGATCAAACCGTTGCGGCTGGCCACTGCCTCCTCGCCCTGGGGGCCTGCATCGGTTTTAGGGAGAATTTGTGCATGAAGACGTTTGGATACGGCCACCTTCCCTTTCGAAACAAGACCTTGCAGATAGGAGCGTTCTTCTGTGCTCAGCGTGACAACGTATCTCTTCTTCGGCATGAGCATGCTCCTATCCCGGGCATTTGAAAATAAGCATACTCAAAGAGATACAGCTTGCAAGGTATATTATATACCATAACTACCGTGGTGATGCACTAGGGGTTTAGTACAAATGCCCGCCATATTCAGTGGATGTATTGCTGACAGTATTGTTGGAAAATGTGTTACGCCAGTGTTGCTAAGAATGAGAATCATAGCGTACCCAGAGCCCATAGCTGCCATTGTCGCGAATTTGGCCGCTGTAGTTGGTGTAAAACCAGGCTCTTGATAAGGCCCCCACATAAATTCCACTTACACCCTTTACCGTCCATTGTATAAGGCTGAGTTCGTGTGCTACTGGTGGTGCTGGTGGCGCTGCTGCTACTGATGATGATGGCGCCGGCGCTCCTCCCGGCTATGCTCCTGTATATTTAGTCCTTCATTCCCGTCTTTAATGCTTTAACCTTTATCTATTTCTTTACATAATGGGGTTAAGAAAATTGTGGCAAAAGGCAGGATAAATAGAACGAAACAGATAGCGGTCAACCCTGTGCTTTAAGTTTTATCGCACAGGATTTAAAGTTTTATGAGCTGTCCCCTATCAATGTTTCGTTGTTTTATACAATTTCCAGAGATTCCTCCACGAAACTGATGATAGGGATAATGCTAGCTGAGGTTTCTCAAGAATGCCCCAGACTTGCCTGATTTTCAGTTATACGTGTGTCCGCCATTGTCAATGCGTAAATTGGTGATACCATTGCCTGAAAAGATGTTTCTATCATGATCTTCCGTGTAGGCGTCATACCGGATTTCAATACCATATTCAGCATTGTTACGGACTTCGCCAGTGTAGGCAGGGGAAAACCCTGAAAACCAGCCTCTGGAGTTATGAATAAACATCATACCGCTCTTGCTATTGTTCGAGAATTCACCGGTACCATAGAAGTGCGCTGAGCCTACCATATTTACCGCAATCCCGTATAAACCATTATTGTTTGATGCGCAGTTCCTTAACCACGTATGGGTATGAGTATTAACGTGAAAACCATTCGTATCATTCTGTCCAGCCAGACACCCCTCGAAATATGCACTTGCGTTACGAGAAGCAACAAAACCATGGCCGTTGTGCACGGATTTGCAGTTGTACAATCTGTAGTATCCTTCGTGCAGTGCCACACCTCCGTAAATTGCATTATCAAACAAAATGCCCTTGACAATAATGTTGGAACATTGCTGAGCGTACAACCCGTTGCCTCGTACTTTTGTACCTGTCGTATCATTATCCTTCCCTGTAATACGAACTGCCGGATCACCAGGAGAAGAAGGTGCCCAACTTTCATCACCTAGAAAAGTAAGAGACTTCCCTGGCTCAACAGTGATGCCAAATACTCTTACCTCTTCCCGATAGACACCATTTGTGATATCAATAGTAACGTTACAATGCAAGCGATCGGCAAGCACGTCAACAGATGCCTGGATTGTTCGCTTCGCCGTGTCGGTGGTCAGACCGTTGTTCTCGTCGTTACCCGTTGTGCCGTTGACGTATATGGTGAAATCTTCCGTACCGCTGACCAGTCCTATTAGCTGGGGATTGATGATGCGCCGGTCGGGTAAGAGACGCTGAAAGCCGTGCGTGCCATCGCTGAACCAGATGCGGAGTTTGATCTGGCTGGGATGATTAAAAATGCTGCGATTGATCGGTTGCATACCCAGATCCGGGTCGCCGACCATAACGTTAAAAATACCCTCGGTGACTGGAACGGATACCGAAGCTGAGGGTTCGCTACCATCAACGCTCGTTTCGTCGTTAGACCAGAGGGTTATTGTTCCCGGGTTGTTCACAATAGCGAATTTAAAGTAGCCCGGGCCGTCGAATGGGGTCCCCTGCACGCGCACCCGTCCCTGGTAATTAAACATCACCAGGTCATCGGCGAAGACCGCTGCAGTTAACATCAACACCATAAAAACCACGACGATAGTGTTAAATTGCGTTCTCATTGGAGCCCCCTCCTTTGTTAATACTGACATCCTGGATTCGATCACGCAATAGAGTGAGATGACTATTCATCAAAAATACGTATGTCCGCCATTATTGACGAGCAAATTGCCAAGTCCATTTCCAGAAAACGTGTTCTTATTATAATCTTCTACATAGGAGTCATATCGGATCTCCATCCCATAGTCAGCATTATCACGTATATAACCGCTGTAACCACCGGCAAACCACGCTCGTGAATTATGGAGAATGTGCATGCCGCTCTTACTATTATTCGAGAACTCTCCGGATTCATAGAAACTAAGCGAGCCCGTTATAATTGAATATACTCCAAAATGCCCATTGTATTGGGAGTCACAGTTTGTTAAATTTGCAGAGGAATTTCTTGTAATACTAAACCCACTTCCGACACTATGCTCGGCTACACAACCCGAGAACGAACCGCTTGAGTTAAGGGAAAGAGAGAACCCTCCTGAACAATGACTTGCTTTGCAGTTGTATACTTTGTATGATCCCTCATAGAGACCAACACCTGCTCCAGTTGCATAATCAAATAAAATACCCTTCAGAACAATATTTGAACACTTCTGCGCCCTAAAAGCGTTATCTCTGACTATTGTGGCTGTTGTATCGTCGTCCTTGCCCGTTATTCGCACGGCTGGGTCACCAGGAGAAGAAGGTGCCCAACTTTCATCACCTAGAAAAGTAAGAGACTTCCCTGGCTCAACAGTGATGCCAAATACTCTTACCTCTTCCCGATAGACACCATTTGTGATATCAATAGTAACGTTACAATGCAAGCGATCGGCAAGCACGTCAACAGATGCCTGGATTGTTCGCTTCGCCGTGTCGGTGGTCAGACCGTTGTTCTCGTCGTTACCCGTTGTGCCGTTGACGTATATGGTGAAATCTTCCGTACCGCTGACCAGTCCTATTAGCTGGGGATTGATGATGCGCCGGTCGGGTAAGAGACGCTGAAAGCCGTGCGTGCCATCGCTGAACCAGATGCGGAGTTTGATTCGGCTGGGATGATTAAAGATGCTGCGATTGATTGGCTGCATACCCAGATCCGGGTCGCCGACCATGACATTAAAGATGCCGTCAGTGACTGTAACGGATACCGAAGCTGAAGGTTCGCTACCACCAACGCTCGTTTCGTCGTTAGACCAGAGGGTTATTGTTCCCGGGTTGTTCACAATAGCAAATTTGAAATACCCTGTGCCATCAAATGCTGTGCCCTGCACGCGCACACGCCCCTGGTAGTTGAACATAACCAGATCATCGGCAAAGACCACGCTTGCCACTGCCAAAAGAAGCATCACACAGATGATTGCTCCAAGTTTCGATTTCATAATCATCCCTTTCTTGCTGGCATTTATTTGTCTTGCGTTAACCCACTATCCAGCGATTCACCGACGAAACTTACAATACAGATAATTATAGGTGAGTTCCTTCAATAAGCATGTCCGCCTGTGCCTGTAAGCACATCTCCGAGGGCATTACCGGAAAATGTGTTCTTGGTGTGACGCCAGCTTACAGAATCAATGATTGAAGCCAGCCCATAACCACCATTATTACGGATTTCCCCACTGTAGCCATCCAGGAAGATCCCAAGGGCTTTATTAGTCAGATGTACTCCATTTTCGCCATTGTTAGAGAAGTCCCCAGAGGTGCCAAAGTCTGCTCTACACAAGGAATTTGCGATGACACCCATACGGCCGTTAAACTTCGAAATGCAATTTGTGAGAGTCCCCCAAGCCCCGGTGTGAAGGTAAAAGCCGTCGCTGTCATTGTACTCCGCCACACAATCCGTAAAATGTACAGTTGCATTCAATCCAATTTCAAATCCCCTTTTGTTATAAGCAGATTTGCAATTTCCCATTTCATAATGTCCATCAATTAATAAAGCTCCTCTGGAAGTGATGGATCCGCCTCCTGGAGCGGTGTAGTCGAATAAAAACCCCTTTACTTTCATACCATAACATTTCCGTGCTAAGAAGGCAACAGCTCTAACTATTCCCTGTGTTGTGTCGTTGTCGGTGCCGGTTATCCGTACAGCCGGATCACCAGGGGAAGCGGGAGTCCAGTTTTCATCGCCTAAAAAAGTAAGATACTTTCCCGCCTTAACAGTGATACCAAAAACATCCACTTGCTCCCGATAGACTCCGTCAGCAATGTCAATGGTCACGTTACAATGCAGGCGCTCGGGAAGCACGTCGACAGCTGCCTGGATTGTCAGCTTTGCCGTGTCGGTGGTCAGACCGTTGTTCTCATCATTACCCGTAGTGTCGTTCACATAGATGGTGAAATCTTCCGTGCCGCTTATGATCCCCATTAGCTCCGGATTAACAATGCGTCGGTCAGGTAAAAGACGCTGAAAGCCGTGCGTGCCATCGCTGAACCAGATGCGGAGTTTGATCTGGCTGGGATGATTAAAAATGCTGCGATTGATCGGTTGCATACCCAGATCCGGGTCGCCGACCATAACGTTAAAAATACCCTCGGTGACTGGAACGGATACCGAAGCTGAGGGTTCGCTACCATCAACGCTCGTTTCGTCGTTAGACCAGAGGGTTATTGTTCCCGGGTTGTTCACAAT
>CAZVVA010000102.1:0-13620 GCA_964630455.1 uncultured Candidatus Sumerlaeota bacterium
AATCTGTCCTGGGCACTCGATCGAATGAACAGCGTGGCAATCAAATACGCCAACAAATCAGTTGCCACGATCAAGAAGCACTTACTGCGCGAGGCTATTGCCATGATCGAGGAAGACCATAGGATCTGCAAAGCCCTGGGCGACTTCGGAGCCTCCCTTCTTAAAGACAACGACGCTGTACTTACCCATTGCAATGCTGGCGGTCTGGCCACTGCAGGATACGGGACAGCACTGGCGATTATCTACAGGGCCGTAAAACAGGGTAAGCGCATCCATGTGTTTGTGGACGAAACCCGTCCCCTACTCCAAGGGGCACGTCTGACAACATGGGAACTCATGCAAAACAACATTCCGGTAACCCTCATTTGCGACAATATGGCAGCTTGGCTACTTGCCCAGCGACGCGTACAGGCCATTCTGGTCGGAGCCGACCGCGTAGCAGCAAATGGAGACATTGCGAACAAGATCGGAACGTATAGCCTCGCCCTCGCGGCTCATCACCATCGGCTCCCGTTCTATGTTGCCGCCCCCTTATCCTCCTTTGACGTAACGCGCCCTTCAGGCCATGCAACCCCGATTGAGCAACGCCAGAGCCACGAAGTGACCCACATTCAATCAATTCGCATCGCACCGCATGGTATCAGCGTTTATAACCCAGCATTTGACATTACTCCCCATAAATTTATCACAGCAATCATCACAGAAAAGGGTATAGTGCGGCCACCTTTTGCAAGAAAAATAAGTAAGTTTTTTCAAGGGGACCACCAATGATGGCGATGAGAAACTGATAGCTAGCGACTAGACTTAAAGCCCAAGCCTGCCGCATACGAGGCGCAGCGAGAAAAAGCCTGAAAATGTGACAGAAAAGGGCAGAAATCTATTGACAAACTTAAATCATAAACTGTATGAATGTCTTCGAATTATTAGCCATTGCATTGCAACTTAAGCCATATTTCGTTAAATGTCCTGCGATTTTAAATGATTTTCTATAGTATTAATAATGGAGAGTGAATAATGTTCAATAAAGTGGCAGTCATAGGCGCCGGCGTCATGGGTCAGGGAATTGTCCGTACCTTAGCCCAAGCTGGCATTGACGTGGTATTCAAGGAGCTCAATAAGGATCTCGTGAACGAGGCCCTTGCCGATATCCAGCAATCCCTGGATAGAGAAATTGAGCGTTGGGGTATTACCAAGAGCGAGAAGCTGGCTATACTTTCGCGTATCAGGGGAACGCACAGTTACGAAGAGATACAGGGCATTGATCTCGTCATTGAGGCCATTAAGGATGATTTTGATAAGAAGGCCAAACTCTTCGAAGAAATGGATGGAATCTTCTCCAAAGATCTGATTTTTGTTTCCAACACCGCAGCCCTGAGTATTACTGAGCTCGCCAGCCAAACTCATCGTGCGGACAAGGTTGTGGCGATGCATTTCTTGCATCCGGTTCCCAAGCGTCGTGTAGTTGAAATTGTGCGTGGTCTGCACACGTCGGATCAGACATTTAAGACTATCAAGGCTTTTGCTGAAGTCATTGGGAAGGTAGCTATTGAGGTCTTTGAGTATCCCGGGTATGTTACAACCCGCGTTATTCTGCCTCTTCTCAATGAGGCAATGTACGTGGTGATGGAAGGTGTTGCCAGCGCCCAGGATGTGGACACGGCAATGAGGCTTGGCTATAACTTTCCCCGTGGACCTCTGGAGCTGGCAGATCAGATGGGTTTGGATGAAGTGACGCTCTGGATGGACCAGCTATTCCGTGAACTTGGAGACGTGAAGTATCGTCCATGCCCATTGCTGCGCAAGCTCGTGCGTGCAGGTGATCTTGGACAAAAAACCGGCAAAGGCTTTCATACATACAATGAGAATGGCCAACGGATCAGCTGAAGCAATGAATCTATTGTTCGGCTGGATGACGCTCTTGGAAGTATGCTGCGCGAGCCCAGCTATGCCGCTGGCACGGGTTTGCGTCGCATGAGCTACTGAACTGGAGAGATAAAATGAAAGTGCTCGTTTTGAACTGCGGAAGCTCATCGGTGAAGTTTCAACTGATTGAAACAAGCCTTGAAGCTATTGAAAACGGAACAGACCAAATTCTTGCAAAAGGCCAAATTGAAAAGATTGGGATGACCACCTCTGTGGTGCACTTCGAAACCGAGGGAAAGCCTCCGCTGAAAGAAACCCCTACTATCCTGGAGCACAAGGTTGCGATTTCGAAGGTCATCAAACTGCTCACTGACCCTGAACATGGCGCTATCAAAGACGAGAAGGAGATTTGTGCGGTTGGCCATCGTATGGTGCATGGCGGCGAAAAGTTTGCCTCATCTAAAATTATCACCTCGGAGGTTTATGACGAAATTGATGCATGTATCGAGCTTGCACCCCTTCACAATCCGCATAACATAAAGGGATATCAAGTAGCCAAGGCGATCCTGCCCAACATTCCACACGCAGCCGTTTTCGATACATCATTTCACCAAACAATGCCTAATTATGCCTATATCTATGGGCTTCCCTACGTTCTCTATCAGCGCCATGCTATTCGAAGGTATGGCTTTCATGGCACCTCACACCGGTACCTGATTTATCGGTTCGAACACATTCTGAAAACACCGCGAGAGAAGCTAAAAATCATTACCTGCCATTTAGGCAATGGATGTAGTATCGCAGCCGTCCGTTATGGTCAATCCATTGATACAACAATGGGTTTCACACCGCTAGAAGGCCTGGTTATGGGGACGCGGAGTGGCGATATTGACCCGGCAATTATTCTGCATGTAATGGCAAAGGAAGAACTGGGATTGCACGAGGCCAATACAATGCTCAATAAGCATAGCGGACTGATGGGCATTTCGGGCCTGTCAAACGATATGCGTGAGCTAATGAAGGAGAAGGATAAAGGAAACGAAAGAGCCGCGCTGGCCATTGACGTCTTCTGCTACCGAGTGAAGAAGTATATTTGCGCGTATGCAGGGGCTTTGAGCGGTATGGATGCGATTGGCTTTACCGCAGGCATCGGAGAAAACTGTACGCTGGTTCGCGAAAAATCGTGCGCAGGACTCGAGTTTATGGGCATTGAACTGGATGAGGAGCGCAATCGCAGCATCAATAGCAAGGAAGGACTTATCTCTACGGATAGCTCCCCGGTCAAGGTATATGTTATTCCCACCAATGAGGAACTCGTCATCGCACGGGATACGGTCCGCTGTATTGAAGGAGTATTTTAGGGTCAGCCTTTCCAAATAGCCTTCCGTGTTCGGAGAAACATTCATTCCCACAGATCTAACCCTGCAGCCTTCAGATAACTCAGGCTTTACATGGCATAGTGACTGCTGAGGGTTGGCTTTCCTTTGATTTTGCTGTTATCTTCTCTCAAGCGACGTGGTTCTTTATTGACAATTGGCTGCTATGCGATAGAGTACCATTGATTCGACCGCCAAGGGAGACATAGGCAATTCGATGTCTGGCAGTCAGATGGATGTAACGATCTTTCTCTTTGTACTTCTCTACGTGCCTCTATGATAGACGAAGCAAGATATTGTGCGTCATGCAAGATTTCTCTCGAGCCGGGCTCGCTGAAGTGCCGTCACTGTCGTGCGATTCTGGAATATTCGAGTACGGATAAGCAGCTGCGCATCGTTGGGTATGCTTGCCCCAAGTGCGGAAGCGTCAATTTAAAAAACGAAACACTTTGTGACGCGTGTGGGGCGAAACTATCAGGCCGATGTCCATGGTGCCACAACACCATAAACCTCGGCGTCATCCTTTGTCCGGTTTGCAAGCGCAATATAATGAAACGCAAGCTTGCAGAGGAAACTCGGGGAACCATTGAGAACCTTCAGTCTCAGATTAACCGGGCGCAGCATGAAAAAGAGGTGCTCTTGCGTCCTTTCAAGGGCCAGATCGCCAAAGGAAACGCTGTAATTGACGATCTGAAAAAGGATCTCGAGAAATGCCAAATTCGCTTTCCTCTCATTCCATTCCTTCTGCTCCTTTTGCTCTACAGTATTATCGTGTTTGTGATATTCCAGGAGATCAAGTCAGCGCTTGTCTACATTGTTGGATACGGAGTCTTTATGATTGCAGTTGGGATCTTTGAGCTCTATCGGTTGAAGTTGGGGCGCCGAGCCCCGGTATTATCCCGCGGGATTAAAAAGAAACAACAAGCGCTGAACGAGATCATTCTCCAGCAGCAAAAGGCCGAAGAACAAAGCGAACAGACCAAGATCATTCGTTCTATGGAGCGTACGCTGGAGGAGACTAAACATAGACTCCAACAGGACCTGGACCGCATGGACTAGGTAGACAAGCTTAACAACGCGCGATCACCAGGTTTTTCCGGCCACTTATGAACCTCTTGTGTGTTTCAGCCCCGGGGCGTATATGCCTCTTTGGAGAACATCAGGATTTCCTGGGGCTCCCCGTCATAGCGGGCGCAATTAACCTGCGCATTTCAATTACAGCGACCCCACGTCAGGATCAGCAATTTGTCATCCAAATGCCCGACCTTAATGACAGCCAGTCGTTCAGTCTTCAGAGTGCTACGCTTCCCTACTACTCTAATGATGATTATTTTCGTGCGGGCGTGAATGTTCTTAAACGCAAAGGCGTTGGCTTTGAGAAAGGCTATACATTCACAGTACGCAGCCAGATTCCGATTCGGGCAGGTGTGTCCAGCTCGTCGGCGCTGCTCGTTGCCTGGGTAAAGATTCTGCTTGAGCTGACCCGCTCTTCTCTTAAAGATGACGCGGAAGAGCTGGCCATGGCTGCTTACCATGCGGAGGTAACGGAATTCAAAGCTCCTGGCGGCATGATGGATCAGTACACCGCGAGCTACGGCTGCCTTGTTTTTCTGAAAACTAAGCCTCCTTTTTCTGTAATACCGATTCCTACCACCCTGTCAGGATTTGTTCTGGGCGACTCGCTGGAGAAAAAGGACACGCATTCAGTGCTGAGCACGTCGCGCGGCGACGTATGTGAAACCATTCAACTGGTGAAAAGGCGTATGCCATCGTTTGACCTGCACCAGACGCCACTTGAAGAGGCAGAAGCGATCCTGAGCCAGATATCGCCCTGGCTTGCCACCAAACTGCGCGCGAATCTCGTCAATCGAGACATAACCCGTGAGGCGCTCCGTCTGCTTGAATCTGGAGTAGATCGGCCGGAACTGCTTGGCACATTGTTCAATCGGCACCATCAGATGCTTAGCGAGGGCCTTGGCGTGTCGACGCCGAAGATTGACCGGATGATAGAAGCGGCCCGTCATGCCGGTGCGTTCGGGGGAAAAATTAACGGATCAGGTGGGGGCGGCACGATGTTTGCCTACGCCCCGGGCAAGGAAGAGAAGGTGGCCAAGGCCATCGAGGCGGCTGGTGGCGTAGCCTACATGATTCATCTCGATTCTGGTGTGCGCGTTGATCACGTTGAATAGGCCAGGGCTTCGCATTGCAATGTGTCGTGCGCACATCAACCTGACTGAAGGTGCTGTATGAAGGGAATAATCCTCGCAGCAGGAAAAGGTACAAGGCTCAAGTCGCTCCACGCGCAGTGCCCCAAACCGCTTATTCCAGTTGGAGGGCAACCAATTATCGAGCGCATAATTCACTGTTTCCGCAATGCCAAGATCACGCAGCTCATTGTTGTCATAGGCCATCCTGCACTGCAAATTCAGCGCCATCTAGGGTCAGGCGAGGCTTTTGGCGTATCCGTTGAGTACGCTCATCAAAAAATCGCCAACGGAACCGCTAAGGCACTTGCATTATGCGAGCCGTTGATACATGACGAACCGTTTTTCTTATCATACGGCGACATTTTATGCGCGCCACAAAACTACCCGCGTATGTGTGCACAGTTTCGGCGCTCTCCGTGCGATGCCCTTCTTGCAGTAAACTGGATGGACGATCCGTATCAAGGTGGGGCGGTTTATTGCAAGGCTCAGGATAGAATTGTGCGGATTGTCGAAAAGCCTCGCAAAGGTTCATCAACGACGCATTGGAACAGCGCAGGCTGTATGATTCTTACGCCGGTTGTGTTTCAGCACATCCGGCGTCTTAAGAAATCCGCGCGCTGCGAGTATGAACTCACTCGTGCGATCGCCTCCATGCTTTCTGCGCGTACGGATATTCGGGCCTATCCTGTTACAGGGTACTGGGCTGACCTCGGCACCCCGCAAGACATTGCTCGTATGAATCAACTATTTCAGGCATCCAAACACGGCTTAACCAAGTAGCCAGCAGTGTGTGTCCGCCAGGTGCTCTGATTCCAAGGGGAATGCTGCGAAGGTGGCAAAAGACTGAGCCGTCTATTTCCATGTATAGGACAGTCAAAAGGCAAGGTGCCAATTTCGTTGACAATCTTAGAAAGCAAATAGTATGCCCTTATTCAGGTATATGAGTATTGATAGAAAGACATAATCTTCGAATCTGGCATAGACTCATGTCAATCCCCACTGGCCTGTCTGCTTTTTTTGCCCATTTAAGAAAAGAGAAGTGACCCCAGTAGGCTTGGCTTGAGCAAGGAAGCTACCATGGCAGATAAGCAGACACAGCCATACGGTTATCTCTATCCCTTCAAGGCGTACTCCAATGTCGAACAGGTGTATCCTCTAACCCAAAAGACCGTCACAATCGGGCGTCACGCGGCGAACGATATTACGTTATCCTTCATGGTTCTATCGCGCCAACATGCCCGCATTGAACACCATGAAGACGCGGTGATCCTGACGGATCTCAATAGTAGCAATGGTACTTTAATCAACAACATGCGCATTCAGAACAAACCGTTGGAGGAAGGTGACGTCGTCTCCTTTGGCAATATTGAGTTCTATTACACCCACGAGTCCAGTGAGGAGCGTAAGAAGAAACACGACACTACTATCCAAATGATCTCCTCTGAGCATGACCGCGTCAGCACGATACTGACCACCAAGGAGAGCAGCCAGACCGTTGACCTCATTGAAGCCACAACCAAAGTTCGGGATCGCGCATCTTTTCTTAAGGCGAGCATGCGATTGGGCACGCTTTACAAGCTCAGTGATCTGATGCGAACAGTGCCGAATGAGAAAATCATGCTGGAGCGTGTGATGGATCTCATTTTCGAAGTGCTGCCAGCAGACCGAGGCGTAGTCCTTATACCAAGCAGCATTTCTGACAAGGACTTTGAGCCTGTGGTTGTAAAACACCGCTCCTCTCCAAGTGAAGATACGAGCATTCCCATCAGTCGAACATTAATTGAGAAATGCCACAAGGAGCAAGTTGCTGTGCTCAGCCGCGATGCGAAACGCGATCCACGCTTTTCAGCATCCGATAGCATACAGGTTCACGACATCCGCTCAACGATGTGTGTTCCCTTGGTGGCAAAGGATCAGGTGCTGGGCGTTCTGCACATTGATACAAAGGAGTCTGTCCACGCCTTCACCGACGATGACCTAACGTTTCTCTCGAGCCTTGCCAATGAACTTGCAGTATGGCTGAACTACCTGAAACTGCAGGAAGAAACGATCCGCAACGAGCGCATGGCGGCCATTGGTCAGACCATCACGGGCATTGCCCACAATGTAAAAAATGTTTTGCTCCTATCCAAAGGAGGCTCACATTTGATGGACCGCTGTCTGGAAAATGGGTCGTTTGACACGGTTAAGGAAAGCTGGGGAATCATCAAGCGTGCCATTGGCAGTATTTCGAACCTGGTTCAGGACATGCTCGATTACTCGCATACCAGCACTGTCGCAAAGATCGCGTACGACGTAAACGCGCTTATTCGGGATACCTGTAAGACGTTTGAGCAAGAGCTGATCGAAAAGCACATTGAGATACGGCTCGATCTCGATGACTCCCTGTTAACGTTTCTCATCGATGCAAAAGGCTTTGAGAAGTGTCTCCTCAATCTCCTTACGAATTCCTGCGAAGCAATTACTCATCAGCAGGGCAAAATCTCTATCAGCACACAACTGACCCCCGAAAAGGCCCTGGTGATCAAATTTCGCGATAATGGCGCGGGCATTCCTCCT
Organism: uncultured Candidatus Sumerlaeota bacterium; assembly: GCA_964630455.1. Taxonomy (GTDB): domain Bacteria; phylum Sumerlaeota; class Sumerlaeia; order MWCT01; family JAUWMI01; genus JAUWMI01. The sequence goes on from CAZVVA010000102.1 coordinate 8,006, forward strand.
GATCGAATTCATAAGATCTTCTATCCCTTTTTCACTACAAAAGGCTTACGCGGAACCGGTATCGGGCTGGCAATGACCAAGAAGTTCGTTGATGATATGGGTGGAAAGATTACGGTAGAATCTACTGAAGAAGAAGGGACAACGTTTACAATTACCTTTAACCCTGAGGGTTGCAAAAGAGTAGATACGCAGCCTGGATAGCCCTGGGTATTTGCCTTTTGGCCTTCAGGTATTATATTCCTACGACTGTTCTACCTTCATGGCTGGTGCTTAGCTTGCGATCTGTACAATTGCGTTTTAACTGCCGAAAGCTGCTCTCAGTTTGCCTGTGCCTTGTGGCATTCCTGGGACTGATCCGCACCGCTGGCTGGGCGTCCGGCGATCCAGCTCGGGAGGCCGTCCTCCCGCTCTTCCCTCTTATCCACGCACAAGCGGGCCCAACCGAAGATACGCTGGAGCTAGACCTCTGCTGGCCGTTGATGAGCTACCAGCGCCAGCCCCGGCGAACCTACTTCGGCCTTCATCCCCTTTTCTCCTATGAAGCTGACAGAAATCAGCAAATAAAGACATTCGATTTCCTCTGGCCCTTTTGCCATTACCAGCATTTGCGCGATAGGGATCGAAATCGCAAGACATGGCGAGCAACGGTCATCCCTCTCCTCAACTGGCGACGCATCCAAAGCCCTGAGTTTAACAGTAGAACCTTGACGGTGCTCCCACTTCTTTTTGCTGGCAGCCAGGGACCGGGCCAGGGCTACTTCATATTGTTCCCCTTCTTATGGCATTCAAAGCAGGCCAGGATTACTATTCCCTTTGGTGCTCAAGAGCGCTCTTCGTTTTTTGCAATATTTCCATTTTACGGGCGTTTTGAAAATTTTCTCCAACGCGAGCGTATTCGATTTTATCTCTGGCCTCTGCTCAGCACTTCCCGACGGAAAGAATTTGACTCTGTGAACATCTGCTGGCCGTTTTTCGGCATGAGCCGAGGCCCCCAGGCGATTGGATGGCGTGCATGGCCAATTTTTACCTATGGAAAACGTGGCGAAGAGTCGCTGAGAATTTCATACCTCTGGCCCCTTGGACACTATAAACGGCTGAAGCAAGAATCCGAGAGACCCGATAAGTACCATCTCTTCCTGCCTTTTTTCGGCACGCTTCGCCAGGAAGATCGCACCCTGGATTTTGTGTTTCCTTTTTATGCACGATCAACGTCGCCAACCCGGCGCACCCATGCCTACTTGTGGCCTATCTTTTCCAGCACCGAGAATCTCGAGCGTCGCTACAAGCAAATTAATCTGCTCTGGTTCCTGTTCAAATACCGCTGGGGAGAAGACGTGCGCAGCCTCCGGCTCTTTCCCCTCTTTAGCACCATGTCAACACCGGAGCAAAAACAGACCTCCTTCCTCTGGTTGCTGTACAACTACAAATTCAGCCAGACAAGACACCATAGCTCTGAGCGCCGCTATCTTTTCCCACTCTTGATCCATAAGACTAAGACGTGGAGCGATGGCCGCAAGGATTCGCGTCTGATTATTCTGCCATTTTTTAACTCCTGGTCCACAAAAGATGGCAAGAAGACGGTGAGCAGTCTCTGGCCCTTGTGGTATGTCAGTTCGTCTGGAATGGAACGCAATTGGGAACCGCTCTGGCGTATTTATGAGCGTCGGTGCGATGCGGACGGCAGTAAAGAAATCCGAATTCTTGGAAAACTCTACCATTCTGTGGAGACTCCGCGTGAGCACTATAGAGAGCTTAATCTCCTGCTCTTTCATCATCGGAGGCAGAATGGAAAGACACATTGGAATGTGCTCGGTGGGCTTTTGGGCTGGACTAAAACACAATCGGGCTCTGGGCCGACACTTTTTTACCATTCCTTTAAGTGACCACCGGCTTTAGTGCTTCGAAGCCCGCCTTGACCTTACGAACGACCTGAATCTCTTCCCAGAGCCTGAAATTCCTTGCATGAGCCTTGATAGTTTCCGTAGTATGGTGGAGTAAGAGTTGTGAAGGTCGTATGGCCAGAGTAGCGCTTTAGATTGTAGGGAGTCGTTAAGACAAGTGACGTCTGCTCTCGTCTCATCTCTAAATCCGCAACAGCGCGATGCCGTGACAGCGGTCAATGGCCCCTTGTTGGTCATCGCTGGCGCAGGCAGTGGGAAAACGCGCGTGATTACACATCGTGTTGCGTATCTGATTGTGGAATGCAACGTGCCCGCATCGAGCATCTTTGCCGCAACTTTTACCAATAAAGCGGCAGAGGAAATGAAGCATCGTATTTTCGCCCTCATCAAGCTGCCCTCCAGAACTCCGCTAGCTATCGCCACTTTCCATTCTCTGTGCGCCATGATTTTGCGCAGCGAAGCTCATAAAGTGGATCTGAGCAATCGCTTTCTGATCTGCGACGAAGCCGACCAATTTACCCTTATTAAGGAGTGCTGCAAACTGCTCAAGCTCACACCAGACGACATTGATCCCCGGCACATCCAGTGGATAATTAACAAGGCCAAGGTTCAAATGCTTGGCCCCTCAGAGCTCGACGGCTTCGCCCCAGCACGCCAGTCTGATCTCTATGCGCAGCTCTATGAGCTCTATCAGCGCAAACTACGTGAAAATGATGCCGTGGATTTTGAAGATCTGATTCTTTACGTGGTGCGCCTCTTTGAGTCCGACCCTGCGACCCTGACCACGTATCAGAATCGCTACCGCTACCTTTTGGTTGACGAATATCAGGACACGAATCTGCTGCAGTATCGGTTGGTCAAAGCCCTGGCCGCATCGCACCGGAATATTTGCGTGGTGGGCGACGAAGACCAGAGTATTTACAGCTGGCGAGGGGCAGAGCTATCCAACCTTCTGGATTTTCAGAAAACCTTTCCTGACGCCCGGCTGATCAGGCTCGAACAGAACTATCGCTCCACACAGAACATTCTCACAGCGGCTGCACACGTCATTAAGAATAATACACAACGCTTAGGGAAACGGCTATGGAGCGAGCGTCATAATGGCTATCCTCTAATGCTCATCATTGGAGCAACTGAGCGCGACGAGGCAATGCTGGTGGTCGAGGCCATCGAGCACTTACATCTCCAGGAGCAGATTCCTTATTCGCAAATGGCAATCTTCTATCGGCAAAATTCGTTGAGCCGTAACTTTGAAGATCATCTCCGGGCTCGCAACATCCCATATCAGGTTATCGGCGGCATCCGGTTTTACGATCGTGCGGAGATCAAGGACTTGATTGCCTATCTGAAGGTGGTAGCGAATCCGAAGGCATCATTGAGTTTACAGCGGATTCTGAACAAGCCACGCCGCGGTATTGGTGAGCGCACGCTCCAGCAGGTCAGGGACTTTGCCCACGCGCATAACCTCGCACTGTACCAGGCGCTGCACCAGTGTTGCCAGGACGCCCGGCTTCCAGTCGCTGCAGTCAAAAAAATCAATGCCTTTCTCGACCAGCTCGTCCACTGGCAGGAACGCGCAAAACAGTGCAACCCACGCCAGCTGCTCGACGCTATTCTTGAAGATACTGGATACATTGAGTCGCTGGGTAATGAGAACTCCCTTGAAGTATTAATCAAAAAGGATAATGTACAGGAATTGCAGAATGCCATGCAGCAGTATCTTCACGAGCAACCACTGGCCAGTCTTGAAGACTATCTTGAGATGGTCTCACTTGCAACGCATATTGATGAGTTTGACGAGCAAGAAGAAGGTGTGGCGTTGATGACGCTGCATTGCGCCAAGGGACTGGAATTTCGCGTCGTCTTTATTGTTGGGATGGAAGAGCCAATTTTCCCGAATCGCCGTGCTACTGAAGATACGGGCGACATCGAAGAGGAACGCCGATTGTTTTATGTCGGAATGACCCGGGCCAAGGACCGCGTTTTTCTGAGCCGCGCTGACTCCCGCATGGCGTTTGGCCGCGTGCAGTGGAACGTGCCGTCCATCTTCTTGCGGGAGCTCCCGCCTGAGTTGGTGCAAGAGCTGGATGATGAGGAGTTCACGTGGGTGAAAAACGCGCGTGAGGCTCGCAGAGCCCATGGAACATCGGGCGGCGGAACAAGAGGTCTGGATCCATCACGCCAAACCGCGTCATTGTCTATCACGCTCGGGCAGCGAGTGCGCCATCCTTCCCTCGGCGATGGAACCGTTGTTGCTATTCGGGGCGAAGGTGATGCACTAATAGTCTCAATTCAGCTGGACAGCGGCCAACAGCATGACGTCTTGACAAAGTATGCACAAATCGAGCATATTACGTAAGCGCCTCATCGAGGCATACGACGTATTGGGAGAATGACCTATGCCATGTGCCAAGATTCTCATCGCGGATGCTTCAGAGGACTTTTTGTCGCTCTGCCGCGAAACCCTTGAGGGGAAGTACGAGGTTCTGACGAGCAAAGAAGGAACCGAAGCATGGAGTATGATCGAATCGTGCAAGCCCGACCTGGCGATTCTTAATATTGAGCTCCGTGGTCTGGACGGCTTGCAAATGGCCAAGCAAGTCAAAGAGTCGAAAATTCTTAAACATACCGCGGTGATTCTCGTGAGCGACGTCGTTCTGGATGAGAATCTGCCTGATGGCTTCTGGCGTATGGGCACACAGGCAGATGGGTTTATCACCAAACCAATTGACCCGGCAAGGCTGCATGCGCAAATCCAGTCGGTGTTTCTGAAACGGAGCGGACGTACACCGTTTAAGCCGACCGGATATCTATAGGGTTCTGCGCCGCTAGCCGCCCCTCGACCTGAGAAACTTGCATGGGCGCAAAACGCAAATGTGACAATTGCGGCAGAACCGTGCCGAAGGACGAGACCATCTACGAGATCAAAATCGAGCTATATGCCAAGGCCGAAGAGTTAGAAATTGACGAGGAGGATCTCCAAGAGGATCACATGGCGGAAATCGATGCTATCATCGAAGCGCTGGAAGACATGGATGTTGAAGAAGTGACGGATCAGGTATATGAATGCTACAAGTTTGACCTTTGTCCGCAATGTCGCGAGAACTTCCACAGCAAATTAAAACTGCGCTCAAAGGAGAACACGCAGAGCATTGAATGATGCAACTTATGCCAGGGGTTTTCTTTTGTGTTCGCACAAGCGTTGCTGCCGCTCACACATGCGCTGACGGTCTTGAGAAAGGCCTATAAGAGACCGTTACAATTCAGAGGAAAGGGGAACTCACAATGACAATGGATTATCAGCTTGTCATTGCAGTTGCAGTAATTATTATCGGTGCAGGGATTGCGCTAAAAGCCGGCAAGAAGTGGGGCTGGCTGATTATGGCAGGAGGCCTCTACTTTATTTACCATATCCTCAAGTCCCACGGCCTGATGTGATACTTTTTTTTCCAATATCCTAATTCTATTAGGCCTTCCTGGCGTTAAGAATCCTGAGCAAATTGTTGCAGGAATATTTAAGAGTTATACGCCGGAATTTTACGAAAAGTATCTTCGGATAAGATTTCCCTCGCAAGATACGGAACGTATCCAGAAGATTTTCCTTTTGAACCTCGTTCACGCGATACAAGTTTCGGTATAATCTTTCAGATATCCTGGAAGCGGTTTGGAGTGTCACACCAAGATCGTCGTCATTGCTGGCTTTTATATTGTGTT
>CAZVVA010000103.1:0-967 GCA_964630455.1 uncultured Candidatus Sumerlaeota bacterium
AAATTGGGCTGACAGCTAGCCCACCACGGATTCCGAAGAACCAAAATCTTAAAGTAAGGTTATGAGGTATGCTGATGGAGGAATTGCGGGGCAAGCCACTTGCGGAACTTGATGCAATTATACAGCGCCTTGGATTTCCGGGCTATCGGGCAAAGCAGGTGTTTCACTGGCTCTATAAGCACGGGGTGCGCCACATTGATGAGATGAGCAATCTGCCCATGGGGTTGCGCCGGGCGCTGGTCGCACATTACCGGCTGGGGGGCGTAGAAATCGCGGCGACACAAACCGCGCATGATGGCACGTGCAAAATCCTCTTTCGTCTTGATGATGGGTGCTACATCGAAGGGGTGCTGATGCGGGAGAATGGCCGAACTACGCTCTGTGTGTCGTCACAGGTGGGTTGCCCGCTGGCCTGCAGCTTCTGCCTGACCGGTATGCGCGGATTTAAACGCAACCTGCGTACGGCCGAGATTGTGGATCAGATGATCACTGTGCAGCGGGAGCTCCTGGCTGGGCAACGGCCGCATAACCTGGTGTTTATGGGTATGGGCGAGCCGCTGCTGAACCTGGAGATGGTAATTCCTGCATTGCGGTTGTTAACGTCGCCGCAGGCAGTGGGGATTTCAACGCGGCGGGTCACAGTGTCAACAGTGGGGATAGTGCCGGGAATTCACGCACTGGGCGAGGCACGGACGGGCGTGAACCTTGCGGTGTCGCTCAGTGCAACAACGGATGAGGTGCGCACGCGCCTGATACCGATAAATGCGCAGTATCCGATCTCGGCGGTGACAGAGGCGTGTCGCGAGTTTCCACTTACCAGGCGGCGCCGCATTACGTTCGAGTACGTGCTGCTTGCCGGCGTGAATGATTCAGCAGACGATGCGAGGCGTCTGGTTAAGCTGGTGCATGGAATTCCGTGCAAGATCAATCTGATCCCCTACAATCCATGTCCGTCAATCCCCTACAC
>CAZVVA010000103.1:977-13481 GCA_964630455.1 uncultured Candidatus Sumerlaeota bacterium
TGGCTAATCATCTGATCGACGAGTTCCGGAGCATCCTGACTGCGAAGCATTTTACTGTGGCGGTGCGCTACAGCAAGGGGGGCGAAATTCAAGCGGCATGTGGTCAGTTGGCGGGACACTGCTGCGGACAGAGATCTGGCAGCTGAACCGACATTGGGGGGATAAGTCATACCCCTTATTCTCATGCAAAGGCGATAAGCTGTAGGGGTTTGATTAATCAAACCCCTACCGTATTGAGGCATCTTATGGAGTGGTGATGCGGCGAGGAACTTACGTTCAATATTCCCCCGATACTATCTGGGTTGACGAGCGGGTAAAGCATCTGCCGCTGGTTGAGCGTGTTCTTTCACGGTCATCCGGGTCGCTCGTGGAATATACGGCTGATCCGAAGCAGCTCATTCAGGAAGCACGCAGCCGTCCGGACGCGCGTACTGCGGGAAAGCGCGAGCTGCTGCTTACGCGCAACGACGGTGCTTTTTTTCGGCCGTGTCCGGGAACGCCTCGATACCTCTGCTGCGGCTACCAGATTCTCGATGCCGCGGAAAACTGCACCCTTGAATGTAGCTACTGCGTTCTGCAGACCTACCTCAGTAATCCGCTTATGGTGGTATTCGCGAATACCGACGATATGATGCGAGAACTCGGGAAGGTATTTCGCCGGATGCCACAGCAGCGCATCCGCCTGGGGACTGGCGAGCTGACCGATAGCCTGACGCTGGAACACCTGACCGACTTCAGCGAGCTCATTATCCCGCTCGTACAGCAGTATCCGCACGTTACCTTTGAGTTCAAGACCAAGACGGACAGTATAGAGAATTTACTTGCCAGAAGACCGAGTCCGAATCTGATAGTATCGTGGTCGCTGAACAGTGAGGCCGTAATTACGAGCGATGAGTGGAAGACGGCGACGCTTGCACGGCGGCTGGCCGCAGCGCAGCGTTGTGCCGAGCATGGCTATCGGATTGGGTTTCACTTTGATCCGCTGATTGTTCATGACGGGTGGGAGCGGAACTACCGGAAAGTAGTGGAGCAGATGTTTCGGGTAGTGCCAGCGGAACAAATCATCTGGATCAGCCTGGGCGCGCTACGCTTTCCTCCTTCGCTCAAGCAGATTATTCAAGAACGATTTCCGCGAAGCCAAATTCTTTACGATGAGTTTATCGTGGGCGAGGATGGGAAGCAGCGCTATTTTAAGCCGATTCGGGTTGAGCTCTACCAGAAGATGGTAGAATGGATTCGTGAGCTAGCGCCGCAGGCGTTTATCTACCTGTGTATGGAGAGTTCTGACGTCTGGAAGAAGGTGTTTGGCAAAGCGCCGCGGAATAACTGCGAGCTGGGACGGATGCTTGATGCGCAATGTTGAGCAGAAAAGGTGTGTGGCGATTGTGTGTGCCGTAGGCCCTGAGGTGCGCGCAGTGGCAGCACGCCTCAGGCGCGCGAAGAAGTGTGCGATGGGCCTGTTCTCATCATACACAGGCGAGCTGGGCGGTGCAGCGTGTCGGTTGATTCTTTCCGGTGCAGGAGTAACAGCAGCGTACGCGGCGACGAAGCATGCGTGCCATGAGTGCGCACCGCAGCTTGTTATTAGCTTTGGCGTTGCCGGCGCTCTGGATCCAGCGCTTGAGATTGGCGATGTGGTAATTGGCCACACGGCAGCGCATCTTCAGCTTTCTGCAGAAGACGTTGTACGCTTGCGAATGAGCGAAGAAAGCGAAGGGACGCAGATCTCGATGCTCCCGCCAACACCACTTGCAGAACAAATTACCATGGATCAGGGCCCGGCGGAACGCCTCGCATCGCAATTCGAACTGAAAGTTGCTCGTGCGCTCAGTACGAATTTTGCTGTTGCTTCAGATCGCTTACGCGATCTCTTGTGGCGGACTTACGAATTGCCGATTGTAGACCAGGAGAGTTACGGCGTGCTGAAGGCAGCAAAGGAGGAAAAAGTTGCCGGAATTATTGTGCGCACTATTGCAGACCGCGCAGGCGATGACGCGGAGAGCGAATGCCAACAGCATGCCCGTCGCGTGTTGCTCACAGGGGCAGAAATCCTCGAGCGCCTGGTCCAAGCCTTCATATCAGCCCGTTCTGGGCAGTGATTTATCCCCTTCAAATGCTTCTTGGATGCTCGGTTCTCATTGGTTGTCAATGGTTAAAAGTTTAACGGTGATAAGAACCAGGCGCATTCTCAGGTGGGATCTTTTTTGAGTTCTTTCTTCTTCTTCCACCACTCAATGCGCTTTTTGATTTCCTTTTCGAAGGCAAAGCGGACAGGCTTTAATACCATCTGACCACGTTTTAGCCAAGGGGGTTGAATAAATACTTAGTTTGCTAATTTTTTTGTTGCATCTCTTCCATCATATGATTAATATTATTATTAAATTAAGTGCAATGCGGCTGGGATGAGGCCGATTCGCCAGTACGCGCCTTTGGCCTCCTTAAAGGCGTTCCTATTTATTTTGGTTTATATTTGATACGTAAATCCATACAGTGTATGATGCACAAAATTATCCCAAGGAAAGGAGAAAATCATGGCATTATGTAAAGACCCAGCACTTACATATTTGAACACCTTAGGATACAATGTGGTTCGCTTTCCGCGAGCCGGAATTGAACCGCTTGATGTTCTAGGGCGAGATCGTAAATCTATCGAACGGCTAGGCCGGCTTGAGCAGATCTGGAGCTCGGATGTGGTAGTGCCAAAGCCTAAGGAACCCAAGGATGCTACCGGGGTGAGCGCTCGAAAAACCGGTGAATTTAAGCTCTCTATTGGATTAAAGATCCTTGAAGACATCCTCAGCAGTATCGGCGCAAACATCCCCCAACTTAATGTCGCGTACAGAAACGCCAAGAAATTTCAATTCATCTTTGACAGGGTTAAAGTGGTCACAATAGATCCGTTCGCGATAGGTAATTTTTTGTCAGAGGGAGATCTGGCAACTGACAGTCCCTTCGTCGCACGATACTTTCAAGAGGAGGACACTGAAGCGTTTGTGATAACAGAGGTGCTTAAATCCAGTTCTATTACGGTGGTAGCAAAGACGAAGGAAGGGACGAGTGTAGAAGTGGACATTCCTGCCGTCAATGAAGCTGTTGGGGTAAAAGTGGATGTTGGTTCGTCAGCTGACCGGAAGAGCGAGGTTACTTACAAAGGAGAATCCTTGCTTACCTTTGGATTCAAGGTGTTCCAAATCTGCTATGTCGATGGCAATTGGCAGGTGATGGCGTTGAAAGATAAAGATGTGGTATTTCTAGGCGACGAAGGAATTCAAAAACCAGTCATACTGACGCCTGGTATGCGTCTTGATTTCAAATAGTGCAATAGCGCAGACCATTATGAAGTATTTGACTGTCAAATTGACACTTTCGGATTATCGCGAGAACCAATATCGAAGCCGGATCGATCAATCACCGTGCGGTGCCAGCAAAGGGTCAGGGTCCGTGTTTAACCTTCCGGCACCTCCAGGCCAAGGTTATCCTCAGTATCTAAAAGATATGGCAACTGGCGCCATCGGTGACGGCCCGACCCCAGAGGAGTTGGGACAGGAGCTTTTCAATGAGATTTTCAAAGATAAGGTTGGGCAAAAATTTCACGCATGCTGCGCAGTTGCGAAAAATCGTGGAGCCAGCGTGCGCATTGCCCTGTCGATATTATCATCTGACTTGATCTCTGTTCCTTGGGAATTTCTAAACGACGGTACGAGTTTTTTGCTTAAGAAGGGATTCTCTATAGTTCGGGTGATCGATGAACTTCCGGAAGAACTGGCCCCATTCAGACCATTCCAAAGACCGCTTATTGTAATTGCAAACCCCGGCAACAGGTTCGATGCCGTACAACACAAAGAGCAGTTGAATGATATTATGAAACAGATGGGCATCAACGAGCCAATCTATGCCATGCCTGCCACCAGAGAAAGCCTTGAAGAAAAAATCCGTAATAACGAGTTCGATCTATTATACTTTCTGGGCCATGGCCGATTTGATCCCTCTTCAGGGGGACAGTTGCTTCTGGAAAAAGATAATGGTTCTGCCGACCCGCTTGGCGCAGAAACGCTTGCGTCGTGGCTAAGATCAAAAGTTGATCTACAATTTGCGTACCTAAATTCTTGCTCTACTGGCTCAACGCAGTCTCGGAATACATTTGCGGGAGTTGCGCAAAGATTGATGCTCGACGGAGGCGTTACTGCAGTTGTGGCCATGCAGGCTCAAGTTGAAGCAAATGCTGCCATGGCCATGGCGAAGTCCTTCTTTGAGACCATACGACAAGGTAGAGATCCTGAGCAAGGGATGGTTGATGGGCGAAAAATTCCTCAGGACCCTGTTACCTGGGGAATCCCCGTAATCTATACCCACATTGCGGGACCAGAAGAATTCGAGCGGAATCGGATCGCCTGCTTGCTAGACGCTAAGATCGGACAAAGTACATACAGCCTTTCCTTTGCAACATTCCGAATGGGAGTTCCGGCGGAAAAGATTGAAAGGAACGAGGTGTCTGTACGAATAGAGCCGGAGAATGCTTATAGCTATAGGGGACACTCTTTCGCGCGTACAGACATTATGTGCGCCCATTACATTTTGGAACTTCTTGCACAAATTACAGATTTAAGGAATGTAAAAATATTGGCTGCTCATGAGAGACAGGGTAAGAATATAACCCACCGCTTTCTTTTCGGCAGTAAGTCGCATAAACTGGTTCAAAGTTTGCTTGAGGCCTACAAACCTCATTTTGCAATTCACTACAAGCACAAAGAGTTTCCCGGTAAGTGGGTTCTGGAGGACACACATTACAGGAAGGCATATACAATAATAGACCCAAGTACCCTTCGTCCTTATGAATTTGAGAAATTAAACGACTTTGGCATAATAGAAAAGATAGTTGATCCGCAGTTAGGAAGGGTTCTCTTCATAATAGCTGGGCTTGGGGACCGGGCTACCGAAGGCTGTGGCTGGTATCTTTTAAGGCATTGGGACGAAATCCTGTCTAAGCATGTAACGGGGCGGTTTGAAATAATACTAAAGTTTCCAGGGGGGTTGGGATTCGAATATGGTCGTGAAATAGACCGGAAGCAAAACGATGATGCAGTTGATTTCGCTGGGAGCTAAGGGATGCCTTTTTAAGGTTGGGCTAACCACGCAACCGGCTTACAGCGCTGCGGAGAAACTGGGGGGGGAAACCTCAAAACTACAGCAAAATCCCTTGTCCCAAACCTCTGGAAAAGCCCTTGCCAATGCCGTGCTAAGTAGAGGCCACTTCCCTCCGTCGCGCAATCTCCTAGCCCAGCTATGAGGAAGAACTTTATGTGCGTCTTAGGCTCGGAAAATCTCCCGATCACACCGTAGTCCGTAGTACCTATATAAGATTCCACGTCCAGTGTGCTTGGATCAGGTATAGAATAGACATCGCTGTTCACGCAGTGAATTTTCCAAAACCGACCGAACTTGAAATGAAAGAAGTTGTCACGAGCCAGGTGCTCTGCTACCCAAATTGCTGCTCTGTTTGAACGACTTCCGAAGACGAAACAAACTTTCGCTTTCGCTTTCTCGGGTAGAAATGACGATGAGTCTTTCAAATGGATCCGTTCTGAGTCCACAATATTACTAATTAAGGACGACACATGAAATGCCGCTCGGGTATCACGCTCGCTAAAGGTACTACCAGGATACCTAAATGAAGAATCTTCTTCCTTTGGGTCCGTAAGTTTTGCGCCACAGCGGAACTTAGGAAGAAATAGCTCGCAGCCATGCTGCGCGGCTGTCCATCCAAGGAATTTGCGGAGCTGTTTAAGGCCGGTTACAGCCACATCTATAACCTCCATAATTGTTTATCTAGCTCGCCATCGCTGTTAAACTTCTTCTCACAGGGCTTTTTTAACAATACAACAAATTATATAGCGCACATCCGGGAATTGTCAAGTCTGAACCAGAAGAACAAACTGTATAACGAGTTGTGACAAACTATAATTGAAAGGTTGCAATCATAACACGAACAAATACAAAACGTTAGGGTAATACTAGCTTCTTCCCCTTGACCGTTGTGCTTTGGGAGCGAAGAAAACTTCGCGCAGGTTTAAATCTTCAAAAAAACACCTCCGTAAGTATCTTCGGTACTTAGTCCACGAAATGTGGCGGCTCTTTGGATGCCAGTTGAGGTGCTTAAGAATAGCTTCCTTTGTGCATCCTCCTTTCTTCTTTATTAGCGCTTCGATCTTGCTCACCACTTGGCTTTGCCGCGTTATCTCCATGGTAGCGGCATCAGTTAGTTCAAAATAACGAATCCAATCCTCTACGCGCGTTTCCCAATCGTAAAATGCGCGAATTCTTCGGGAAAAGGTTCTTATCCTCTGCCTTTCTTTGTCCAGATTATCGAACAGAGCCTCCAACCGCACAGAAAATGTTCCACGATAATAAAAATATCGCTGCAGAACGTTATCATGCTCACTACTCGGTAAGCCCTCGAGCACCATCTCAGGAAAGAAACTTGATTTGTTGAATAAAGGGATACACTCGGCGGCAAGTGCCTCGATCGCTGCCAGCGACCACTGATTCGAGCCATCATGACATCCGGCCACAATATCAGCTTCCCAGAGGGCCTTAAGGTAATCTTTGCGGTCGAATCGCCGCACATTAACGAAAGGATATTTCTTCGGGTAATTCTTAACGTAGTCATAGTCGCTGGGATTGGTAAGAAGAAGACGAAAGTCTCGCCGCCTTTCCCAAAGCTGAGCAAGATGAGTCTCCACCAATGATTTGAAGCCTGTGTACTTCTGGGCCCGGAAGGGGAAAATAATCGTCTTTATTCCTGAGCGCTTTGAACTGCGGGCGGACAGGATTTCTCTGCAATTGACCCCCGGACGAATTGGGATAAGTTTCTTCTCTATCTCATGAATTGCTGCTGAGTTGAACCATCTTTTGGCTTCTGACAGAATTCGTCCCTTTCCATATAGCGAATTACAACCGGTCACCCGCGAGAGAAGAATGCTTGTTAAAATGCTTATCGTTGCGGGTATGTTCCATCGATTCTTGATATTGTCGTGTCTCTTCCAATCCATCCAATGTACATAGCCAAACGAGTGAATATCAAAGAAGTGTACTTTGTTGAAGAACTCCAAAAGAGCTGGGGTAAGCTCCGGTTGATTTACGAACAGGACATCAAAGTCGATTTTTTTGAACTCTAAAAGCTTCCGCAGTTCATGCACGTCAAAATGAAATGCCCCTCCCTGTTGCCGCGCTACCAAGTTTATCGGGATAAGTTGAACATTGGAATGGTGCAGATCACGTTGAAACAAAGACACAAGTTCTGTGGGAAGCAGTATGTAAAAGAGGAAGTCCGGCCTCTTAGAAAGCACGCATGATATAAGCTCTTTTTGCAGCTGTATTCCAGAATCAGCGTCAGGATTCCGACGGTTCGAGAAGTTTAGAATGTCTAAAATACGAATTGCCATTTACCGTATACCCTATTGCCCAAGCCATAGATTGTTACAAATTCCGGGAACAGGAGCCATGTCTATCTTTCTCATATCCTTCGCAAAAGAGCTTTTTTGGCCTTAATACCGTCTGATCCGCCTTTGACCGTTTTCAGACCACGTTCTCAGCGGCGGCATTTTTACAAATAACATCCTTACGGTGCGTAGGCTTTGCGGACGGGAATCTGTGTGCGATCGAAAGGTTTGTATGCTTCGATGCTTCCGACACGTGCAAGCCGGACCCAATTCCGCAGCACTTTGCCCCCTGAGTCGCTGAAGTGTTCAGTCAGAAACCCGACGCCTCTCCGGTTTGAAGAGAAATACTCCATACCGGCAATTTTTCCTTCCGGGTCGCGTTCCCAGCCGATGAAAATCACCGAGTGACCGGTCTTGTTGTTGCGACTAAAGTCGCAGAAGTCGCCTGGTTTTGCCTCTTCCCAGTCAGTGATTTTTCTACCAAGCCCGTAATATTCAATAGCCTTCTGGGGGCTGTCGCCTTTGCCTTCGATATACCAGAACTGGAGCATGTTGAACAGGTCATGGAAGCTCATCCCATTAAAATCGTCAGCGTCAAGTCCCTTTTGAATGTTGCGCAGTTGCATGGCACGCACGAAAACCTCAAACGTCAACCCGCAACAATAGCTGGATCGTGTATTATCGGGATGTGCCTTGGTCACAGCCCGGCCTTTATAATAAAGGACCTGAGTAGTCCCCAGGTAAACGTCGTACTCCAGAGGCTTACAGCGGTAGGGATACGCATCAGCCTCAAGCGGATAGGCGTCGATAACCTTGAGTACGTAAGGATTAAGCGAATCCTCGGAATCATCAATAACTGGCGTTGCCCGCGCAAGAAACCTGTCCACGGGCGAGAAATTTCGTCCATCCACTGGATAGGGGCGGATGACAGAACATCCTATCGCCAGCAATGCAACACCAAGCACCAAACTCACCACCCAAATCGTTCTGCATCTCGACATAATCACACCTCCTCAAAATAAGATAAGTATTGTCAAAACCTAACCAAATATTCGCCGCAACAAAACAGGACAGACCAATTTCTAAGAGCTCCTAACAAAAAGAACTATCAAACCACGACGGCACGACACAAATGCGCCTTAACCGCATTAAGAATTCAGAATGTAGGGCGACTCGCCCGCCGCGGCGGGTCGCCCCTACTCCCGTCGTGTACGTTGTGTCGTAGTGTTGGAATGTTTAAAAAGGCAACTTGCCCCGCTTCCTTTCTTAAAAAAGTAGCCTGTCCCCCTTTACCAGCGGTGCAGTCAGGAGGATTTCTTTTTCACTTCCTTTTTCTTTTTCTCCCACCACTCGATGCGCTTTTTGATTTCCTTTTCGAAACCAAAGCAGCCAGGCACGTAAAATTTCTTCTTCTTGATCTCGTCGGGGAGATAGTCTTGCGGGGCATAGTGTTCAGGCGCATTATGGTCGTACTGGTAATCCTTCCCATATCCGAGCCCTTCCATAAGTGCAGTAGGGGCATTGCGAATGACGAAGGGTACAGGGAGGGCGCCGGAGCGCTGAATCTCGCTCTGTACTTCGTTAAAGGCAACGTAGGTGGAGTTACTCTTCGGTGCAGTGGCAAGGTAGAGAGCGGCCTGTGCGAGGGCGAGTTCGCCTTCGGGCGAGCCGAGTGATTCGTACGCTTCCTTTGCCGCCATAGCGACGACCAGAGCCTGGGGGTCAGCATTGCCGATGTCTTCGGAGGCAAAACGAATCATGCGGCGTGCCACATAGAGAGGTTCTTCGCCGGACTCGAGCATACGTCCGAGCCAATAAAGCGAGGCGTCGGGATCGCTGCCGCGAAGGCTTTTGTGGAAGGCAGAGATCAGGTTGTAGTGTTCTTCGCCGGTTTTGTCGTACGTGAGTTGCTGGCGCTGGCTGAGCTCCTTGATAATGTCGTGAGTGATGTGAATTGGTTGGGCAGGATCACTTCTGAGCGACATGACGGCGAGTTCGATGAGATTGAGTGCGCGCCGGGCATCACCATCTGAGAGTCGGATAATGAGCTCGAAAATCCCCTCGTCGCACTCGATCTGCCATTTACCGAGCCCTCGTTCTTTGTCTTGAATCGCGCGCTCGAGGATAATTTTTAGTTCTTCCTCGCTGAGGCGATTGAGCACGAACACGCGGCAGCGCGAAAGCAGCGGCGAGATGATAGAGAAGGAAGGGTTTTCCGTGGTGGCACCGATAATAATAATCGTGCCGTCCTCGACGAACGGCAAAAAGGCATCCTGCTGGATTTTATTAAAGCGATGCACTTCGTCAATGAAGAGGATTGTATTGCGATTGTGCGCGGTGCGATTGAATTTAGCCTGCTCGATGACGCTCTTTATCTCCTTGATACCTGAGGTGACAGCGCTGAGGGATACGAAGTCGGCCTGAGTTAGGTTGGTAATAACCATAGCGAGGGTAGTTTTGCCTGAGCCGGGCGGTCCCCAGAAGATCATCGAGCAGAGCTTGTCCTCTTGAATGAGCTTACGCAAGAGGGAGCCTTCGCCCAGGAGCTGCTCCTGGCCGACGAATTCACCGAACGTGCAGGGACGAATGCGATCGGCTAGCGGCGCAGCGTCGGATTCTTTGGAATTGTGTGGCTGAAATAGACTCATTGTGTCGTCACCAGCTATCTTGGGGTTTGATGAATCAAACCCCTACAAATGCGAATTGTCCTGGCTGGTAATCCGTCTGTAGCGGTCGCACTTGTGCGCCCTAAGCTGCACTTGTGCCACGGCAATTTCGTACTGTGCTGCTTGCCTATGCGCCCCATGAAAGCAAGGCAGTGTAAAGACTATTCGAGCGGCGATAAAGGTAAGACAAGTATAGCCATGTGAGGTAGGCTGATTCAACGACTTTTTCTCATTTCTTCATGCACGGGTTCACATCATTTCTGTTCGAAGTGGCTATTCCTGAAAAGCAGGGGATATGCACGTTTCCGCTTCGCTTTGCTTGCACCAGAGCATGTAAGGGCGACCCGTCCGCCGCGGCGGATCGCCCCTACGTGTTTTGTGTACGTTGCATCGCAGTGGTTAATGTGCCTCAGGCATACATTTTAATAGCGTGCTCCAAGAAAGGAGGGGCATTAATCGTCTCACTATGATCTTGTTGAGAAAAGGCAGGGGGTCCTAAGAACGCTATTTCTTACTATCCAAGTCGCGCATGACCAGACCTGTGAGGACTTTGGGATAGAAGAAGGTAGATTTATGTGGCATGATTTCGCCCTTGGAGGCGATCTTGCGCAGCTGCTCTATGGGGATAGGGTTGAGGACAAATCCGACGCTTCCTTTGCGCCCCTTTAAAAGACTCACGACATCTTTGATGTCTCGCACGTAGAAGATATCTTCGTCATCCAGCTCGATCTCAGGGTTACCTATCCAAACCTGGGCAATGACGTAATTATGGAGTACTGTGACGTCGAGGCTTTTGACATCCTGACTCATCTTTTCTTCGATCATTTTGCAGAGTTTGGCGGTCTTTTTAAGGGCACATATCACTGCGCGGCCACTGGGGAGAATCATGCCAAAGGCAGTACGGCCTTTGCCGGCCTTTGCAAGTTCCTTGTAGATAGTGCGTTCAGCTTGATCCGGATTGGCAAGATCAATGGAGATGTCCTTGAGACTAAAGTACTGAGCAAGGTCTTCCATCACTTCGTCCAGATCAACGCCAGCTCCAAACTCGCGCGAGAGCACGCGATGTGTTGGGAGCACGACCATGCCGTCGTCGTAGAAATTCGACAGAAACACCATCAGGTAGTCATAGGGCTGACGACCATCGCGCTTGCCTGTGGCTTCGCGCATCTCGTCGCGGTAAGCCAGGGCGGCTTCGTAGCGATGATGGCCGTCCGCAATAAACAGCTCCTTGTCGGCCATGAGCTGATGAATCTGGTTAATGATCTTTTTTAAATGCACAACCCAGAGGCGATAAGTCACCTGTTCTTCGTCCACAAACGTTTCCCAGATTTTCGCCTTCATGCATTCGTCGAGCACAGAGTCTATTTTTTTCTCGGGATCGCTACAGAGGGCAAAGACGGGACTGAGGTTACAGCGCGCGGCGCGAAGCAATTGGAGGCGGTCGGCCTTTGGCCTGGCAAAGGTATGTTCATGGCCTCTAATCTTGCCGGATTTGTAGTCCTCGAGTTTTACAAGTGCGAACAGGCCACGACGGCGGAGCGTTCCCAAGCCGGGCCGACTAAATTCCTGCTCGCAGACGTAAAGACATTTCTTGTTATCCTCCACCAGGATGCCGTCGCGCTTCCACGTCTGCAGACAGTTCGCAGCGCGGATGTACTTATTGTTATATTCATCGTCGGTCACCTTATCATGACCGAGAATGAGCCGGATGACATTATTAGGATGCTGATAATAGTAGTGTCGCTGGCCTTCGGGCGTAATCACGTCGTACGGCGGGGACAGAACCAGACTCAGGTTTTCGATCAGACGTGAATTATAGCGAGTCCCAACAAATGGAAGTACTTCTGCCATGGTGCCTATTTACCTTTGCCTCACTGTTACTTTAGTTCCACACATTGATGTCGAGATGGCCTCTTACTGCTCGGATGTGGGAGATTGAACAACCGGGGAAGTCCAGTGCTACAAAGCGCCCAACTAATTCCACAACCGAAGAGCTGAATGCAAGAAAACTCCGCTTTCGCTGCTTCCAACTTATACAATCTTCATGCTTTGAAATAGGATGTCAATAGAGAACAATGCTTTATTATGAAATTTATTTTGTCAATAACAGGGTTAGTAATATAGCCGATGGGATTACTCAATCACCACCCACCAGACAAACAATGTAACGAATGCCAATGGCAAAAACCCCTGTGGAGTAGAAGGACTTCGTCCCAGCCGCTAGAGACTACTTGCCCTGATATAAAAACACGTAATGCAAATAGTCGACACTAGCAGGAAAATCAAATAAAAAATGGCTCTTTCTCAAATAAGCCAGCATTCCAGGTGGTAAAAAGAAATGGTAATCCCCACGCACAAGGCGCATTTTCCCCCTCACCTCCATCCTCTCCCACAAGGGG
>CAZVVA010000104.1:0-12874 GCA_964630455.1 uncultured Candidatus Sumerlaeota bacterium
CAGGTGGTTTGCACGAAAAAATTGTCTCCGATCCTCTCCACAAGGAGAGGCGTCCGGCAGAGAAGACTCCCGATATATAGCAGACATTGGAGGGTGAGTCTGCACACCGTGCTTTAGCCGTTGCCACAGGAGCAGGTGCTCTAACGGCTACTGCACAACAGCGTACGCCAGTATTAGGATTATTAAAGCATTGTGGGAGAAGTAGCGTGGCAACATTTTCGTACAAGGCAAAAGATACTAAGGGTGAGATGATTCAAGGGACAATGGATGCCGAAAATCAGCCGGCTGTCGTGGGGCGTCTCCAGACAATGGGGTACTTTCCGGTACTCATTGTGAACGAGACAGAGGTTCGGCGGAAGGCTGAGCCGTTGAGCAAGGCGTTGTGGAAGCGCGTCAGAGTATCCGATTTGACAACGTTTAACCGGCAACTGGCGGATTTGATTGATGCGGGTGTGCCACTGGTGAAGGCACTCGCGATTATCATGAATCAGACAGCAAATCCCACGCTGCGCGACATCATTTCAGAGGTGACCAACGACGTTCAAGGTGGAGATACCCTGGCCCAGGCGCTGACGAAGCATTCACAAGTCTTCTCAAAGCTCTTCTGCGCCATGGTGAAAGCAGGAGAGGCTGGTGGCATGCTCCATTCTGTACTGCAGCGTCTTGCCGATTTTGCCGAAGCTGAGGACGAACTGCGTGGCAAAATTAAGTCAGCTTTGGCTTATCCAGTAGTAATGATCCTGGCAGGCACAGGAGCCATTATTGTTCTCATGACGGTTGTCATCCCAAAGATCGTGGTTATTTTTGATGAGTTGAGCCAAACCTTGCCTTTGCCGACACAGATTTTAATAAGCATCAGCAGTTTCCTTGGAGGGAACTTTCTGTACCTCCTATTTGGGGTAGGCTTTGTGGGATTCCTTGTGTGGAACTTTGCGCGTACGGATGAGGGGAAAACGTTTTTACACAGATTGCAGATCAGGTTGCCCATGTTAGGGCCACTTATTCTTAAGCGACAGATCGCGCGGTTTGCCCGAACGTTTGGCTCGCTGCTGCACAACGGCGTGCCTATTCTAACGGCGCTGGATATCACGCAGGAAGTCATGACCAACCGCCTTGTGTTCAGGGAAGTTGAGCGCATTTCTGAGAGCGTCACGCAGGGTTCTGGGGTAGCTGCCACTCTTCGTGAAAGCCTCATCTTTCCACCAGTTGTGGTGAACATGATAGCGATTGGGGAGGAGACGGGAAAGCTCGATGACGTGCTGATAAAGATTGCCGACTCCTTCGAATCTGAGGTTGATCGGTCAGTCAAGACACTCACTTCGCTTATTGAGCCATTGATTATCTTATTGATGGGAGGCGTGGTCGGGTTCGTGGTGATCTCCATGTTACTGCCGATTTTTCAGCTTGATCCGGGTATGTAAAGACGCAGGACAGGAGTGTGAAGCATTGGATGGAAGTGGAAATAGTTGGCGGGGATGCGAGTACCGACGTAAGTGCACAGGTATTACGTTATTAGAGATCCTGATTGTGGTGTCGATTCTCCTTATCATGATGGCTTTTTCCATTCCCTCTATGAAAGGGCTTCACCAGCGCAATCAGTTGCACACGTCCGCGCGTGAGGTTATGGGGCTTCTTAAATATGCGAGGGGAGAAGCAGTGCTTGGCGAAAAACAGGCAGAGGTGCGATTCGACGTGCCTGGCGACCGTTACCGGCTTGATTTACGTGAGCAAGATAAGAACGCGCGCCGATGGGATCGCGAGCAGACGCGGAAGACCGTTGAAAAAATCAGGTATTTGCCATTGACAATTCATTTCCTTGAAATCACCACCCAGGCAGAAGCAGACGAAAAACCCGGTATCGCCGGGATTCTGTTTTATCCAAATGGGTCTGCTACTGCTGCAACGATCGTAATGCAAAGCGAGCGCGGTCGAACCATGAAGATCGAAGTGGCTGGCGCTACTGGCCTGTCCAAGGCGTATGATGGCCTTCCAGGGGCGGAAGGGTCTGCGGGAGAAACAGGCGGCGAAGACTATGAAAGGGAATGATCTAGTGCGTGGTCTGACGAGTATTGAGAGACGTTGCAGGCGGGAGCTAGCCCGGGCGCTCACGTGCTTGTCACCGCGGTGAGTATCAACACTGGCCGGAACTACGCAGCTACTGAAAACCATGGGATTTTCTCACGCGCAATTCGAACGGGCCGAGGGATAAGAGATGCATTACACGGGGAGATGTGTGCATAGACAACACGGCGCTGGCTCTCTGGTGGGGAAATACAGCTTCATCTTGCTTGAGGTGATCGTCTCGCTGGTGATTCTTTCATTAACTATAGCGACATTTATGCGGTCATTTGCCGTATCGCTGGGAAGCATCAAGAAAGCCGAGATTGTAACTAAGGCGACGTTTCTCACCAATCGGCTGCTTGATGAGTATGAAATCGAACCGCCGGAGCTGGACGAGAGTGAGGGCGATTTCGGCGAGGAATATCCCTACTTTCAATGGACCACATCGGTTGAGGATGTAGAGGTGGAATACGAAGATATTCCATTTGAGGATGTGGTAGATGAATTTGAGAGACTCACGAAAATTACTATCTCGGTCTATTACGATGATGGCCGACTAAGGACCTTTCGAGCGTGCAAAGTAACGACGTACCTGACCGGGCTCGAGAAGTTCACTCACGAAAGTAAGAAGCAAAACAAGCTCTATTAGGGAGTGGCGATGCAATCCAGGTTGTCAGCCTTTACGTTGCTCGAGACTCTGCTGGCCGTTCTGATTTTTTCCATTGTTGTGACGGCGCTGTATTCGACTTTTCGCATCGGGATGCGCGCCTACGAGGTCGGACAAATTAACATAGACGTCATGCAGAAGTCCCGCTTCGTCTTTGATATGATTACCAAAGACCTCCGCACAGTCTATTATGAGGATGAGTCGAACTACAATATTACATTTCGGCAGCACGTGCAGCAATTTGAGAATGAGATGGAACGCGCCAGGCGCGAAGGACGTTTGGATGAATTTCTGGAACGGATAGAGGATGAAAACTACCCGAACCCCTATAGTGTCAGTTCGAGTATTGACCTTTCATTTAAAGGTGTGGATGATGGGGGAAGCGACGGGCTGACGTTTGTCGTCCACCGGCTGACAGACGGCAAGACTGCTGCGCCACCCTGGGGATTGGCCCGCATCACATACGCTATTGAGAACGACCGTCTGGTGCGAACAACGGACGACGTCTTTCTGCCCGAGCGGACAAAGGAAGGCGAGGAAATTCCAAAGCCCGAATCTCTGAAGGCCACAGTCGCGGAAGGAGTGAAGCAGTTCGATCTCAAGTATGGCTACTTTTACGACATAGATTGGTATGAAGCTGACGACTGGAGGTCGAGCGAAAAGAAATACCGCAATCCGCCAATCGAAATGGAAGAGGATGATCCAAACTATGCGTTCATTATGCAGTTGGAGAGAACCAGACCTGATGATGGGCTGCCTGCTTATGTGGCTGTTGATCTTGTGCTGACAGATGCAAGCCCGAAGGCGAGAGAACGGCATTTCCAATCTTTAATCCGTATTCCAAGGGCCGAAGAGACCTACCTGCCCTTGGAAGAGGAGTATAGCCCGGAGCGGGGCAGAATACGATATTAGCAACACCACATTGGGGCACCAACTAGTGTGAAAACGAGCTCTGGCAGGAATCTTGGTGTGTGATGCAAAAGCGAGCACAGATTCGCAACAGCGGACGTCAAAAGGAACAGGGTGTGATCCTGATTCTGACGCTCTGGATCGTAGTGGTCTTGTCACTTATTGCCTATTCCCTGACGTATGAGCTGCGACTAGAATTGAAGCTAACCAAGCTTCACAAGGATAAGATCACGGCACACGCCCTGGCACGTGCAGGAGTGGCAAAGGCGATTGTTGATCTGAAAAACGATATGTATCTGGATTATGCGGAGAAATCGCAGCCGTTCGATGGAGAAGGAGACATCTGGAAAAAAACATATGAGGATGACGAGGCGTTGGAGTTTGAAGGTGGGCAGGTAAAAGTTAAGGTTGTGGATGAAGAGAGCAAAATCGATTTGAATAAAGCAAGTATCCGTGTGTTGACAGCCCTGATTAAGAGACTGGGCTATGAAGACAAAGATGCGCTGGAGACCGCGTGTGCAATTGTGGATTGGCGCGATGCAGATAGACTGCCCCGAGTAGGACGGGGACGGGATGAGAACGAAATTTACGCAGAATTGCGTCACGAGAAAGAAGATCGGCGCCTGTCGGAGGACATAGCACCATATCGCTCAAAGAATGACCGCTTTCAGACCGTAGACGAATTGTTGGAAGTATATGGCGTGACGCCAAAGCTGTTCTATGGCTACGATCCACAGGCTTCGGAAGACCGGAGGCAGCGGCCACGCTTCAGGGGCGAACGCCCTCCGGTGGGGCTCCGGGATCTGGTGACCGTACGGTCGAACAGGGTAGTCAATATTAACACTGCAGGGCCTGAAGTGCTGAGCGCAATCATAGAAGCGGCGGCGATCAATGAGTCCGACCCAGGCGCTTTGGCGGACAAGATCATAGAATATCGGCGGGGCGCGCATTCGGGGGAGATTGATAATGATCAGGCATTTCGTAGTGTCCAGGATCTCGGGCAAATTTCCGAGATAAGTGGCATGTTGCTGAATCGAATGCGCGGGGCTTATCCCCTTGATGTTCGCTCGTACTTCTTTACGATTCATTCCACGGGTGAAGTGGGGCGTGTGAAGCGGTCAATTCAGGTGCTCGTGTGGCGGTCATTAGATGTTTTTCACCGCGACGAGAATCTGGACGATAGGGAAGTACGCCGGCGCCGCCGGAGGTCACGCGATGAAACCATGCTCATCAAGGAGCCGGCCCTGCGATGCTTCGAATGGGTAGAGATCTAGCCTATTATACGAGAGACGCGAGTACGGGATACGTTGTGAAACAAGGAGGACATCAGAAAGAGAGATGCTGAATTTGTATACAAGCGTTGAGTTAAACGAGCGCGAGTGCAAGATTCTGCAGATCAATCGGCACAAGAGCGGTCTGAGAGTGAGCCGCGCGCTGGTGATTCCTTTTCCTGCGACTACTGCTGGCATGGGAGAGGCGGTACAGGCCAAGGCGAGTGCGATTAAGGAGGCACTCAAAGCGCATAAGGTGAAAATCCCGTATGCAGTCCTTTTGATTCCTAAACACTTGGCTACGGTACGCTACGTCACGCTGCCGTCATCAGATGATGACGAAATATCCTCAATGGCACGGTTTGAAGCTGAGCGTCATATTCCCTTTAATGCCGAACGCCATGTCATTTCATACCATGTGATGAAAAGAGAAGGCATTGGCGGATCGCAGGTTCTCGTTGCTGCGGTGGATTCCCCGGTGGTTGAGGAACATCTTGAGATTCTGACAGCGGCGGGCATCGCGCCGGAGGTAGCAGACGTGACGTCGCTCGCCTTGTTTAACGCTTTCGTGTTTACGCGACCGCAGGGACTCGAAGAGCAAACGTGTGCGTTGGTGAATATCGGGTTGCTGACAACCGAAATTTGCATTGTGAGTCGGGGAATGCTTTTCTTTACCCGCAGTACTTCGCTCGGTACAGCGCGGCTGATTGATGATCTCAACCGTGAGCATGTGCTCTCGCCAGCGCTGTGCACAGCAGAGATCAATCAGATTGACATGCTAGAGCCAGAGAGATTTTTCGGCTCGCGACGTTGCGGGCCCGGCGTGGGGGACAGCACAGGTGGAGGTCATGAAGCCCCCTCAGATGCTACCGATGCGCGTCTTACCAACGACGATCCGCATTTCCATACGGAAGCGAATGTTCGTAATGCAACCTCGCCAGGCGAGAAGCCTGGAAAAGACATCCAGCGGAAAGGCGAGCACCCCTGTGTGAAGACGCTGCGCGAGTGGTCAAGCAAGCTCCTGACTGAGGTGAAGCGAACTTATACCTTTGCCAAACGAGAGTTCGAGTGTCCTCCGATTAACGAGGTTTTCGTCTCTGGCGAAGGCACGGCGTTCAAGAATATGCTGGAGTATATGCAGGTCAATATGGGTATCACGGTGCATGCTTTGCAGGGCTTTGCGCAATTAGAGATGGAGCCGGAGTGTGGGTTGACTGATGCGCAAAATCTTGCGCGGTTCTGTATTCCCCTCGGGGGAGCTATTCGCGAGCTGAATGATCAGGCGCTCAGGGTCAATGTTTTGCCAATTCGATATGTGAAGCAAAGGGCGCGTGTGCAAAAGAAGCGTAGCGTGATCACCATCGGCGTGCTGGTTCTCGTGATCCTGGCTCTGAGCATTGTCTACGTAGCCGAGCAGGTCGGCAAGCGCCGGCAACTATACGAGTGGTATACGGCCCAGATCAACACGATGGAACCCAGGGTGAAGGCACTGGAGGACAAACAGACAAAGCTGCGCATTATCCAGAGTTATATTCATGACAAGCGCTCGGCTCTGGCGATCCTTGACGAGATCAGTCGGTTCGATTTTGTCCCTAATCGGGTGGCCATTACGGATTTTACATACAAAAAGGGGGAAGAGTTGGAGATTGAAGGCCACGCGCTGGAAATCAAGGAGCTCAATGTATTTAAAGAACGTTTGGAAAAAACGGACTTCTTTGAAGATGTGTTCATAAAGCAACGTCCACGATACCAGCTGCCGCATGGCCGCCCTTGGGTGGTGAAGTTTGATCTTATTTGTTCATTTCGGAAGAAGCAGGGTAGCAGCAGATGAAAATCTCTGGTCGAGAAAGGATTCTTATGGTGGTTGTGGGCGTGTTTATGTGTGCGGCCATCGTCTATAAGTTTGGCATCACGCGTGTCTACGAGGGATTCCGTTTCTCAGCAGAACAATTACAGACCGTAGAGAAGACATACCAACGTTATGTACGTCAGATGGAGCAACGTGAACGGATTGAACGTGCTTACACGGAAATTGAGGATCAATTCCCGAAGCACGACCCCGGCCGCAATCCGGCCCATCAGTTCAGTGAGGAGGTTGATACGCTCTGTTCACAATTGGGATTTGCAAACCCAACCATTGAACCCGCTCAGGAAAAGCCAATTGAGAATATGGAAGATTATCGCTTCATTTTGCTGACCGTAAAGACCGAAGGTGATTTCCGCAGTATTACCAAGCTGCTCAAGGGTTTTGATAATAAGTCCCTGCTGATCAGGGAGCTGACGCTAACCAGTTATTTGGATCGAGATCGGGTCCGCGTAGCGGTGACTGTGGCACGGATTGTTAAGGCCGACGAGGTAGCCGAACGCACAGCCGAGGCGCGCCCCAGAGCCCGCAGAATAGCTGATACATCGGCGGAGGAATGAGATTTTCTGACAACCTGAGTATTAGCTGTACTACGGAAGGCCCTGATTCCGATTGTCAGTTGCTTTCCGAGGCAGATTAAGAGAACCATACGGAGCGGCGAGAAAGGATTTGACAATGCAGCGACGTGATATTGTGATAAATGCTGTTCTTGTGGGCATTATTGTGCTGCTCTGCTATTTGATTGCCGTGTCAACGTATGAGAAACCGCGTGCCAGCACAGGAGAAGTCCCGAAAGAAGGAGAAAATACAGCCCGGGTAGACGAAACTGAGACCCAATACGTGGCGCCTCAGGATAAATATGCTCGTTTTGGTCAGCGCGAGGTTTTTCGCACAATTATCTCGCGACCAACCCCCATGCCAACCCGAACGCCCAGGCCTAGGCCAACCCCGAGTCTGGAACGTGCGACGCATTACTGGCGACTGATCAGCGCGTTTGGCAACGAAGCGATCATCGAGGATACGAAGTTGAAAAAACAGTATACCTTGCGGCTTAATGAATCACTGACGATTACTTATCAAAACAATGCCCTTGAAATTACCCTGATTGAGGTCAACGAGAATGATTACTGTGTTACCGTTAGTTATAAGGATCAGAAGAAGAGGCTATGTATGTTTTGATATGAACCGCGGTTGTTTCCAAGGCGCAGGTGTCCAAAAGATGCTTTTCTCGCGAGCGAGCAGAGGCAAGCACCGCAAGCACACGATCCTGGAGGAAACTATTTAAGCTCGTGATTGCTACACGGCTTCCATCAATTCAGTCAAGAGCGATTGGGCATAGATGACGCAGATGGGTCATAAGCTTAACTAAAAGGAGTAAAGGACAAATGAATGCACTGAACACAATTGCACAGTGGAAATGGTTGAGGATTAGATTACTATGTTTGATCGGGTGCGGAGTCTTATTATTCTATCCTGGATGGGCTGCCGGCCCCGATAATGACGAAGATGAGAAAGGGGCCGTGACAATGGGGCAAGTTCCAGCTACTGATGTAGCGGCGGAGCCACAAGCTCAGTCTGTGCAAATGGCACAGCCCGTAACTCAACCAGTGGCAACAGTTATCTTTAGCAAGGGCAATATCGATCAGGTACTCCAGGCAATTTCGCTTCAGACGGGTGTGACGGTAATCGCGAAAGGGAAAGCAGTCGGCCAGCGTGTTGACATCATTGCAAAGGACGAACCGCTGGAAGTAATCCTTGATAAACTCACGTCAGGGAAAGACTGGGTGTGGCACAAGGTCAACGATACCCGCTATGAGATTATGGATAGGCGCACGTATGAGACTACGGTTTTGCCAAAGCAGGTTAAGCGCAAAATCTTTCAGCCGCAATATATTAAGGCCGAGGATTTCAAAAATGCCATCCAGGGCATGCTGACGAAAAATATCGGTAAGGCAGCCGTGGACCCACGCACCAATAAGGTGATTGTGACTGATTTGCCACAGGTAATCGAGATGATTGCACGTCTTCTTGAGGAGATAGATGTCAAGCCTATTGTGCGTGTTTTTTACATTCGTCATGCTGACGTGAATGATATTGCCAAAATGTTGGAGGGTTATAAATCTGCACCCGGCTCGATCGAGGTGGATACGAAGACACACCAGATCATTGTGACCGACACGCTTCAGAATATTAAGCGTATGGAGCTGCTGGTGGAGCTGCTCGATATCGGGCCGGAAATGCGCATCTATAATATTAATAATATCGGATTTGAGGGGGAAGTGCTTCAGGACTTGAGTGAGGCTATTGAGCGAGTCGTGACGGAGGATGCTTTCTGGGAGATGAACTACCGTGCCGGGACGTTGCTGGTCGAGGACGTGACGGAAGTGCACGAGAAGATCGAAAAAATTCTGGCGGCATTTGACCGGCCATCGAAGCAAGTGTTGATCCAGGCAGAGGTGATTGAGACAGGGCTTGATCGGACCTTCAATCTGGGTGTGGACTATGATCTGAGTCAGGAACTCTTCAGTGCTGTACAAGACGGCCTCTTTGGAGAGCGGGTTCCAACAGGGTCAGGGGATATCACCGATAACCTGGGCTTTATCAACCTGCGTGAAGAATTCCCCATTATGTCGTTGATCAACAAGGGGGGCTTACAGGTTTCATATCTATCGACACATTTGCGCGCTCAGCTGTCTGCGTTTATGTCTGATACAGATACGAAGCTCCTGATTCAACCGCGACTTCTGGTGAAGAACCACGAGGAAGCCACCATTTTCGTTGGCGGTGAAGTGCCGTATTTGACTACGTTTTTCAACCGGCCCGGTGATACGAATTACGGCTATAGTCAGTTCACGCAGAATACGGTGAATGAAGGATTGATGGTCAAGATTCGTCCCAGCATCTCCAATAATGGTCTCATTGAAATGTACGTGAAGCTCGAGAACAATAAAGCGGAGCCAGTGACGCGGGATGCCGGAGCGCAGGGCGCGATCGAGCTGGTCGGTCGGCGGCGGCAGGAAGCCGAGACAGTATTGATTATTCCGAGCGGGGAGACCCGCGTGATTGGGGGCCTGATTAGCACGATAGATCAGACTACGAAAACCGGAATTCCGTTTCTGTCGCAGATTCCCTACCTTGGACCGCTTCTGTTCGGCAGCCGAGATGAAACCAATTTGCGCCGTAACATCCTCTTTTTCATTACTCCAACTGTTGTGGAAGAGCAGGGGCGCCGCGTGAGAACGTACCTTGGCGAGCCAATTGAGAAGATGATTGCTGAGCTCTCTCCGGAAGAGGAACTCCTGCCTGAGGCAGAGTTGACCACGCCTACTTTGCTGGGCGTCACGCCGTATGAGGAGGCAACTTCGCCGTCGCTTGCCCGCGCCAGGCTCCCACAAGTCATTCTCAGCAGTGAAATGCCACGGGATTTGCCCCGCGTCATGGGTAAACCAACGCCTGAAATGGAGCAAGCAGAAGCTGAGGCGCGCAAAACCTCATACGAAGCCGAGGTGGGTGGACCAACCGGCACTTTCACGAAGGAAGTACGCCCGGTCGTGTCTACCCCGCCGAAGACAGAGAAACCACGAGCTCCCAGAAAGCCTGAGCCTCCGCAACTTGGGAAGCCGAAGGAAGTCGATAAAGAGCCTCACATTACCCCGGAAACCGAGACGCAATACTAACTTGTGTTAAGAACAACAGCCAGGGGTTAGGATTGACCGAATGGACCATGACTTAGCCTGCTGCTGCTGCGAAAATAATGGGCCATGTGATGGCAAACCAGGTTCTTTGTCGTTTGGATGTTGTAGGGGCACGTTGTAAAGTGCCCCTACTTTAGTCTACCGTCCAGGGGATGACCGACGAACATTGTGGTCTTTGGGGTGTTATGCCCCCCGCATTATCAGAATGGTGTGGGAAGAATGCGACTGAAACGCCTGCATATTGACACCATGGCGCAGGTAAAGGCAGAGCTGGAGCGCATCGGCGTCCACCCGCAGGGGTGTGAGATCATGGCTCCCAAGGCGGTTGTGCGGCTGATCAAGGTATTTGAAGTGAAGCCCTGGGTTGCCAATATTTTAAAGCAGGAAATGCTCAGCATAGGTGCAGATGCAGGGGTAGCGTACGGTTGCATTGACTGTTCTGTTTCGTTATCGGACGTTCTTCTGATCGGTACGGTGTCCCATTATTGCCAGCTCAAGGCGAAGCTGGAACGGCAATCGCCGCAGCTGCGCGAAATTGGCGACGCCGCTCTGCGGATGGCTCTGGAAGAGTCGTCAGCGAGATGGGTGTGGCAATGTCGTGATGTCCAACTGCATCCTGGGGCGAGAACGTTAATTATGGGTATCATCAATGTTACACCTGACAGTTTTTCTAACGGAGGACCTTATCTCGATCCGAAGAGCGCAGTGGAATTAGGTAAAAGACTGGCGGCTGAAGGGGCAGATATTCTTGACATCGGGGGCGAATCCACGCGGCCGGGAGCTCAGCCTGTGCCCGCAGATGAGGAAATGCGGCGAGTCTTGCCTGTTATCGAGCAGCTAAAAGCCGAAACGCAGATCCCCATTTCCCTTGACACCAGAAAAAGTGAGGTGGCGCAGGCCGGTCTCGACCTTGGCGTTGAAGTTATTAACGATGTGACAGGGCTGCGTGGCGACAGCCGGATGAAGGACGTTGTAGCCAGGGCGCACGCAGGTGTGGTCATCATGCACATGCAAGGAACCCCGCAGACTATGCAATTGAATCCCACCTATGAGGACCTGCTGGGAGAACTGGAGGATTTTTTTTCCACGCAGATGCAAATGGGCAACGAGGCCGGAATAATGCCCGAGCAGGTAGTGATTGACCCCGGAATTGGCTTTGGGAAAACACTGGCGCATAATCTGGAGATTCTTACAAATCTGGCGCGCCTGCGCTCGGCAGCAGCACGTCCCGTATTAGTTGGCGTGTCGCGCAAGAGCTTTATCGGTAAGATTCTCGATTTGCCGGTAGAGGAACGGCTGGAGGGCAGTGCTGCGGCTGTGGCTGCAGCTGTGCTAAATGGCGCTGATATTGTCAGAGTACATGATGTGAAGGCGATGCGGCGCGTCGTGGGCGTGGCAGATGCACTGGCGAATCGGGGGAACTTGGCCACGCAGGAGAATGGCTAACAATTGGCAACGCAATTATTAGGAACATATCATCTGTGTGGTAGTAGTAAGGCGCGTTGTAATGCGCCCCCTAGCGCAGGTATCCTTTTCCTTGCCTCCGGAGCATGGATTCGCTATACGGTGCTTGTAATGTGAGAATTGTGAAATTGCGCAAATCGCAGATGAACTGAACAGAATCTCTGAGGAGAGCACATGAAAGAGCTGTTGGGAATAATTGCGGGAATGCAATTCACCGATGTGGTGGATATACTTTTGGTCTCTGTGCTCTTTTATTTTCTTTTTGCGCTGTTGAAGGAAACGCGATCAGCGGTCGCTTTACGCGGACTTATCAGTATTATGATTGTTTCCTTTCTGGTTTTCTTTTTCGCCAAGGTGCTCAATCTAAGCGCAGTGAGCATGATTTTTGAGCGGTTCTGGATTGTCGTACTTCTGGTTTTTCTTATCGTGTTTCAGAATGAATTTAAAAAAGCTCTGACGGATATTGGGCAGCTGAAAATATTCCGTCATTTTTTTCATCAAAGTGGTGCTTTTCTCGAAGAGATACTCAAGGCGGTGGGAATTATGTCGTCGCGGCGCATCGGCGCATTGCTTGCAATTGAACGGCGCAATCCTCTAAAGTCTTACGCCGATACGGGCACCGCTGTTGACAGCGCTATCACGTCGGAGCTGGTTCGGACAATTTTTGCCCACTACACGCCTCTTCACGACGGGGCGATGATCGTACACGGTGATCGTATTGTAGCGGCTGGATGCATTCTGCCGTTGACAAACGATGCAAACGTGAGCAAAGAGCTAGGCACGCGACACCGGGCTGCTATCGGACTTTCGGAAGAAACCGACGCAGTGGTGCTCGTGGTATCAGAGGAGACCGGTACTATTTCCCTGGCTGTACACGGGAACTTATATCGGGATCAAACGCTGGACAGCCTGCGGAGTGAACTCCAGCAGCTGCTCGACATCG
>CAZVVA010000104.1:12884-13474 GCA_964630455.1 uncultured Candidatus Sumerlaeota bacterium
ACCTAAAACGCGTCTGAGCTCGGAGTTCAAGCTTGTTCTGGCGTCGCTCTTCATCGCCTTTATAATATGGCTTATTGCTAAACAGGGCGACGTAGATCAGGAGACCTTGGTTGTTAAGGTGACGACCATTAACGAACCGAAGTATTGTGACGTGGAGCTTGTGACCGACGAAGCAGCCATTGTCGTGCAGTTTCCCAAGGCACAAAAGCACATAATTTCTCCCGATAATTTTAAAATCCTTGTAGACCTGAGTAACATTAGCGTTGGGATTGACAGCTATAAAGAAACCACTATTCCCATTACGGTCAGTGAGGTACAGCGCTTTAATTTGCCCGATAGCATCAAAGCAACAGATGTGGTTGATCCGAAACGGGTAGTGGTCCGGGCCAAGTACTATTCGGAGCTGGCAACGGTGGCGCCTGTAACGTCAGGTGCGCCTGCGGACGGGTTTCGGTTGGCCAAACCCGTGGCAGCCACTCCGAAAGAAGTACTTGTGACAGGAGAACCGGATCGGTTGGAAGAGATAAAACAGCTTGGGAATGGTAGTATTGAGGTTCCTACGGAGGCCATTGTGCTTGACGGGAAGAAGG
>CAZVVA010000105.1:0-13436 GCA_964630455.1 uncultured Candidatus Sumerlaeota bacterium
GTGCTACTTATCTTGCGTTTATGCGCCTGCGGCGCATAAAGAGACGCCATTAAAAAGCGTTCTTCATAAAAAATGTGCACGAATGAAGTAGGGGCGAACCGCCGCGGCGGGCAGGTCGCCCTCTCCATTCATCTAGTACGATTGTAGGGGCAGGTTTCAAACCTGCCCCTACCACACGTAGTGCCGCTATGTTTTAATTTTTTGCGCTGCTACCAGGCGCATCGAGGAACCGCTCAACAACGCGCGCCAGCTGATTTGGCCGGAAGGGTTTGGCAATCACTTCGCACGCACCTTTATTCATCAAGTCAATCCAGAGCGCATCATCTCCCATGCCGGTGATCATGACGACTTTCGCCTCGGGGCGTGTACTCTTCACATGGTGGAGTATCGCTTCGCCGCCCACTCGAGGAAGGAAGACATCCACGAGAAGCAGGTCAAAGTCCTGTGCATCAATGAGCTTGAGCGCCTCGTGGCCACTGCGTGTTGAGACAACCTCGTAGTGCTCCTTCGCGAGCTCCATGCTCACAATCTCGCACGTATTAAGATCGTCATCTACGATAAGGATGCGCTTAGCCGTTTCCATCATGCTCCTTCTCCAGCGGCGTGATGGTGAGGTCTCTGTAGAAACGTATCGGAAAGCAAGAATAATGACTTGAATATTACGATTGCGGTTTGCTGCTCAGGCCACTCACGCTAAATATGTATTAATCCAGACCCACATTTTCTATTAGACGTTTGTCGCGCATCACCTCTCATTCCCCACGCCCTGAAAAGAAATTAATACTATCCTCTTTCAGATATTGTTTTCCCCGTTGAAATATGATACCTGAAGTTCTTTGCTGTGAGGCCTTGAATCTTTAATATCAATAATATCAATCCCCAAGCGGATAAAGGAAAACCCCGCATAGCATAATTTATTCAAACTCCTTTAAGGTACAAAGCTTCAAATCCGCTATTATGCTAAGTTATGATACCTATTTCATTCTGGCCTATATAGATTTATTATCCTATTAAATTCAGCTGAACCATTGATTTTGTCCAAATCAGTATCTGCCAGTATGTGTTTTCTGGATGGCGTGGGGTTCATTTTCAAGGCTTTTTCCAGCCATACAAGAGATTCTTTTATTTTATCCCTCAGGGCATTAAAGCAGGCAATATTATATGCCCCTGATCCCTCTTTAATATCTTCTGCCATAAGGAGTTTCTCCAAAGATCTATCAAATAATGCCTCTGCCTCCTCGCCTTCCTTTTGCTTTGCAAGCTCTGAAAGGGCATTTCCCCAGTTATCGAGCGCTTCGTGTTTGTCTGGCTTTATCTTCATTGCCTGCTCATACTTTTCAAAACACTCTTTAAATAATGCCTCTGCCTCCTCGCCTTCCTTTTGCTTTGCAAGATCTGACAGCGCATTTCCCCAGTTATACATCGCCTCGTGTTTATCTGGCTTTATTTTCAGTGCCTCCTCATACTTTTCAAAAGAGTCCTTAAATAATAGCTCGGCCTCCTCGCCTTTCTTTTTCCTTGCAAGATCTGACAGCGCAAATGCCCAGTTATGCAGCGCCTCGTGTTTATCTGGCTTTATTTTCAGTGCCTGCTCATACTTTTCATAAGACTGCTTAAATAATGCCTCTGCCTCCTCCCCTTCCTTTATCTCTGCAAGATCCGACAAGGCATTTCCCCAGTTATACAGCGCTCCGTGTTCGTCTGGCTTTATTTTCAGCGCCTGCTCATACTTTTGAATAGACTCCTTAAATAACGCCTCTGCCTCCTTGCCTTCCTTTCTCTTTGCAAGCTCTGACAGGTCAATTCCCCAGTTATATAGCGCCTCGTGTAGGTCTGGCTTTATATTCAGCGCCTGCTCATACTTTTGAATAGACTCCTTAAATAATTCCTCTGCCTCGTCGCCTTCCTTTTGCTTTGCAAGAGCTGACAGGGCAGTTCCCCAGTTATACAGCGCGTCGTGAAGCTCTGGGTTTATTTTCAGCGCCTGCTCGTACTTCTGAAAAGACTCCTTAAATAACGCCTCTGCCTCCTTCCCTTCCTTTTGCTGTGCAAGTTCTGACAGGGCGGCTCCCCAGTTAATCAGCGCATATGCAAGATACTCATTAGCCTCTGGTGAACCGCTTGACCGGACCGTATCAAAGATATCATCAATTTCATTGAATCTCTCATGCACCCATATATCTCTTATCTTACGAGTCATTTCATCGATATCAATTTTCTTCTTTTGCGCTTCTTCAACATCCCGAAAACCTTTACCTTCTTCAAACCCCCGAATTGCGGCCTCTACCCACTTTCTTGTTTCTTTTGTTGGTTCAACTGGTTTACCATCGATGTGGTATTCTGCAATAATATCGTTAATCAGCTCCTTTAGGTGAGAAAAGGGGGTTGAAATTATCTGCGGTTCCGGCAAAGCTAATTCTTTGAAAAGCTCAAGGAAAAATGAATCTGCATCGTATCCTTTTACATAGTTTCCACATTTTGTATTTGGTGTTAGGATTTTTTCCAAAATGTGCTTCGCAGGCCCTTGATCTTTATATGCAACCCAAAAGAGCTTGTTTTGAAAGACATTAACTTCCGCTAGTCGTTCAAAAACGGGGTCGTTTTCTCCGCTATACCCGATAACGATCCAGCATCTTCCACGGCCGACATCTTGAAAAACATCTTTTACCTTTTCTGAATGCCCGTTTATTTCCTTCTCAGTGTTTAACAGCACAAAGCCATCCCGCTGTCCATGAAGGTAAAACACCGAAAGCTCGGCAGCCCCTCCCGGGATAAACTCTTGAGAAGCTGCAAAATCATAAACCGCAGGAAAGATATTGAATAAAGCCAAACTCCTTATTGCAAGAGGGTCAAAATTAGTTGTAAGAATGCGATCGACATAGCCTTCTTTTAAAAGTGCTCCAAGATACAAATGCGCCAAGTTTATTTTTGCCTTATCAACAAATGAACCTATTAATTGTCTTCTCATTTCCGGTGCTAAGAGGCTCATGTAAGCTGGGTAAGTTTCTTTTTCGCACGTAGACGCCAATTCTGGAAATTGTTTTTTGACCTCTTCTATCATACCCCTAGCTAAAGGTATGCCCGCTGATACAGACATACCAGCTCCCAAGAGAACGGCGGTAGAGAGCTCGTTGCCTTTAGCCCATCTAAGTTGTTCAGCGATAATTTTTACGGTGGCCTCGGTGTAGCTCATATTAATGGACCCCCACGTTAATATTTATTCACAATTTCCCTAACTGATAATAATCCCGGTATTGCGTCACTGGTGCCGATTTAGAGTATTAGCCAAGGGATTCTGCCTTCTTCTCAGCTTTGTCATTTTGGCAACAGGTCAGAGAAGTTCTGATCGTGTCTGAGAAAAGATATCAAAATCAAATTTTAATACGCCTGAGGCGCATAAACCACTACGACACAACGTACACGACGAAACAATTAATACAATACTGTCTTGCTCTGGATATTTAAAGCGCCTAAGGCGCATACACGTCGTGCCGTCGTGGTTTGATACTTCTTTTTTAAAGCTCACCTGCCGCTGGCCGCAGTACGGATTTCCCCTGTTTTTTGAGAATCTGTGGCCCTACAATTCTCGTAAGAATTTCAAAAAGTGTGAGCCGCTTTAAAACAGTCGCATTGCACATGTCTGCACTAGCAAAATAAAGGACACTGGTTCGCAGGAATAAGCCTGAGGCTTATAAATAAGCCTGAGGCTTGCAAATAAGCCGGAGGCTTATGAAAGGGAACTGGAACAGGAATCGGAAGAAAGGAACGGGACTCTATCTAAAGGAGCTGCGACCTTATTATATCGTTATCAAAATCCCATTTTTGGGTCAATAGAATTAATGAGGTAAATGAGCAGTCGGGGAGTTTTCTATAACGCCGACTGCTCATCCTGAGGACCCTGAGTGAAACGAAGGGGACGAAGGATCTTACTCCTATAATGACTAAGGAGATCCCTTGCTTCGCTTGGGATGAGGGGTCGGAGGTAAAACTCCCCGACCCCTCAGATGAACGCGGATAAACAATTGACACTTTCTTTATTGTCCCTTCTTATTTGTGCAGCACAAAAACTTATGCTGAACTTGAAATTTTAATACGCCTGAGGCGCATAAACCATTACGACACAACGTATCATAACGGAAGTAGGGACAACCCGTCCGCCGCGGCGGACAATGACGCCAGGACGCAGGAAAGTTTCTTATCGCTGGGATAAGCCGGGGCATTTCCACACTTGATTTTAGCACCTGGGCTGCGTATACATACTTCTTGGTTGTATTCGGACGACATGCATTTTTGGACATTGCGTTTAGCGCTCTGGGATTTAGAATGAGATCAAAAGGCGTGACAAGGAGGATGCGATGCAGTTTGGGCTGACGCGGGATGAGGTGTGGGAGCTGATCCAGCAGAACATTTCGACTGAGGTGCTGGTCAAGCATTCTCTTGCCACGGAAGCGATTATGCGTGCGCTGGCAGAGCGGCTGGGCGAGGATCCGGAGACCTGGGGGCTGGTGGGTCTGGTTCATGATCTTGATTTCGACAAGACCAAGGATACGCCGCATCAACATACACTGGTCACGGCTGAGATTCTGCGCGAGAAAGGTGTGTCGGAGGAGATCATCGCAGCCATCATCGGCCATAACGAAGCCGCGGAGGGAAGCGTACGCCAGAAACCCCTTGATCACGCGCTAGCGTGTGCTGAATCTGTGACGGGCCTTGTTGTCGCTACCGCTCTCATAATGCCTGATAAGAAGCTGGCCAGCGTAAAGCCCAAGTCAGTGCGCAAACGCATGAAAGAGAAAGCCTTTGCACGTAATGTGAACCGCTCGGCAATTCTGGAATGTGAGAAACTCGGACTGGAGCTCGACGAATTCCTCACGCTGAGCGTCCAGGCCATGCAAGGCATTAGCGACGAGCTCGGGCTCTGATCCCTGCATACCATCAGGCCAAAACGGCGTGTTAGGTATGGAGAGTAAAGATGAAAAAGGAAGTCAAGAACTGGCTAGACTCTGCAAAATATGATTTGGACACGGCCCAATACTTATTCGATGCGGGGAGATACATCTACACAATATTTATGTGCCACCTGGCCATAGAAAAAATATTAAAAGCAAAAGTGGAAGAGGTAACTAGTAAAACACCACCTCAAAGCCATAATTTAAGATATCTGGTGAAGTTAAGTGGTATTGAGCCTTCTGAAGATATGTTTAATTTTCTGAGCAAGTTAAGTGATGTCAGCATACCAACTCGGTATCCTGAAGACTTTGGTGAGCTCAAAAAGAGCTACGATAAGAAAGCCGCGCAAACCTATCTCAGCCATGCTAAGGAGGCCTTTGAATGGATAAAAAAATCTCTAAAGCCTTAAAGGAATTCAAAGCAGCGCTTGCCGCTTTGGGTATTAGGGTGAGTCGGCTTATTCTATTTGGCTCTTATGCCACCGGGGAAACAAAAGAAGGAAGCGATATTGACGTAGCCGTTAT
The DNA here is from genome assembly GCA_964630455.1 of uncultured Candidatus Sumerlaeota bacterium. Lineage (GTDB taxonomy): Bacteria > Sumerlaeota > Sumerlaeia > MWCT01 > JAUWMI01 > JAUWMI01. The sequence continues at coordinate 5,475 of CAZVVA010000105.1, forward strand.
CTCTGATGATTTTAAAGGTATGAACCTGTTACAGCGATTGGAAACCATCGGGCTTGCATTCGCTAAAGCGAAAATAATGGAACCGATAGAAGCCATAGGATATACAGAAGAGGAGTTTACATCAAAAGGCAAAGGCACTTTCATTGGGGATGAGGTTAAGTCAAAGGGGATTGAGGTTATATAAAAAATGTAGGGGTTCATCCGCCGCGGCGGGCGGTTCGCCCCTACGAAGCCTATATTGGAAAGAAATCACGGCAAAGGAGAGAGGCAAATGGACCGTGTAGCTTCTGGAAGGATGAAGGCGGTGAAAAAAATTAGGCAAATTCCCATGCGTAGGAAAAGACCCTTTGTCTGCTGGATTTTGATTGCGGCAATATTGTCATTGCTGCCAGCAGCGAGTGTTGCCAAGCTTCCGCGTGCCAAGCCAGAGAAGGTCGGGATGTCGAGCCATCATTTGCGGCATATCAAGGAGGCGATGGATGAGGCAATTCAGAACAAGAAGGCTCCTGGTGGAGTAGTGATTGTGCTTCGCAACGGCCATATTGTCTATCGCAGCGCTTTCGGACTGAAGGCCCTTGAGCCTGAACCGGAGGCGATCTCCATTGATACGATGTACGACATGGCATCGCTCACCAAGGTCGTGGCCACGACTTCCATGATTATGCTGCTTATGCAGGACGGCCATCTGCGTCTGGATGACCCGGTTTCGCAATTCATCCCGGAATATACGGGAGCCGACAAAGACAAGACAACGCTGCGGCATCTGCTGACGCATACCTCGGGTCTGCCGCCCTTCAAGCGCTACTTCGAGCAATTTCCAGAGGGCAATGCACGGCAGAAAATCGTGGCAGACATCTGCGAAACGACTCTGCGTGGCAAGCCGGGTGAGCAATTCATTTACAGTGATCTAGGATTCATTCTGTTGGCCGAGATCATTGAACGCGTTACCAAGATGGGGCTTGACGAGGTTACCGTGCAGCGTCTTTTCCAGCCACTAGGGATGAAGGATACCATGTTTAATCCTCCGGAAGCCCTGAAGCCGCGCTGTGCACCTACGGAGAAGCGTAATGGCAAGTTTCTTTGCGGCGAGGTACACGATGGAAACGCGTGGGTACAAAACGGGGTGTCGGGACATGCCGGGCTTTTCTCGACTGCCGACGATCTCGCAATCTTCTGCCAGATGCTACTCAACGGTGGCCGCCATGAAAAGCGGATCATCTTCAGCCCCCTCACCGTGAAGGCGATGACCTCGCCACAAATAAATGCCAATGGTGACGTTAGGGGACTGGGCTGGGATATTAAATCCCGCTACTCGTATCTGCGGGGCGACCTATTCTCCGAAGAATCGTACGGCCATACGGGGTGGACGGGGACGTCGCTCTGGCTCAGTCCGCCTGATAAGTGCGCGATTATTCTGTTGACCAATCGTAACCATCCGGACGGAAAAGGAGATGTGAAACGCCTGCGGGCGATCATAAGCAACATTGTCGCATCATCAATCATAAAATAGTAAAGGCGTGCAACCCTGGCTTTGCCTGCGCCAGGCAGTGAATGCAGCCAGCCTCCGGGACGCGACGTGCGCGCCCGGACGGATACTAAGGTTTAGCATCAGCGCAGCAGGTTCCGCGCGCCTGAGAAGGGTGAGAATTTAAAATGAAAGATGTACGACGAACAAGGCGTGTGCAAGCACGGCTGGATGTGAAGGTACTGGTTCTGCTCCCGGAAGAGACCTTTCGGCCGGAAGAGGTTGATGGCTATACCGCGGATATTAGTGAGCGAGGAATGATGATCTACCTTCCGGGCATGGACGAACCATACTACAAGAAGCTCCTGACACAGCAGCGGTGGGCAAAGGTGTTTTTACCCCCACCGCAGAAGGTTGACATGGGACCGCTGATTGGCAAGATCGTGTGGATTGACTACGATGCCAGGGGCAGTGTGCCCATCTGTAAGATGGGCGTCTTCTTTGACAATCTCACAGATGTGGAGAAGAAGACCCTGAGCGAATTAGTAGAACTGCTTGCTAAGAGTGAAGAGAAAAAAGAGTGACCTGTCTCGGGCAAGCTTCCTTCATAAAGACAACGGCTTACTTTAGTGTCTTTTCAATTACGTTGCGCACAACAGGATCTTTGCGCAACGCGCTCGACGCCCCTTCGTATGTGAACTTCCCTGTGGCAATAAGAAGCGCCTTGGGAACCACTTTCTCCTTTCCTGTCCCAGCTTCTACATGACGCGAAATAGGCGCACGTACAAGGCCCGGGCTAATATCATTGGTTTCGTAGATGGCACGCAGGAGGCCTTGGCGCGCAACCTTCTCGCTTACCCCCATAATGGTCGAAATGATCCTGATAGTACGGTGGTATAGCTTCGTGTTGCTGATCTTAAGGTCAATCATCCGGTTCTGATACACTTTGCCCGAGATCACATGGGCCCCGGTGGTAATGCCGTTTATGATGAGCTTTGTCGCAAACTCAGCCAGGACGTTGTAGCCTTGAATGAACCCTGATGGGGCGATGTCAGGCGCGACAATAGTATCCAGCCGTTTGGCAAGTGCTGACGGAAGTTCACGCGCCTCTTGTGCCGATGCATCTTTCCCGCGTGAAGGGCCTGGCTGAGCAGTCCGGAGCACCACTGCGCCAGTGCCGGCTCCTGCCTGTTGCGAGCGTGTGAGCAAGGGGCCAAGAAATGCCAGATCATCTGGTGTGCCAAGCCCGATGACCAGGTCGCACTCTGCCAGATACGGGAGCTTTCCGTTTGTGAACTCCTCCAGGCTAATCCGGTAAGGCGGGCCAACGTGGCTGAGGTCTTTTCCCGGCCCAAGCAACCCAAGCCATCCCTGGTCAATGAATCCACGGACATCTTCAAAATCTGCGCCAAAGGTAGGTGGACACTCAGAAGCGTCAATCGTACCAAGCGTGCCGTAGACATCGCGGCCTAGATAGTAAATGTGGGCTTTCGCCCGCAGCGCCTCACTTGCAATCTGGACGAGCTGTGTGATTGTGTCGCGCTCGTGATACGTAGCAATGCGCGCTTCGTCATAGCGCTGGATCAGGCGATCCAAGAGCTCGGGAAGCGGCATGTCGGCGCGGAGCTCCGGAAGTAGGAAGTGGGGCGTTAGGCGGTCGGTGGTACGCAGGATGGCGAGAGAAAAGATCAATTCCAGAAGTATCTTGGTCGCACTTCCCCCTATCATTCGTGTGGAACCGGCAATCGGCTCGGGACCAATGATAGGATTCAGCACCACACCCTGTGGACTTGCTTCGACACGGCGTGCGACATCCAAAAATGTCTTGTCCCACCCTTCGATGGGTACGTTGTGCGCAAGATCAATTGGATTGAAACCCAGAAGTACGTTCAGCGCATTGGCCCGATCCAGAGTGTGGTCGAGCTGGCCGCCGATGTACGGCGCTGACAAGCCGCAGGTGATTCCAAAATAGGCGACCTGCTTTGCGTCCTGGATTACAGCTTGGAGATCCTCGACCGCCTGGTGTGGATTGTCTTCTGCTCCTTCCTGCGCCTTGATCAATGCGCGGTCGCCGCCTGCAATGAGATAGCGGAAGATTGGAGGCTTGCCTGCATCAGCTATCAGGCGATTAAAGGTGCGCGCAGCAAACGTGGCGAGGCGACCGCTGGTTCCTGCACCCGAAATGACAATAATACGGTCAGCTGCATCCCGAATCAGCGGCTCAAGACGCTCAATTACCTCCACAATTCTCTCTCGGATCTCCGGTGCAGCAAGTCCCCGATACGATTCCCAGCCGTGAAATATCTGAGCATCGTTCTTGCACAGAAGATCAACAATCCCGCCAGCATCTGCAATATCAATGTCACGGGTCAGGTCATTTGGCGTTTCGGTAATGCTCTGGGTTTGAGAAGCCGTCATTGGTCTCTACTCCCTATGGATGCCATTGAAACTTGCCCATCAGTACACCGAGCACGCGCTGATCGTCAAGCCCATAATCTTCCGGACACCAGTTGCGATCAACAACGAATCCGAGCGTCCCCATTGTACCCACAGGCGCAGGGATTTCTACTCTTATATTTTTCCAGGAATCTTGCTGATGAAACACTGCTGTGTCAAGTAGTGTTCTATTGAAATAGATATCCACCTTGACGGGACGTCTCTCCACGTCAGGGTGTCCAACCATGAGCGGCACAGTAAGATACCGGCCCTGCATAGGGGCCGTAAGTGCTGCGCGCTGGTGTGTCCAGGGAAAGGTGCGATAGGGAACGGATGCATCCTGCTGACCGCGCGCCGTCTCCCAGGAATAAAACCCCGTGGGCGTGGTAACGCGGTCCGCACACGTAATCTCTTCAGCGATAGAAATTCCAAATGGGTAGAGAAACTCAAGCGAATAGTGGTCCATCATCGTCCAGGTTCGGTCTGTAGTGAACTGAAGACACGAGGTCTTCTCCACAAAATCCGGGACGAAATATTCAATTTCCTGAACATCAGAAGTAGAAATTATCTGCGTATCAACCGGCTGGCCGTCAATACACAATCTGAGCTTAACCGGACGCTGCTGGATGTCGGGATGGTTAGCCTGCGCGGTTACCCGCAGGATCGGCGCAGAAATCTGGCGGCTCACGATTAGATTGCGGTTGCCGAGAATCCATATGTCATCTAAATAGTCAGTCCGCCAGTGGAGGTCCCGCGTTGAACAGCCGGGAATCCGCACCAGGAGAAGCACCGCCAGCCCGGCAAGAAGCATAAGGGTCTTCCGGCGGCTGAGTGCAAGCGGGGCACATCTGAAGTCATCTCTGATCAGAAAAAACAGAAGCCCCAGAATAATCCAGAACATAAGCTCGATTATGCGAACATAAAACATATATTGCATCAGGCTGTAGATGGCAAAGGCAAGCAGGGCACCCGTACATCCGAACAGGAATTTTTTTCGGGCATCATCTGGCCCGCAGCGGTTAAATGCTTTCATGCCCCAGCGTAATGCCACTACGAGCAGGCCGATGAACGCAAGGAACGTGATCGGCCCTCGCTCGACCAGCATGTGCAAATACGTGCTGTGCGCCGTTACCTTATCCAGCCTGTCATAAGGATGCGGCGGCAAGAAGGTGATCGCGTGGCGCGCATAGTAATTGCCAGTGCCAATGCCAAACAAGGGCTGGAGAGTATATAAACGGAGCGAGGCTGCCCAGATGTCCGTGCGATCTTTGAACCGCGCAACCTGAAGCAGACGACTGGCGAGCGGGTGGTCGTGACGCTTCAGCTGAACGAGTGTGTAGCTTCCAATCGCCACCATGGCTAACGCGATTACCAGCGCAATAACGTAGGTGCGCAGCCGTGCCTGCCGCAAGGCGAGCGATCTCGCCCCTGCCAGCGCAATTATAAATCCTCCACTCGCCAGAAATGTCACCCACCCACCTCGCGCATACGTGAAGACCAGCGCATGCACTATGATATACAACGCCAGGAATCCCCACACAGTGCGCTTACGCCGCGAAAAGATCAACGCTGCAATAAGAAACGGCGCGACCATCACCAGATACTCGGCAAACCATCCGGAATGGCCGAACAGCGACTGCAGCCGCACGAAGCCCAGAGCAAGAATGTCCTCGTTCAGCGGCCGGTAAAAGGTGAGTGAAATGAGGCCGTGATAATCCAGAATCCCTAGCAGTGATGCCACAATCGCTGACCCAATCAAACAGACCAGCAGCCATTTTACCTGGCTCAGGGTCTCCACGCGATTTACAATATAGTAAAACAGCAATACGGATATGCCGAGATCCAGAAACGCCCGCAATGACCAGCGCATCGTCGTTGCATACGTCGTGTACGTCTTGTAGAGAAAAGGAAACAGGCCGCCGCTGGCCAGATACTCTTGCCCTATAACATTCCAGAGTGGCGCAAAAGAAAGACACGTGAGGAATACAAATAGCCCGATCCATAGATCGAATGGCGTACGGCGAAACCTCAAGGGCCGCTGGCGGACCAGTCGCACCAGCCACTCGATCAACAGAATAATAACCACCATGTCGAGAAAATAGAGCCGGTAACGTCCACCAGGGTTATCGCCGAACAAGGGGAATAGAATCACAAGGAAATACAGGCAGGAAATTGGGCGAATCCAGACGAAAACCAGGAGAAGCGTGCTCAGGTAGACGATGACAAAATTTGAATAGGCCAACAGATCCACCAGAATGAGGAGCAGAACACAAATAAGCAAGACAAGCAACACTCTGGCAAGGCGTAGCGGCCCTGGTTGGTCTATAATAATTTCGCGGCTCTGAAGCGTCATGAGTCTCCGAAGTTTCAGATGCGCATTTATCGCCTAACACACACCCCAGCATACTCTGACCATAGGCTTATGCGGTATTATCTAGAGATAGCATTGAGGGGCGTCAACTAAATTGTGCTTCGATTCGCACTCATTTACATTGTCAAACGTTGGGCCGCCGCTTAAGAACGCAGGCCCACGTCGGGTTTGGGTTGACAAGGAGTGTGCCGGCGAATGTAATAGACAAGGAAGGTTATGGAAAAGCGATGCAATGTCAAATTGCGTATTGATCGCGTCTGACCTGCTTCCTGAAAGACAAATTGCATGAGCAATCGGTCATTAGCTCTGCTCGGTCGCCGCTCAGTACGGCTTCAGAAGACGCCTAATGACAGGGGCACGCACAACGACACGCCGTGAGGAGTTGCACAAAGTTGTGAGGCATTCGCACGCACCAAGAAATCCGATTTATATCTCACGTATGCCAGTTCGCTGCGAAGGACATTGCACACGGCGTTTGCAGGCCGTGGTGGTCCTGGTGATACTTTTTGCCGTGGGGTGTGCCGGCACCTCTGTGCGCATGATTAACAATACCGGCCGCAATCAGCGCTATTCTGTAGAGAAGGGTATTGCATCCTGGTACGGTAAGGATCATGCTGGCCGCCTCACTGCGAATGGCGAGACATTCAATCCCCGGCGCTTGACCGCGGCGCATAAAACGCTTCCCTTTGATACAATTGTGCGCGTGACGAATCTCAAAAACAACCGGCAGGTCGTGGTGCGGATTAACGACCGCGGGCCTTACGTAGAACGGCGCATTATTGATCTCTCGCGACGCGCAGCTAAGAAAGTGGACATGCTCGAGGATGGCATTGTTCCTGCGCGCGTTGAGATACTGAAGTACCCTGAGCCTCGCAAACGGCGCCGATGAGGCGATTGCGATGAATTGAGCTCTGGGTGTATCATCCGCCTGAGCCCACGGCATGACCTGATCTCTGGCGGTTATTTAACGTGCGTAAAGACAGAAGGTCTTCTCACATGGTTTCGGAATCAGCGCAACAATCGGTCAAGCCGCCTATTCCACCTCCGACTTTTGCAGCGCCACCGTCTCGTGCGCGCGCAAAGCGCATAATTACTCGGCTGATATGGGCTGGAGTGATTTTGCTCGTGCTCGTGCGGATTGCTCTGCCTTTTGTGGTGCGGTCAGTGCTTCAGCGCTCGCTGAGCACGATGCTGGGGACTACCGTGCAGATTAAGGATGTAGACCTCAGCCTGCTGCGCGGCGCGGTTTGGATCCAGGGTCTCCGCATCCAGGGGCCTGAAGGATTTCAGACGCACGAGCCGATTCAGCTCAAGGAACTGGGAGTAAACGTGAAGGTCTGGTCGCTGCTCGGCAAGACCCTGACCATCCAGCGCGTCGCGGTCAAGAATCCACTGCTCGTGCTCGAACGTAACAGCCAGGGGGAGATCGGCCTGGTTCGCCTAATTGAGCAGATGTTCGAGGAGAAGACCCCGCCGCCACAGCCTAAGCCATCCCAACCGCCAGCGATTCGCATTAATTCAATTACCGTGAAAAATGGTGAGATTGTTTTTCTGGATCATCAGGCCGACGACCAACCTTTAGCCACAGCTATCTACGAGCTGAACGCGCGAGTACGGAACCTCCGGTCCGCAACTCCCAAGTCTCAGATGCCTACAACCTACAAGCTAACGGCGCGGCTCCTCGACAAAC
>CAZVVA010000106.1:0-13432 GCA_964630455.1 uncultured Candidatus Sumerlaeota bacterium
GAGAGAATTTACAATAAGGGAGGTGACATTTAATGAGGCTTAAGAAGGGATTTACATTGATCGAATTGTTGATTGTTGTCGCTATTATTGCCATTTTAGCAGCTATTGCTATACCTAATTTTTTGGAGGCCCAGACCCGCGCCAAGGTCTCGCGAGCGAAGTCAGATTTAAGAACGTTTGTTACAGCTCTTGAGTCTTACCGCGTGGACAACAACGGCTATCCTCCTTATGGTGAGACCGACCCACCTATCTGGCAACAGGGCACAAACTTTGCGGTTTTAAAGCCACAATTATTGACTACTCCCATTGCCTATTTGACCTCAGAAGCCGGCATGGAAGACCCATTTCGATTACATGTTGCTGGGACGACTTGGTGGGCTCGCTTTTACAATTACGTGAATTGGGACGATGTGCGCTATAAGAATACTGCCTTTGTTCATGAACGATATGGCGAGTGGCGACTTACTTGTGCTGGCCCTGACGGTTGGTATTGGAACAGATTTCCTCCGAACCATCCTAGCTTTCCTGGTTCCTTTGCTGTGATACCCTATGACCCTACTAATGGAACGGTGAGTGTTGGCGATATAATTAGGACGCAAAAGGATATAGAGTTCAATGACATTTATATGTAACTCAAAGTACCCGTTTTTTGGAGTGCGTTCTTCAGGATGAATCCGCCAAGGCAGACGCTTTCATTAGCCGAAGCATAGCTTCGGCCCCTCGCATCCGCTACGGCGAAGGGGAAAAATAGGGACGGCAGCTTTTTCGTGTCTTCTTACCCTCAAATGGGGCGGGTTACTTTCCGTAACTAAAAAGTAACCCGTCCCATTTTATTCTTCCACTTTATTCTTCTTTTTATTCCCCTAAGTATTCTCCAAAATGCCTCGAAGGCCAAAGATTTTGCCACGAAATACCCACTACAGATTCCGAAGAACCAAAAGAAACTGAGTTGGCCAGCCGAATGGATTATGCAGAACGCTTTAGTTGATTTTAGTATAGTATTGTTCGCTTTGCATTACGATCGACCTGAAGATCAGGTAGCGTACCTCCGCCAACTGGCAATAAAATCTTTACGGTGGCATCCTCATGCAAAACGGTTTCTGGTGTTGCAGGTGCTTCATCCAGGAAGACGCTGAGGTAGCGTTGCTCGGACGCTGAGAAAGCAAGACGATCAAGCACATCTTTCACCGTGCATCCCTGCGGCACGTCCAGTGATTGGGACGGTGTGTGATGTACGCGGCGTAAAGCGCCAAACAGTTCAACTCTTACCTGCATGGATTCTTTCTTCATTTGACCAATGGCCGCCCGTTTCCTCTCTATCTGGCCTGCGCTGTGACAGTGGGGTACAAAGTTTTGAATCCCTAAAGTTTTTTCTGGTGCCCGTGGTTGCACAGCGCGTCCAGGACCCGCTGAGGAGTAAATGGAGCGTGACGGAGCCGAATGCCCAGCGCGTTGTAGACCGCATTAGAGATTGCAGGAAGTGGGCCGTTGATTGAGATTTCGGCAATACTTTTTGCTCCAAAAGGCCCTGTTGGCTCGTGTGTTGGCACGAGTATGACCTTTATGGGCGGTACGTCGCGTGCTGAGAAGATGCTGTAGTAGTTGAAATTGGGATTCAGCATGCGTCCCCGGGCGTCAAAGTGGAACTCCTCGATCAGGGCAAAGCTGACGCCATTGACAATGGCGCCCTCGGTCTGGCCTTCCGCCAGTGCGGGATTGATAGCGGTTCCACAGTCAACTGCTGCGACGTACTCGAGCACACGGATTTCTCCTGTTTCAGTATCCACTTCAACTTCAGCAAAATGGGCGGCAAAGGGTGGCGGTGAGATATGGGTGTGCTGCGATGCAGTGGCACTGATGTGGAATTGGTTTTTCTGATACAGCGAATAATGGGCGACGTCCGCGAGGGAGACTTTGCGTGTGGAGGACTTCTTTTGCACCACTGCGCCTTTGTGGAGCATCAGCATGGACGGCTCGGTGTTGAGCATTTCAGAGGCGACCTGCAAGATTTGTTGGCGGACCTGTTCAGCTGCGTGTTTCACTGCGTTTCCTGAGAGGTAGGTGGTGCTGGACGCATAGGCGCCGACATCAAACGGTGTGAAGTCGGTGTCAGAGGAATGTACGACGATCTGCTCGGGTGTGACGCCGAGGACTTCAGCAGCGATCTGTGCCAATACCGTGTCGCTGCCTGTGCCCAGGTCCGTCGCGCCGGCGAGCAGAATGAAGGAGCCGTCGTCGTTTATGGTGATTGTTGCAGCGCCCATGTCAATCTCCGGGATTGCAGAGCCTTGCATAAGGCAGACCATACCGACGCCGCGCCTGCGCACGCCTTTGTCGCGCCTGCGCCGCTTTGCATGCCAGGAAATCGCACGCGCGCCCTGATCAATGCACGCATCAAGGCCGCACGTGTGGAGTTTCATCTCAACGCCCTTTTTTCCTTCGCCCAGAGCCTGGAACACCGGGGATCCCTCGCCTGCACGAATGTGGTTTCGTTTGTGAAACGTCAGGGGATCCATGCCAATGGCATGGGCCATTTCGTCTATCTGTACGCCCATGGCAAAGAAGGCCTGGGTGGCGCCATAGCCGCGGTAGGCGCCGCCGATGGGTAGGTTTGTGTAGGCGGTATTGCCTTCAAAGCGTACGTTCGGGCAGCGATAGAGCGGCAGCGTTTTGCTGCCGGAGTTGCAGACAACCGTGAGTGCATGCGCGGCATACGCACCGGCGTTCATGATAATATTGAGATCAAGTGCGGTGAGCGAGCCGTCCTTTTTTACACCTGACTTCAGGCGAATATGCTGGGGATGACGGGTACGAGTGCACATGAATTCTTCTTCGCGCGTGAGCTGCAGTTTCACGGGCCGCCGGGTGAGCAGAGTCAGGGCTCCGCAGATTGCCTCAAGTACTATTTCCTGCTTGCCACCAAACCCACCACCAATGCGGGGTTTCACTACGCGGATGCGGCTGACCGGCTGCTGTAGAACACGCGCGACAATGCGCCGGACGTGAAACGGCACCTGCGTGCTGGTGCGAATGACCAACCGGTTCTTTTCGTCCAAATAGGTGATAACAATGTGTGTTTCGAGTGCCGCATGGGCGCCATAGTGGGTGCTGTACTGATTGTCGAGCACGACATCTGCTTGGTGAAAACCGGCTTCGACGTCGCCGATTTCCATATCAACGTGCGCAGCGAGATTGCGCTGCGGCTCGTAGATGACTGGTAGAGGCGCATACACATCTGGCTCGTCATGGATAATCGGTGCATCTTTCTGAAGCGCCTGGTGTGGATCGAACACCGGGTCGAGTATCTCGTAATCAACCTGAATAAGCTGGAGTGCCTGGTTTGCGATTTGCAGTGTTTCAGCTGCCACGGCAGCCACTGCATCGCCAACATAGCGAACCTTTCGGTCGAACAGAAATGTATCGTACGGCGACGGCTCTGGATGTCCCTGCCCCGCAGTGGTATAAGCTACGCGGGGCACATTTTTGTAGGTTAAAATTCCTTGAACACCGGGCAGATGCGCGGCCTCAGACGTATCAATTTTTCGAATCCGGGCGTGGGCATGAGGACTGCGGAGTATCCTGGCATGGAGCATGCCGCGCAGCTCAAAGTCGTCAGTGAATTGTGCGCTGCCGGTGGCCAAACTCACGCCATCTACTTTCGGGACGCTTATGCCGACAACGTTGAATGTGCGCTTTTGTGGCATGAAATCTATCTCTTTACGATCTTGCTGGCAGCCAGAACTGCCTGTACTTGTTTAACGTAGCCTGTGCAGCGACACAGGTTGCCATCGAGTGCCTCGCGGACTTGCACTTCGGTTGGATGAGGAATTTCGTCAAGCAAGGCTTTTGCCGACAGCATGGCGCCAGGCGTGCAGTATCCGCACTGAATAGCGCCGGTGTCAACGAAGGCACGCTGCAGGGGATGGGGCGCGTCGGGCGTGCCAAGGCCTTCAATGGTTGTGATCTGCTGGCCGGCGGCTCGTAGCGCGAGAATCAGGCAGGAATTAACTGCCTTTCCATTGAGCAGAATCACGCATGCCCCGCACGTGCCTTTGCGGCACCCTTCCTTCACGCCCTTATAGCCTTCACGGCGCAGAACGTCGAGGAGAACATCATTTGCCTCGACGCTGAGTACTTTTTTCTGCCCATTGATGGTTATTGTGATTTTCACGCGGTACCCCCTGATGGTTTTTTCTTGCGAGATGCGGTCGGACGCTTGGTCATCCGCGAGGGACGCGTCTGGGTCTGGGCGGCACGTGCCCACGCTTCCTGGATGGCACGTTTTACCAGTACGCCAGCAACTTCTTTTCTATAGTCTGGATCAGCTCGCATATCCGGTACGGGTTTCACGATCTGAGTAGTCATGCTTTTTGCCTGTTCGAGGAGGCTCGGAGTAAGCGGCGCATTTTCGAGCAAGGCTTCTACTTTTCGGAGATGAAACGGCAGGGCCGTAGCCGCGCCGATAACCAGGCGGACGTTGTGACACACTCTGCCCCGGCGCTCGAGTACACAGGCCACGTTGAGCATGGCATAGCCGGTGTGTGTGCGTGCGAACTTGATAAATGCGCCTCCGCAGGAAGAGGAAGTTTTTGGCACAACAACCTCGGTCACGAGCTCATGAAAGGCCAGATGCGTTTTTGGATGAGAACGGAAAAACGCTGCGGCACTGATGCTCCGACGCCCGCTTTTTCCCTGAATCCGGATTGTCGCATCAAGGGCGAGGAGAGCGACTGGCAAACTGGACCAGAAGAAGAGCTGCACAATGTTGCCGCCAACGGTGACAAGGTTACGGGTCGGAGTAGCTCCCACTGCATGGGCCGCCTGCTGGAGCACACCGCCAGCGATACGGGCAACCGCGGGATGGTTGCACAGATCTCTCATCACAGCTGTAGCCCCAATTCTTATTGACCGTTGTGTCTCTTTTATATACCTAAGCTTCAGGTCAGAAAGGTCGAGCAGGCCCGTGATCTTTCGACTGGTAGAGAGCGCGAGGCTTGTGCCACCGGCAAGAGGAACGCGGCGACCTTTACCTTTGAAGAGAAGAGTGATCGCCGTAGCCACTGACCTTGGCCTGAAGTATTCGGTGAGTTTTGGAAGTATCTGTTGCATTCTGTTCTTTGGCGGAATGCGTGTTAACTGAGTATACAACGCAGAACAAAGGACGCGATGCTGCGCTTCGGCACTTCATAGCATGCATCTCTTGTAACGAGTTGAAATAATAGGGGAAGGGGTTTGGCGTAGTAAAGGATTTCTTTTTATTTTAAGAGGCAGGCAGATTATTATTGAGCAAGAAGGAGGTTAGGTATGCGCGGCAAAAGAAAGGGCGTTGTCATCGGGGTGGACGTCGGCACTGCGAGCGTGCGTGCAGGGATTTTTGATCTGCGCGGGAAGATGCTTGCCAGTGCTACGCATCCGATTGCCGTATTCCGACCAGAAGAGGATTTCGTAGAACAGTCGTCGCGGAACATCTGGGCGGGTGTGGGGAAGACAATCAAAAAGGCGATGCGGGACGCTCAGGTAAGCAGAGATCAGGTAGTGGGGATCGGATTTGACGCGACTTGCTCGCTGGTGGCGCTCGATGCAAAGGATAAGCCGGTCACGATTTCGAAATCTCGCGATCCGGAACGCAACGTCATAGTCTGGATGGATCATCGCGCAAAGGAGCAGGCCGCGCGAATTAACGCAACAGGGCATCGTGTGCTGAAGTACGTTGGTGGTCAGCTTTCGCCGGAACAGGAGCCACCGAAACTTCTCTGGATTAAGGAGAATCTTCCCAAAACCTGGACAAAGGCGGCAAAATTCATGGATCTGGCTGACTTTCTGACGTACCAGGCGACCAGGAACGATGTGCGCAGCATGTGCACGACGGTATGCAAATGGACGTACCTGGGCCACGAAGGGCCAAGCGGGAGCTGGGATATGAGTTTTTTCCAGGCTGTGAATCTGGTTGATCTGTTTGAGGGAGATCGGGCAGGCAAGATAGTCAGTCCGTTGGGTAAACGGGCTGGCGATCTTGCGTCGGATGCAGCTAAAGATCTGGGCCTGCGGCCAGGGATCCCGGTGGCTGTGGGTATCATTGATGCGCATGCGGGAGGGATCGGCGTGCTGGGCATGTCGAAGAAAGGTACGGAAGCGGCTGTGACGCCAGAGGAGCTGGAACAACGCGTTGCGTTGATTGGGGGGACATCGTCGTGTCATATGGCGGTGTCGCGCAAGCCGAATTTCATCCCCGGCATCTGGGGGCCATACTTTAGTGCGATGGTGCCAGGCCTGTGGCTCACTGAAGGTGGACAGAGCGCCACCGGAGCATTGATTGATCATCTGATTGATGGTCATAGTGCCGGTGCGGTGCTCCACAAACGCGCTGCACGCGAGAAGCGGACGGTGTACGAGCTGCTGAACAACACAGTGAGGCGACTTGCCAGGGGTCTTGCGTTTCCTGCTCAGCTCACCGGTGAGCTGCACGTCCTGCCGTATTTTCACGGCAATCGGTCGCCGCGTGCCAATCCGCATCTGAAGGGCATGGTGAGCGGGCTTACGCTGGATAATTCACCTGAGGCGCTGGCGCGAATTTACTATGCTGGTGTCCAGGCTGTGGCATACGGAACGCGACATATTATCGAGGAGATGAATAAGGGCGGATATCGCATCAGCCAGATTTACGCATGCGGTGGAGGTACGAAAAATCCACTCTGGCTGCAGGAACATGCGGATATTACAGGGTGTGAGATTCTGCTGCCGCACGAGTCCGAGGCGGTGCTGCTCGGGTCGGCGATTCTCGGCGCGGTGGCAGCCGGCTGCTTTGAGTCGGTGCTGGACGGCATGCACGCGATGAGCCGCTGCGGCAAGACAATCACGCCAAATTCGCGTACGCGCGCATACCACGATGCCAAGTACAAGATTTTTCATCGTATGTATGATCACCATATGGAATACAAAGAGATGATGAATTACGGGCAGCCCCATGCGTAGGGACAGATTATAATCTGTCCCTACAGGTTGATTTTGTATCATTTTTAGGGCGGGAGGATACATACAATACAATAGGTTGGTACGATGTTAGATGATTCGCAAAACATGTGGGGACGCGATATATATTTGTCTTGACATTGAGTTTCGCAGAAGAGCACAAATCTATTTGTTAAGCTGCGCTTTGTGAGAATAGTTGTTACGGGATATCCGTATCACGTGACACATCGTGGGAATCGTCGAGAGGATGTGTTTCTCGACGAAGAGTACCGGTAGTTATAAAGGGACTGGTGGAAGTACAAGAGGAAGAAATCAGGAAAAACACATACACGGGACGTCCCAACGGCAGGACCGATTTCATAGAGGAACTGGAAACGCCCCTGGGTCTGCGTCTGAAACGTCAGAAACCGGGACGAAAAAATGAAATAGGTAACCTGTCCCCATGGCCCTCGTCTATTGCCTGATGCTTGGTGCGAAAATGAGCGCGGTTTTGGGGGCTGATGTTTCGTCCCAATTGCCAACGCAAGAAGGGAGGAACCACATGCAAGAAGAGGGCCTTCTCAAAGAGATCACCCGTCGGCTTGACATCTTGATTTCGCTACAACTAGAGGCTCTCGGAGGACCTGACGCCGCACGTCCAGCCGCCAAGATACGGCGGCTTTCAAAACTGGGACTCTCCGCCTCAGAAGTAGCGAGTATTATGGGCAAACCAACGAACTACGTCACCGCTACGCTTTCACAGCACAAAGGCGGAAAAAGGATGAAAGGTAGAACACATGACTGATGAACAGTTTGACGCAATCTCGCGGAAATTGGACTTGCTTGTGGGCCTGACGGCATTGTCCTATGTGGCCGACAAGAAGCAGCCGGAGCAGATCATGATGTTGAAGGCGGCTGGCTTTGAGCCAAAAAAGACTGCCGAGATACTCGGCACGACTTCCAATACCGTGAGTGTCACCTTATCGAAAATTCTCAAGAAAAAAAGAAGAAAAACAAAAGACAGGTGAGCCATGATCAAGAAAAGAAAGGACCAAATCAGTGACCCAATTAAGTCTGAGCTTGATTCGATCAAGCGACTACTCATCCTACTCCTAATCAAGGCTGGAGCCAGCCAAGGAGAAATCGCTACAGCACTCGGTGTCGATCAGAGTGTTGTCAGCAGGATGGTCTCTGCACGAAAGGTAAGGAAGTTCAACAGTCAGAGATAGAGGAGCGCACGAATCTATGGCAACGCACCGGCAGCTTAGAGCGGACTTGCTAAAGCGTCTCAATGTTACACCTCAACGGCTTTCGCAACGCGTGAAGAGACTCAAGGGCGAGTACGGGCCGATGTCCACGGAAGACGCGACGTACGTAATTGCACACATCGAGGGATTGGATCTGACGACGTATCTGGATCCACAGACCGTTTCCAGAGTCAGGACGCTAATTCCTAGAGCAGCGCCAAGTTCAACTCCAGCCAGTCGAAAGAAGACACAAGTCCGCCCTGATCGGCACGTCGTGATCAGGATAGACGCCAGTCTTCCCCAAGTTGACGCCTGCCTCTCGACGACTCTTCTTAAGGATGCGCGAAAGATGGCGCAGGTCTACCCCAAGTACTACGTTCTTGAGAACTCGATTCGTGTCGTCATCAAGAGGATCCTTGAGAACTCTTACGGTAACCTTTGGTGGCAAACAAGGGTCGCAAAGCCTGTTCGTGATACGGTTGCAGACCGAATGAAAAAGGAAGCGAAGCAACCATGGCACGGAAAACGTGCACAGCACGAGATCTTCTACTCGGATTTCGGAGATCTGGCGAAAATCATCAAGAAAAACTGGTCTGATTTCGAAGATTTTTTTCCATCGCAACCATGGGTCACTCAGAGGCTCGAAGAACTGGAGCATCCGCGAAACGTAATGGCCCACCATAATCCCATTAGTCATGAGGATCTCAGGAGGATTGATCTGTACTTCCACGACTGGGTTGCTCTACTTAGGAATCGTCGGAACTTGATTCCGTGATATTGTCTAACAATTGTCTGCAGCCCACGAGTCTGGCGAATTCAGGGACAGCGACTCTATTTTCCGAGTCGTATGAGAGAATTGGGAAGCGCCAGAAGTGCAGCAAGGCCAGCCTAAGCTGTAAGAAAGAATGAAATTGAGCTTGCTGTGCCCGCATTTCGCTGAATTTCTAATCGCTTTATACACAAAGATTTTTCCGCAGAGTTAATTTTCTTCTTGACATTTTTAATAAAAAACGTAAAGTTGTATGTTGTTGTAGAATGGTAAATGTGGAGTTCCATAGACAAGATAGGGGGTCTTGTGACGGTTGCTGACGAGAAACGCACACCGATGGCAGAGATGTCGGTAGAGACAACCACGCCGCCACTGCTACTGCTGGATTGGTCGCAACGCGGCAGATGCATCATTCATTTCGGACCAAATCCCCGGAATGGACGAGACAATGCACTGCCAACAGGAATGCGGGGTGCAAAAGTCTGGTTTCGTGTTGGCGGGATCCCACAGAATGAAGATGGCTGCAAATGGCTGACAGACGATACCAATTTACCTTATGCGCACGCCGTTGCTTCAGCACAACCTGTTACCATTGCCTATCGTGCCCAATATTTTGACCGCCGCATGCGCACCCGGCCCTTCTGCAACGCAGCAACCGCTACAATTACACTTTAGTGAGGTGCAAAAGCTAAATAGTTTACGATTTCTTACATAGAATCTAAACTCATATTCTATATAATTTTCTTAGGACGACGATTAAAATGAATAAGAAACCTTATAATGAAGAATCTAAATCTCCTAGTGATCAAGCAGAAATAGACAATTTATCAGAAAAACCAAGCGGAAAAAAGGCTTTGATTCCATCTCCGATAACAGTTGCAATTATAGTCGTATTAATAGGATTGGTGATTGCACTTTATATAGCATATAAAGATCAATACAAAGATAATATAGCAACGATAATAGAACCAATAATACAGGAATTGGTAGACAAAAGCATTATACCAAAAATCGATACAATGGTTAATAACGTTGACGGTGTATGTAAAATTGCAATAACTAAAATAGGCGAGATAGAAAAAGTGCCTGCTAGTCTAAATGCTGTCAGTAGTAAAGAAATAACGGATATAAAAGAAACAATTGCAGATTTTCTTAATAAGCAAGGAAATATACCCGATAACATCACTGAAGCTAAGGAAGCTATTGAAGAAAGCATTAATGATAGAAGTTTAACTACCCATAATATTATAAAAGAGAAACACGAAGAAATGTCATCTAAAATAGATGGATTCGTTGAATTACTGAGCAAAGATATAAGATTTAAAGAAATTTATATTTCTATATTACCTTGTTCCGGTTTGGCTCCAGGAATAGATTTGCAAAACAAACCAATAATTGATCAATATTTATTATGCTTTGATGATATTAGTAAGGTTCAACCGTTTTATATTTGCTCACAGACCAATGAAGAACTTAGTGTTTGTGCTGAAGAGATTGGAAGAAAAAAAGCTACCATGAATGCACTTAAAGAAGAAAATCTTCCTGGACTATATAGGTTGGATGTAAGACCATTCATCGCTCAGTTAGACAGAGAAAATAACACAACAACAATAAAGATTTCTGGGACAAGTGAAAGAATTGATAAAGAATTGGCAGTAATTAAAAGTAACGAGATTCTCGTTAAAATGTCATTAGAAGAGCCTGTTGTCCCTGTTAAGAAAAAATCTTTTTTAGGATTATGGAAATAAGTTTTCTTGATTTTCCTTTACATTGTATCATTGACAATAGATATATTCATTAAAGTTTTGATTTTGCTTTTTATAAACTTGGCAAAAATAAAATGAGGAGGTGTACCTTGGTATCGAAAAATTTTAAGAAGAGTTTTATGTTATTTACAATTTTAGCTGTTTTCTTTTTTCAGTTTTTTGCCTTTGCTGGTAGTCAAAATGAAGAATCACTATTTTCTGAAGCAGTACAATGTTTTAATAACAAAAATTACGAAGAATCGTATAGTAAATTTAAATCAATCAAAGACCTTACCCTAACGGAAGAACATACATCGCGAACTCTTAAATATTTTTATCTTGCCGAGAGCTTGGTAGAGTTAAGCAAGAGAAACATTGAGAAAGAGTCTGATGAGAAAATAAGGGACTACTATGATATCGTGATCGAAAACAAGAATAAAGTTCCATTAAGCTATTATGAAACGTCTTTGTTTAAAGTTGCTCATTTGGCTATTCGGAATTTGATGTGGCAAGATGCTTTAAAATATTTTAATAAGTTTATAGAAGACCCCGATTTAGAAAATTCCTTAAATAGAGACGAGGTTCTTTTGAGAATAGGGTATATCTATTTAAAATTCACCGACAAAATTAATGTGTCGGAAAAAGAAATTGGAAACTATCTGGATAATGCAAAGTCTAGCTTTGAATCAATTAACTCTAAATCTACTTTTGCAACTGAAGCTATGTTTCAATTGGTGAAAATCATAACGGATGACAGAAGATTAGATGTCAATTCAAAAATTAATAAATTGCGTACATTGAGAAAAAGAGCGAAATTAAATTATGACCAATTTTTTATATCAATGGAGAATTATATTAACGCAAAATTTCGTTCAAGCTCAAGAAACTATAATGAATCCATAAGTAATCTTTATGTTAAAGCATTAGAAAACCTTTTGAAATGTGTAGAACAAGAAAATAATATAAATTTTGTTGCAGAAATTATATTGACTAAAGCCAAATATGAACATAAATTAGAATCTACGGAATTTGAACCAGATTTTAGTGAAGTAATATCAGCAATATATAGAATTCTTAATGAACAAGAATTTCCTAGAGAAAAAGTTTTCTGGGTTATCAGAGCTGGCGCATTTGCTTTATTGGCAGAATGTTATTATGATAGTAAACGCTACGATGAAGCAATGTCTTTTTCGAAAAAGGCTTTAGAAGAGTATAACAATAAGTATACGAATATTATGAGAACACCTGAGATTTGGGTTTATGCTAATTATACGAAAGGGCTTTCTTTATTTAAAAAAGACAATTATGATGAAGCTTTAAAAACATTCGATAATGTTAACGAACTAAACATACCAGAAGAGGAGAAGGAATCACTAAGATACGAAGATTGTCTTATTTTTGGTTTATCAGAGCTTTGGCGTGGGCGTTGCTTAATCCTTAAAGAAGATTATGTTCAGGCTAAAGCGGTTTTTGAAAAGCTTAAAAACAATTATGCTGAACCTATCAATGATTATGCTGATAGTTTCCTTGCTGGAATGTAAATATAAAAATTCTGAACTTAAGAGTTCAATTCTCATTTTCGCATTTTAGCAACCTCATGAGTTGGAGGGCAAGTTTGCCCTCTGTGTTAAAGGTTAAGTCCATTTGAAATTATAACAACAAATTCCAAAAACCAAATTTATCATTAATTAAAACCCAAATCTCTTAATGTCAAAATTAGGTAATATTTGTAATTCTGAACTCCCTGCCTGAGTCCCTCCATCTATAAAGACATTGTCTTGCCGGGTTACATTCGTACGAATGCAGGGAGAGCAACCCTATTTTCTAGATCGTATGAGAGAATGGGGAAGCGTCGAAACTGCAGCAAGGCCAGCCTAAACCGCAAGAAAAATGAAATTGAGCTTGCTGTCGCTGGATTTCGTCCCTGCATTTCCGCCGCATTTCCCCGCATTTCACGTTTCCGCTTGACCGCATTCCGCATTTGAGAGATTCTTCAGACGATCTCGCGGCCTCTAAGGTTTGAGAAAGCCGCCATATAAACCATAGTGATATTGATGTAAGTTCATATCAAGAGAAAGAAGGGAGGATGGCAATGAAAAAAGAAAAAAATGAGAGAAAAAAAAGGAGACTTACTACAGCTTTTGGAATCCCTGTTGCTGACGACCAGAACAGTCAAACAGCTGGTCCACGGGGTCCTGTACTAATGCAGGACGTTCACTTGCTGGAGAAGTTAGCCCACTTCGACCGTGAGCGCATTCCCGAACGAGTGGTGCACGCAAAAGGAGCGGGAGCTTACGGCTATTTTGAGGTTACTGCCGATGTGACAAAGTACACCAAAGCCAAGTTTCTTTCCGAAGTAGGCAAGCGCACCGAAGTGTTCTTACGATTTTCCACGGTTGGCGGTGAGCGGGGTTCTGCTGATGCTGCACGAGATCCACGCGGTTTCGCAATCAAGTTCTATACGGAAGAGGGTAATTATGATTTGGCAGGCAACAACACGCCGGTATTCTTTATCCGTGACCCCCTTAAGTTCCCCGACTTTATCCACACCCAGAAACGGAACCCTGCGACCAATCTGCCTGATCCGGACATGTTTTGGGACTTCTTGTCCCTGACACCTGAATCCATTCATCAGGTTACAGTCCTTTTCTCCGACAGGGGAACACCGGCCACCTATCGCAACATGAACGGCTATAGCAGCCACACCTTCAAGTGGTACAATG
>CAZVVA010000107.1:0-13315 GCA_964630455.1 uncultured Candidatus Sumerlaeota bacterium
CCCTTTTACCGAAACGGACATCCCGCAATTCGCTATGATGCTCACACCAGAGACTATAAGAAAAACACACGCCCTGGGTACAAGAATCATGGCCGCTCTGGAGCTTTTCAAAAGCCGCAACAAGGCTTATCCCTCAACAATTGATGAGCTCGGTGCAATTCTCGATCCGATTCCTCTTGACCCGTTTACCGAAAAGAATTTCAGATATGAGAAAGTCGGCGACGCATACAGGCTCTACAGCGCTGGCCCGGATATGCGCGATGATTTTGCCGCACTAAAATATGACCGCAAAAAGGGTGCCCAGAGCGCAGGCGATATCATCTTCCGCGAATAGTCTGTGGATTACTCGGTAGCAAGATTGTAGGGGCGACCCGCCGGGTCGCCCCTACTCGAAAAAATTTCTTCAACACCCCACATTCTCCCTGCCTGACTCACTACCAGCAGGCATGTCCTCTGCTTAAAAATGTATCTCATTCTTAGCCCAATTTCCATAGTTAAACCCAAATTTTGCGGTTGAGTTTAAAGAAAGTGACAAGATAATGATGCAAAATACAGAAAAACCGTTGCTTAAAAGGCAGAAGTCCTTATCTGAAAAGAAGCACAAAAAAACGAGAAAATAAATTCATAATTATTAGACAGGATGAACAAGATTAACAGGATAAAAAAATTTAAAGAATCCCGTGAATCCTTGATAAATCCTATTCATCCTGTAAATATTGTTCTTTAAAGCAAAATCCGGGCTGAAAATTTCTTCCCAAGAGAGCCTAACTGCGGAAGTTGGGTTAGGCAAGGCGTGTGAAGAAGGGTCATATAAGAAAATTGAGCGACATGGCTCTCCTGTATGTCGCTCAATCATGAAAACCTGCTTATTGCTACTTCACATTGGTAGACTCAAGTCAAGTGCACATCAGGGACCCTGTATTATTCCCTCAATCTCCGCAACTATCTGGCGGTCAGTAAAGTGGCGACTGGTAATAGCACCACTGGGACAGCCCGCCCCGCATGTCCCGCACCCCTTACACAACGCCTCGTTGACTACTGAGATCTTTTTCTCCTCGTCAAAGCTAATTGCGGTTGAGGGGCACAACCCGTTGCAAATGCGGCACCCTGCGCATTTCTCCTCGTCAATAACTGCAACAATTGATTCAATTTCCGCTTTCCCTTTGACCAGAGCAGAGAGTGCAGCAGACGCAGCCGCAGACCCCTGTGCTACAGACTCTGGAATATCCTTTGGCCCCTGGCATACACCGGCAATATAAATGGCGTCGTTCATCGTTGCCACCGGTGCAAGCTTCGGATGCTTTTCAATAAAGAAGCCGTCCTTACCTTGTGTGATCGTGAAAATACGCGCGGTTTCCAGAGCATCAGATCGTGCCTGGATTGCGGTACAGAGAATTATCATATCCACAGGGATTCTGCGGATAATACCAATCAGGGTGTCTTCACAACGGATGACCAGTTTGCCTCTTTCCTTCTCATAAATGGCAAAGTCGCAGACCTCTGCCACCTTCCCACGCACAAAGCGGATATCTTCTTCCAGCAATCGGTGATAAAACTCCTCATAGCCCTTTTTATAGCAGCGCAAATCTATATAGAAGTTATACACTTCAGCATTAATCTTTTCCTTCAGCAGGTGGCCGTATTTCAGCGCATACATACAACACACAGAGGAGCAGTACTCGTGATACTCCTTATCGCGACTACCCACGCAATGGATAATCCCCACACTCTTTGGCTCCTTCCCATCAACCATCAAAATCTTGCCAGCTGTAGGGCCGGATGCGCAATTCATTCGTTCAAATTCCAGCGAGGTTATGACGTTCTTCATTCTGCCATATCCATATTGCGTTATTACACTAGGATCGAACGGTTCAAAACCGGTGGCGAGAATGGCTGCTCCGACCTCAACCTCGACCTCCTTCTCCTCCATGTCAAAGTTAATCGCCTCTGGCTCACAAACTTTTTCACAGACGTTGCACTCACCGGTTCGGAAATGAATGCAGGCGTCTTTATCAATCACCGGCACATTCGGCACGGCTTGCAAGAACGGAACCGATATCGCCCTTGCCGGACCTAAGCGCAAATCCTCGTGAACTATCTCGCGTCCCTCTAGTTCCTCTAGCTTTATTGCACCTGTCGGACACACAAACGCACACGCCCCACACGCGATGCACGTCTCTGATTCAATATTAAAGGGGGTCGCTACCTCTCTATCAGAGCCGCGCCCGGCAAACGATATCGCTTGCACACCTACTATCTCCTCGCACACCCTTACGCACAGGCCACAAAGTATACACTCCTCTGTTCCGTAACCAAAGCGCGATTTCTCAATACCATATTCCGCCGCCAACTCCTTCAGTATCGGCACCTCCGAACATCGTGCCAGCAATAACTCAAGTATCATCGCGCGTATCTTGCGTACACGCTCATTATTCGTATACACTACCAGCCTGTCCGAAACCGGATAATTACACGCCGTGACTATTCTTCGGCGCTTCCCCCTCACTACCTCCACCGAACATATTCTGCACGCCGCGTACGGCTGAATCATCTCATTATGACATAGCGTCGGAATCTTTATCCCCAGCTTCTTCGCTGCATCAATTATAGCGCTCCCCTCTTCAATCTCTACCTTCCGATCATCGATCGTTACCGTTACCATAGCTCACTCCTCGTTTTATCTTATCTCGACTTCCGCTTGGCTTGAGCGTTCGCTCTATCACTGCAACACCTAAGTCTGACCAAAACAATTTTTCTACTCCCGTATCACGGCGTCAAACTTACATACATCGTAGCACGCATTGCATTTTATACATTCTGCCGTCGAAATTACATGCGGTTTCTTTGCCTCACCACTTATACAGTTCTCCGGACATTCCCTGATACAAAGCGTGCAACCCGTGCACTTATCGGGATCTATGCGATACGTTACCAATCCCTTACATGTTCCTGCCCGACATCGCTTATCCCGTATATGCTCGATATATTCATCCTTGAAATATTGCAGCGTACTTAATACCGGATTGGGCGCCGTCCCGCCCAGCGCACACAGCGATGCATCCACTATCGTCTCCGACAACTCCTGTAACAGATCGATATCCCCTTCCTCGCCTTTCCCTTCTGTCATCCGCGTCAGAACCGCCAACATAGTCCGCAATCCTTCTCGACACGGCACGCACTTCCCGCACGACTCGTCAACAAGAAACTTTATGAAATATCTCGCTATATCCACCATGCAGTCATCTTCATCCATGACCACCATTCCGCCAGAACCCATCATCGAACCCGCTTCGGTCAACCGCTCATAATCCACCGGCAGGTCTAGTAGAGACTCCGGTATGAATCCACCCGATGGTCCACCTGTTTGCACCGTCTTAAATTCCTTACCATCAGGTATTCCTCCTCCAATATCATAGATTATCTTCCGCAGCGGAATACCCATCGGTACCTCTACCAGCCCCGTGTTATTTATCTTGCCTGCCAGTGAAAATACCTTCGTTCCTTTGCTTCCTCCCCAGATATTCTCGCTAACATCGCCAGGCCCGATTGACGCAAACCACTTCGCGCCCTTCACTATGATCACCGGCACGTTTGCCCAAGTCTCCACATTGTTCAGACATGAAGGCTGATTCCAAACGCCCGCTTCTACCGTATGTATATACTTCGCCCTGGGCTCGCCTACCTTTCCCTCTACCGACGCCATGAGTGCTGTTGATTCTCCGCACACAAACGCTCCTGCACCTCGTCTTACCTCTATGTCAAAACTCATATCCGTCCCCAGTATATTCTCTCCAAGAACCCCGTATTCCCGCGCCTGCTCCAACGCAAGAATAAATCGCTTCACTGCCAACGGATATTCCATCCTCACGTATATATACCCGTGCTTCGCTCCTATTGCATACGCACCTATTATCATCCCCTCTATCACTGAATGCGGGTCACCTTCGATAATGCTCCTATCCATAAACGCTCCCGGGTCACCCTCATCAGCATTGCAAAGCACATACCTCGCATCGCCGTGCGCATTCCGACAAGTCTCCCACTTTATTCCGGTCGGGAATCCTCCGCCTCCTCTTCCTCGCAGCCCAGATGCCTTTATTTCCGCGATCACCTGCTCCGGCGTCATGCTCGTCAGCACCCTTTCCAATGCAGCATAGCCATCTCGCGCTATATAATCCTCGATTTTCTCCGGGTCAATCAACCCCCTGTTCCTCAACGCGATTAACAACTGGTCACCAAAGAATCGGATGTCCATCATCTTTGGTATTACTTCTTTTTCTCCCGGCGGAGTATACATCAGTCGCTGCACCGGTCGTCCCTTCAACAAGTGCTCCTCGACAAGATAAGGAACATCCTTCACCTTCAGCTTCTGATAGAATATACCATCCGGCTGTACCACCATGATGGGACCGGCTCCGCAGAAGCCGTTGCATCCGGTAGTCACAACCATGATTTCATCCTCTAAACCGCGCTTCCCGATCTCCTCCCTCAGCGCATCTCGTATCTTAAGCGACCCATTCGATACGCATCCGGTACCTGCGCATACCATTAAATGTGCTCTATACGGCACTGTACGACTCCTTTCTTCTCCCTTGTTCTATTTACAAATACTATCTCTTTGGCTTTCCTTTCTATGTCTATTCTGTCCTTTCACTACCTCGCGCCAGCGCATATTCCTCAACTATCTTACCCCCTAAAACGTGCTCCCCAAATATTTTTCGTATCTTGTCCTCTGTCAAATCAACGTATTTAACCGGCGCCTTGGCCAGCAACTCTACCGTTGCCATCGGCTCTCGACTACAGAGCCCCGCACACCCTGAGGTTACAACCATAACATCCTGAACGCCTTGTTTCTCTATCGCATCCAGGAGCGCTGTCATTATTTTTCGCGCTCCAGATGCTATCCCGCATGTCCCCATATGTACGGTTACCTTTGCGCGATACGGCCCGCCCTCCCTCAGTGTTATTTTCTTGCGTGTTTCCTCTTTCAGCTTCTGCAAATCTCCCAACTTTATCTTCGCCATTTTCATTCACCCCTAGTCACTTTTTCTTATATCGTTCCAGTATCTTCAAAACACTCGTTTGCGTAACTTTCCCGTACATCTCCTCTTCATCTATTACTACGACCGGGGCCAACCCGCAAGTCCCTACACATCCCGACGTCTCCAGCGTAAAATCCCCCTTCGGGTCTGTCCCCCCTGCCTTCATATTATACGCACGCTCTATTGCCTCGACAATTCTCTGTGCCCCCTTCACGTGACACGGAGTCCCCATACACACTCCAATTTTGTGCCGCCCCCTCGGTTGCAAACTAAATGCATTATAAAACGTCGCAATACTATACACCTGGCTCAAAGGCATATCCAATATCTCTGAGACTCGCTGCAACGCCTCTTGAGGCAAGTAATTAAACTTGCTCTGCAATTCGTGCAATATCTCAATTACCATCTCTTGCTTTTTTCCACACTTCTCTATTGCTTCCATAACCGTAGTGTCTATCTTCATAACTACTATCCTCCCTTAATCAAAAAGATAGTTTTCTTCTTACCTCTCGCGCCACGTCTATATAGTCCAAAATCACTGCGCCCAAGCGTTCTTTGATCTCCTTTGTCAAAAATCTTACTTCCCCCAGCGGGGTCTTCTGATAAAATGTGAAATCCACTCCCGGGTTTCCGCATATCAACGTTATCAGCGTATCCCTTACATTCCCCAACGGCTTTCTATCTATATGACTGTATTGAAACGTTGCCCTTACGTGTGTCCCCTTGCCCCGCTTCGATTCTATGGTTATCTTCCCATTCGCCATCTCTGCGGCCTGCGCAAGAAGCGCCAAACCGAGACCCACGTCTCTCTCAGTTCGACTCGTCACAAATGGGTCTGCCGCCTTTCGCATCATCTCCTCATCCATCCCCACGCCATCATCGTCTATCTCTAGAACCAGAACATCTGCCCCTGTATCCTCTATCAACCTCATCTCAACATTCTTCGCTCCAGCTGTTATGGAATTCTCTACTATATCCAATATGTGAAGCGATAAATCCTGCACAGTCAATTACCGTAGGCGAGCGTTTCCAAAATTGCTCAAAATCAGTCACCAATTCTATGGGTGAATCTCCTTAACATCTCCCGGATCGCTGCGAAAGAAGCCTCGCTTAGCTCCATCTCCGTTACCGCCTGCCCTATCTCTTTCAAACGATGCGCATCCGAAGACCTGAAAATGTAATACCTCTCACACCCTTGGAATTTCCTCCTGGCTTCCTCTACCGTCGTCCGGCTCGAAATCTCCAGCGCATCCAGCTCCAACTCTTCCGGAATAAATCCCAGCTGCCCTATTATCCCAAAAGCCTCCCGGTCTATGTGTGCCGCTATCGCCAAACCCTCTGCGCTGTGAATTTGCTCCACCGCTTCCTCGACCGAAATATCGGCTGAGCCGATCAGTAGCCGTTGGTTAAGTTCCAAAATTTCACCCTTTGCGTTCACTACCGGCTGCACGCCGAACGCCTCTTCATCATTCTCTCCATACAAATGCTGATACACAAATTCCTGAACCCTCAGAGCATCGGCGCATCTGTCAAAGAGCCCGGCTATATGAACTTCTTCCCGTGTTGTAATCTCTATACCTGGCAGTACCTTTAGTCCGCTGCCCCTTGCAGCCTCAATCACCGCATGTGCATTTTCCGCACTGTTGTGATCGCAGACGGCGATTATATCAATTCCCTTTCGCAAAGCCTCCTCAACGATTCCCTTGGGCGACATCTCCAACTCGCCGCATGGCGACAGACACGTATGTATATGCAAGTCCGCGGCAATTCCTCTCGCCATCTCCCTTCATCTTTCAATCAGCTTAACGCCAAAGCGCGGGCACTCTGAAGAATGCCCCTCATCGCCGCGCCGATCACCGTATCCCCATTTCATACAATCTTCCGGCCAGCTCGAACGTCGAAAGCTCACTCTCTAGCAACACTATCCTTTCCTTCTCTGCCTTTTCGAGCGTATCGGCGTCCGGCTTACGGCTGTTCACCAACAATATCGCCGCGAGATCCTTCAACTTCGCTACCGCCAATATATTCGCATGTGTCTGCAACGTCACCCACAAATACCCTTCCTTCGTATTTGCTATGACGTCGCTTAACAAATCACTCGCATATCCGCCCGTAACCTCTACCTCCTTCACCTTGTCCCCTGCGGTGCGCACCTTCGCTCCCAATTGGCGAACGATCTGGTCTAATTTCATCGCCCTTCATCCTTTATGCGCCCGGCTAGGCGCGTTAATCTTTGATGTACCCTGGTTTCTTGTTGAGCAACCGCAGCATCTCCTGGCCCGTCGCTTTCAGGCGCTCCTGATAAATAAATATGCAATCCGTTATCTGTGCCACACCTTGCACCACATCCTCTGCAAAAGCTCCACAGTTCGGGGCACCACAACACCCACAGTTTATCTGCGGTAAATTCCGATATATCGCGTCCTTCTTCCTCATCTTCTCTATTGCTTTCGTGATATTCTCATCCAGCCGCTGACGCGGAGTTGCTGGCAAACGCCTCTCCGTGAAAAAATACTTCTCATTATACAGCCCCTGTATCTCCTCCCGGCTCCGCTTCGGTTCATCTCCGTATCGCTTCATCAACCTGATTAAATTACTCCTCGATACATATGGATTCTCAACTGTCAGCGAGCCTCCTATGCACCCCTCCGGACACGAATGGCACTCGATATAGTCAATATCCCGGAGCCTACCATTCTCTATATCCTCGAAAGCCCTGATCACGTTTTTCAGTCCATCAACTGCCAGACTGTTTTCCATCTGCAACGACGCCGTCTGTCCCCCGAGCATCGTCCACTCCAGTCCTATTCCGGAGACGTTACTCATTGATACCTCCGGCGGTGTCACGTTCCTCATCTCTGCCATAAGTGCCACTACACTGCTGTATATCTCCGCTATTGAAATCGCTCCATCAATAAAAGACTTCTCCTTACGAGGATGAAACTTTATGTCTATCATCTTTGAAGGACACGGCGTCAGATATATCGCCCCTATCTCGTCTTCCTTCAAACCCAATTCCTTTGACCTCTGCGCCTTTACTTCCCTCGCCACTATCTCCTTGGGCGACTCAAACGGCACCACCAGCTCCGCCAGATCCGGATACTTCACCTGGATCAGGCGCACTATAGTCGGGCAAAATGACGATATCAGCGGCTTGCGAAGCGTATAATTCTCCAGATGCTCTCGGATCGCCAGCGATACGGCCTCGCACGCGCCCGTTATGTCCACAACTTCATTAAACCCCAGCTTCTGGAGCGCACCCTGTATCATCTCCGGCGTAACGTCTCGGCCAAACTGTCCATAGAGCACAGGCGACGGTATCGCTACCGTATGCTTGAAATGCGACATGTCGGAAAAAGAATCTGTCGCTGGTATTATCGCTCGATTTGGGCATACCTTGATACACTCACCGCAGTCTATGCATTGCTCCACTATCATTTCGGCTTTGCCATTACGAACCCGAATTGCCTCCGTTGGGCATATCCTCATACACATCATTCGCCCGTTACATTTCTCCGGGTTCACATAAACCGAACTTGAATAGGTCTTCATTCGCTTTGCGCCACACTATTCCTTATCAGTATGCTCAACTGCGTTCCTTTCCCAACCGTGGAAGCAATTGAAAACTCATCTGAATTCTTCTTTATGTTCGGCAAGCCCATCCCCGCTCCAAATCCCATCTCTCGTATCTCCGGCGATGCCGTCGAATACCCCTCCTGCATCGCCAACTCTATGTCTTCTATCCCGGGTCCCTCATCCTCCACATATATCTCAACTTTCATCGGCTCTATACGCAGCGTAATCACCCCTCGCTTCGCATACATCACCATGTTCATCTCTGCTTCATACGCCGCTATTGCCACTCTCCTTATTACCTCTCCTAGTATCCCTATCTGCTTAAGTATTGTCTTTATCTGTGTCGAAGCATTACCTGCATTCCTGAAATCCCCACCCTCAACGGAGAATTGCTGCGAAAACAAGGTCTCCATCTTTTCCTGTATCCACCACCCTCACGCACAAGGCGCATTTTCAACATGCTAAACTTCACTTCCCCCTCGAAGCCCTCCTGCGTATAACCGTCCGCAAGATTCATACATTAAGAGCTTCGTAGAGAGCAGTGGTATACCCTTCTCCTTTGCCAACGCTATCGTCTCCTTATCCGGTTTCTTCCCTCTTACAAATACTATCGCCCTCACATCCGCTATATCCGCTGTTCGCACCACTTGCGCATTTGCCAATCCTGTGAGCATCAGCGCATTCGGCTTGATAAACGCCAGAACATCGCTCATCAAATCAGCCCCACAACCAACGTCTATCTCCATCTCCAGCTGATCTTCGCCTCCTATAACCTCACAGCTCAATATATCGCATATCTCTCGCAGTCTCATTGCTTCAACCCGGGTTCTCAACTACCCTCCGCAAAGGAGGTGTCTCCCCTTTTAACCGACTAACGGCTTAACCGAACTAACCGTTCTACTTCACCTCTTTTATCACCTTATCCCCTATCCGTATTCTTCTTCGCCTTGGAAGAGTGAACGAAGGGCAATTCTCCCAGCACAGGCCACATCCGTTGCACTTATCCACATCAACATACCGCGCCTTCTGCGCTATCTTTACTTTAAAATTACCTATATACCCGGAAATTTCTTTCACCTCACTGTAGGTCATTAACTCTATATTGGGATGTTTTCCTACTGACACCATTTTCGGGGTCAGAATGCATGCTGCGCAATCGAGCGTTGGAAAGGTCTTGTCGAATTGCGACATATGGCCGCCGATGCTTGGCTCCTTCTCGACCAGATAGACCTTCTTGCCTGCGTCTGCCAGGTCAAGCGCTGCCTGAATCCCGGCAATGCCTGCGCCGACAACAAGCGTGTCGGGGTGAATGTCAACTTCCTTGGTTTCCAGCGGCTCCTGATACATCGCGCGATTCACAGCTCCCCGGATCAAAGCCATGGCTTTATTCGTGGCTGCATTGCCGTCCTCAGTTACCCAGGAACACTGCTCCCGGATGTTGGTCATCTGAAGCAAATAGCGGTTCAACCCCGCGTCCTCGCAGGTGCGACGAAACGTTGGCTCGTGCATTAGCGGCGAGCACGATGCCACCACAACCCGCTCAAGACTGTGAGCTTTAATATCCTTTTGAATGAGTTCCTGCCCTGGATCCGAGCACATGAACTTATAATCTTTTGCTACGACAACATGTGGCAGGGACTTCACGTACTCTACAACATCGTCAGTGCGTACTTTGCCGGCGATATTCGAGCCACAGTGGCAAACATACACTCCAATTCGCGGTGCCATACCAATACTCTCCTTCTAACAGAATTTGAAATAGCATAAATTTGCGCTCATCGAGCGCATCTTAGAGCAGTAATTCATATAAAAGAACGGGATTAGCCAGGAAAACCCAAGACATTAGAACTGATAATGCGACTCGACCATGTTCTAATTTTCACAAAATTACCGTTTAAATTTAGGAAACGTAAACTGCTTGGCTCCCTGTATCTCTATGGCCAAAATGGCTTAAATTGTTAAATCCGCATTATTCCTGGGCACAGCAATTGGGGAATATTATCACAAAATGGCGCGCACAAAGCCAGCTGCGGCTTTTCTTTCCTTCTTATATACACTTTTTATTACTTCCTTTCGGCATGTTGTCAAGAGCTTTTCTCAATCCCCAACTTTCAATAAAAGAGGCTTATCTCTTACCCAGCAGTAGTCTATGGTATCTGGGGATGTTTGTGTATAAAATTTTTACACAAGCCCACAAGAAAAGAATTGTGCAAAGCGGCTCCTTTCGAATAGAGAACCTCAAATTACCCAATTCTCCGTATTCTCTCTTTTCTGATTAAGAACAAGACCTATGCGATGTTGGCTGCACCATTAATATCAATTATGGCGTCTATGCCGGCGAAGCCGTGCGACGACCGGCACGCAGCACCGATAGTAGACATAAACCATCGCAACGGAAGTCGGGGCCCTGCGAACAATACAACTGCGCGTAGGCCATGTTAGGAGCGTCCTGCTCTTGCCGGATTCTTTGGGGCAGGTAACTGTTCTAATGGTCAAAAACTAAAAAACCGTGGAGGGATTTATTCCACAGCTATGCACTCAACCGGGCAACCGGTTCGAGCATCTTCAATTTCTGCCTTTAGGTCATTAAAATTGGCGTCGTTTTTCACCTTCGCTTTATCGCCGTCCATGTAGAAGATATCGGGGCAGATAGCTTCACAGGCTCCACACGCGATACACGCCTCTTCGTCAATCGTAATCTTCATCGGCATTTCTCTGTCTCGCTCCTGGGAAAAATTAACTTCCTCTCCAAATAATACTCCCACTGTAATTAGCAGGTTTTCTGAAGCCTGACAAGAATTTTTTTCCATGCCTCTCCATTGCCTGAAAGGTTGCGCGCGGATCAACGCTATTCATCCCACCTGGTGGACGAATTCCCGCTCCCGATACACAATCATCACCCGAAATTGCAGACGCATACTTGCTGCGAGCTCCGTTCTCTGCTTGACATTACAGCTGCAGAAAAGATAATTAGAGAAAAGTGCAAGTCAGGTGTTGGGCCGACTGAAATTTACCGAGAGAGACTTCCTGCAGGGGAGATAACGCCTAATTAACTTAGAACTCGTTCGCTGGGAGGAAGCCCCCTACTTCGCACACGCAGCAAGGATTACGTGAGCTTATGGCCAATCGTATCCAGCTTCTGCCGCAGGTACTCGTTAATAAGATCGCAGCCGGTGAGGTAATTGTACGGCCGGCGTCAGTGGTGAAGGAACTGATCGAGAATTCCATAGACGCCCGAGCCGCACAAATTACTATCTCGGTGGAGAATCAGGGGCGCGACATTACAGTGACAGATAACGGGGAAGGGATTGCCGCAGAGGATATTGCGCTCGTGATCGAGCGGCATTCAACCAGCAAGATTTCGCGCTACGAGGATATCCAGACACTGGAGACCCGTGGGTTTCGCGGCGAGGCACTGGCGAGTATCGCTGCGGTGTGCCATCTGGAGTTGACTTCGCGCAGTGCCGACTCTCTTCACGGTGCGCGGTTGCGCGCCGAGGGTGGCAAGAATCCCGAGCAAAGCAATGTCGGCGCACCGGTTGGCACAACCGTCTGTATCCGCTCGCTCTTCTTCAATACGCCTGCCCGACTGAAGTTCCTGAAAAGTCCGGCCAGCGAACAGAACCACATTGTCCAGACCATCACTCGCCAGGCCCTGGCTCATACCGAGATTGGATTTACCGTCTCTGTGAATGGAAAACGCCTGATCGAGCTTCCTCAAAAGCAGCAGCTCAGCGGGCGCATTGTTCAACTGCTGGGAAGCATGGCTGAAGATCACCTGATCGAAGTGCGGCTCGAGGGGCTTCCCGTGCGCGTGTTTGGCTACGTTGCGAAGCCCGAGCGCACACGCCGTGACCGCCGCCACCAGTACTTTTTCGTCAATTCCCGACCGATCACACATCGCGGGCTCTCCTACGCACTGGAAGGGAGCTACAGGGGGTTGCTCACTACACAACACTTTCCCATCGCAGTGCTTTTCCTGCGGGTGAATCCGGCTGACGTTGACGTGAACGTCCACCCTACAAAGGAGGAGGTACGCTTTCGCGACGATCGGATGGTAATGGGACTCCTGAACCGCGCAGTGGTTGAAGCCTTACGAGGAGCGAATCTGATGGCGCAGGTACGGCTTGCGCAAGAGCCTTCAAAACCCGCTCGACCACCAGAGGGAGTGCCCGGCATGTTCGTCTCGCCTGATGAAATGCTGAAGCAGCAACTTGCAAAGCCTTCCCCTGAAGCCCCGAAGAACCAGATCGCATTGCCTCTGGAGCCGGTGACATCCCAGCCTGCGGGCGCGACCGCGCCACCGCTCCAACCGCACCCATCTGGCTCTGGCCTCGAGCCTGAAGTCTCTCAACCTCCTTCTGAGCCCACTGTGCCGCCAGCCGTGCCGACCACCGAAGAGTCAATCTTCACGCGTGGGTATGCGCCGCACCCCATCGGCCAGATTGCGAACACCTACATTGTGGCAGAGCTCGGCGAAGACCTTCTGCTCATAGATCAGCACGCTGCACACGAGCGTATTCTCTACCTGCGCGCACAGCAGCGGCGATCCCGGGCGGCAGCCCAGCAACTCTTGATTCCGCTGACCGTTGAGGTCTCGCTATCAGATCTGGGCTACATGGAGAAGCTGGTCCCTCACCTTCGGGAGCTCGGAATTGAGGTTGATCACTTTGGCGGCCAGCCGTTCGTGGTACAGG
>CAZVVA010000108.1:0-13256 GCA_964630455.1 uncultured Candidatus Sumerlaeota bacterium
TGACCTTATATACATTTCCCGTCCTCTCTCGATATTCTTGCTATGCGATCTCAGTCGGATAACATCTTGACCTCACTCTCACGCTGCGCTGTAATCCTTATCATTAATACTGGCTCAGAAAGGATCTTTAGATGGCACAAAGGTTTACAAAACGCGAGTTGAAACAACGCGAGGCGCTTACAGGCACTGGCTCTGGCTTTATGCGCTCGTTGCCGCTTCTTGTCGCAAACAGGGTTGGAATTTTTGCGCTGCTGGCCAACAAGCCTAAATCATTGCGCCAGATCGTTCGTGCCTTGCACACAGATCGCGAAGCAACTCAGCTCATGCTCAACGCGCTGGCAGGGCAAGGCTATTTACGCAAGAGCTCCCAGGAATTCATGCTTACGCCACTCTACCGCAAATTCCTTGCGCCGGACGGCAAACTGTACGTTGGCGATACTCTTCAGCACCATTACAATCTCCTCTTCCGTTGGATCCAGTTGGAAGACACTCTTCGCCACGGTCGCAAGAATGTGCTCGCGGACCTCCCTGCTGAACGTGACTGCCAGGAGACTGAGCATTTCATCCGCGCAATGGAAAACATATCACGTGTGTCCAGCCACGAGGTACTGCGCAAGATCAATCTTGCGCCTTACCGCCGCATGCTTGATCTTGGCGGCGGGCCTGGCACTGCAGCAATTGCGTTTGTCCGGCGTCATCGCCACTTGCGCGCCGTTGTGTTCGACAGACCCGATCCGCTTCGCATCGCTCGCCAGGAAATCGCACGTTATAAACTCGCCCACCGCATTAATACGCTTGAGGGTAACTTCCTTACCGACCCCATTGGCATAGGCTACGATCTCATTTACATTTCAAACATCATTCATTCGCTGTCAGAGGACGAAATTAGACGAATGCTCGTCAAGGTGCGGCGTGCGCTTGTGCCGGGCGGAACCGTCATGATCAAGGATTTCCTTCTGGACCGCGATTTTGTGAATCCGCCGTATGCTTCTCTGTTTGCAATCAACATGCTGATCAACACACCCGGTGGAAGATCATACGGATACGACGAGACCCGAGCACTGCTTAAACGCCTCCGTTTCGATCAGATTCGCGGCGTACACCTTACTCCCCACACGCGAATTCTCATCGCCCGCCTGCCGAAAATACCGCGTAAGCGGAAGACCAAACGCAGAGGAGCGTCTCCGTGACTCTTGCCGTGGAAATGCACGCAATTACAAAGGCGTTTGCACGTGTGCTTGCGAACGATAGGGTTGATTTCACCGTTCACAAAGGCGAAGTTCACGCGCTGGTCGGTGAGAATGGCGCGGGGAAATCCACCCTTATGCGCATCCTCTACGGCCTCTATCAGCCCGATGCCGGCACCATACGCATCATGGGCAAACGCGCCCACTTTAAGTCGCCGGCCGATGCCATCGGCGCCGGAATCGGCATGGTACACCAATCCTTCATGCTGATTCCTGCATTTCGTGTGATTGACAACGTGATGCTCGGCATGGAGGTGACAGGGCCGCGCGGATTCTTCCTCGATGCTGACCGCGCTGCTTGTGAGCTCGACTCTCTCTCGGAAAAATATGGACTGAAAATTCACCCCCTGGCGCGGGTTGATACGCTTTCCGTGGGCGAGCAGCAGCGAGTGGAAATCATCAAGCTTCTCTTTCGCAATGCGCAGATTCTGATCCTTGACGAGCCGACTTCGATTCTCACACCGCAGGAAACTGACAACCTCTTCGCCATTTTGCGCCGCCTCAAAGCCGAAGGACACACCATCATCCTCATCACTCATAAACTGAATGAAGTGAAAGCAATCTCCGACCGCCTCACTGTGCTCCGCGATGGCCGAACTATGGGCGAACGCCTGACCTCAGAGACTACGCGCGAGCAGATCGCCCAGATGATGGTCGGCCGCGAGGTATTCTTCGATGTAGCGAAACCAGAGGCCCGGCTCGGGTCTGCTCTTCTCCAGGTTAGGGACTTAAGTGCGCGCAATCGCAGAGGCGTCCTGGCCTTGCGCGATGCCACGTTCGACGTTCACGAAGGCGAGATTCTGGGCATTGCAGGCGTGGAAGGCAACGGTCAGAGCGAGCTGGCAGATGTGCTCACTGGTCTACTACCTCCGGTGCAGGGAAAGATTGTCGTACGCGACACACACCTCACAGGCTTGAATCCGCGACGCATATTTGAGGCAGGCCTTGCACATATCCCAGCAGATCGCCAGAGGCGCGGCCTTGTTCTCAACTTCTCTATCAGCGAAAATCTGATTCTTGGCCGTCACTATGATAAGCCATTTGCCGGCCCATTTGGTCTTCAATATAATAAGATTGACGCACACGCAACTCGCCTTGTTGATAGTTTCGACATTCGACCCGCCGAGCTGCACCTGCCAGCGCGACATCTTTCTGGCGGAAATCAACAGAAGGTTGTCCTGGCGCGTGAGTTCTCGCGCAACGCGCCTGTGCTCCTTGCCGCGTATCCCACACGAGGCCTGGACATCGGCGCCACGGAATTCGTGCATCGCCAGCTCCTGAAGAAACGAGACGAGGGCTGTGCCATCCTGCTCATCTCCGCGGATCTGAACGAAATCTTATCCCTGAGCGATCGCATTGCCGTCATGTACGAAGGACGGATTGTTGCTACCCGCAAAGCAGCAGAAACCAATGAACGCGAACTCGGTCTGCTCATGACTGGCTCTGCATCTTCTCACGAGGCTCCACATCCATGCTAACCAAGTTGCGAAGCGAAACCCTCATTCTTGAGCTCCTGGTGCCGGTGATCGCCGTCATCCTCTCGTTTTTGGTCGGCGCGATTTTTATACTCGCTATCGGGAGCAATCCCATCCTGGTCTACGGCCAGATGTTTGGCGAATGCTTTGGCACAGGCTACGGGTTTGCCCAGGTGTTGCAGAAGACCACGCAGCTGATCTTTACGGGGCTTGCCGTGGCACTCGCGTTTCGTGTCGGGCTGTTTAACATTGGCGCAGAAGGTCAGCTCTACCTCGGCGCGTTTCTTGTGGCGCTTGCTGGATGGCTGATGGGCAGTCTGCCTGCTCCATTACTTATCCCCCTCTGCATTCTCGCAGCTTTAATCGGCGGTGCACTCTGGGCAGGTATTCCAGGCCTCCTGAAAGCATTCTTTGGCGCGCATGAGGTTATTACCACGATTATGATGAATTTTATCGCTATTGCGCTCATGAGCTTTCTCATCAATCAGCCAGCCATTTCAGTGAGGGAGACCGTACACACGCCTGCGATTGCCGAGGCTGCACAGCTACCCCGCCTCAGCCAGTACATAAGCAGCTTCAGCGGCTCCACCGCGAGCCTCAGCCTGCTCGTCGCCCTCATTGCAGCAGGCGCGATGTGGTATCTACTCTGGCGCACGCGCACAGGGTATGAGATGCGCGCAGTGGGCCACAATCCACAAGCAGCCGAATATGGCGGCATTAACGTGAGAAAAACGATTGTGATTACGATGCTGATCAGTGGCGGACTGGCAGGATTGGTGGGTGTTGATTTCGTAATG
Source organism: uncultured Candidatus Sumerlaeota bacterium (assembly GCA_964630455.1). Lineage (GTDB taxonomy): Bacteria > Sumerlaeota > Sumerlaeia > MWCT01 > JAUWMI01 > JAUWMI01. The sequence goes on from CAZVVA010000108.1 coordinate 3,520, forward strand.
GGCTACAAACATTACTTTGAAGAGGGTTTTTCGTCAGGCCTGGGCTTTCTGGGCATTGCCGTGGCATTGCTGGGCCGCAATCATCCGCTGGGTGTTGTGCTGGCCGCGTTCTTGCTCGGCACGCTCAACTATGGCAAAATTGCTCTGACCGAAGCTGTGCCCAAGGAGATCATCGAGATTCTCCAGGCGATTATTATCATCATGGTGGTCACCAACTCGAAAATCGTCAAACGCTGGATTGTGAGATGGAAAAAGACACGGCTTGAGCGCAGTCTGGCAACAGCCGGTTTGTAGGGACAGATTATAATCTGTCCCTACTCAGAGACACTCACCGCTAGCGTTGCAGAGAGATACCTCATGGATGCATCCGGGTTAATAGTACTAGCATTGGTAATCCAAGCCGTTCGCATCTCGGTGCCTTACGCGTTCGCTGCACTGGGAGGCACGTTTTCCGAACGCGGTGGGGTCATAAACATTGGGCTCGAGGGCATCCTGCTCACTAGCGCGTTTGTGTGCGTGATCGCGAATTGGTATACGTTTCAGTACGTGCATGATCCAGCAGTGACCGCGTGGCTGGCACCATGGTTGGGTGTGCTGGCGGCTTTGATCTGCGGACTCATTCTCGGTCTGGTGCTGGCGCTTGCAACCGTGACGTTTAAGGCCGATCAGATCATTTGCGGGCTGGCAATCAACATTTTTGCCATGGGCTTTACAAAATTTACCAACGACCTCATTTTCCACTCACCAAGCAATTCCGAACGTGTCCTTCCAATGCTCCAATGGCAGATTAGCGAGACCGGACCCCTCAGCCTGCTCAACCCGCTGGTCCATCCACTTGTGCTCCTGGCGCTTGTGATTATTGTCTGCAGCCACATCGTGCTGTTCAAGACACCCTTCGGGCTCCACCTGCGTGCAGTGGGCGAGCATCCCGAAGCTGCCGACACCCTTGGCATAAGCGTGACACGCTATCGCTACTATGGCGTGCTGATTGGCGGAGCAATCGCCGGGCTGGGAGGTGCGTGGCTGGCGATTGATCAATGCCGCTTTGCCGCGGGGATGTCCGCTGGTCGTGGCTATATCGCGTTGGCTGCTATGATTGTAGGAAAATGGAAGCCATGGGGCGCAGTTGGCGCCTGTCTACTCTTTGGCTTTGCCGAAGCTCTACAGATAAAGCTCCAAGCCACTGGCTTTACCCTGCTCCCTAATCAAATTGTCCAAATGCTTCCCTACGTGCTGACGATCCTTGTACTTGCCGGTTTCATCGGTCGCGCAATTCCACCTGCTGCCGACGGCATCCCCTACGAGAAAGAAGCCGACTGAGCGACCTTCACCAGGCCAGACGGACTGCAAGTGCAACTACAGTTTAGCCAGCTCAGTACCAGTGAGGAGCGCCTGAATGCCATCAGTCATGAACACTTCCGGCCTATACCCAAAGACTGAGAAAGGCTTTGACGAGTACCTATAATCAGTGATATTCAAGGGAAGAATATTCAGACAATTCTGGAGAAGGTAGAGCAGGTAAAGTTCCAGCGCGTATTATAAAACGTTGTGTCCGTTGTGCCGTTGTGGTTAGAAAAATAAAAACCACGACGACACGACGAGCACCACGACTTTTGCAGGTAAATGTAATGAACAAAACTTATGAGCCGATTGACGAAATAACTGAGTCGGTTGCTGCCAAAGCGATTGAGGCAGCCTTCAGGGTACATCGGGAACTTGGTCCAGGTCTTCTGGAAAGCGTTTATGAGACTTGCCTGTGTTATGAGTTGGAACAATATGGGCTCAAATACGAACGCCAAAAGCCCATTGCGATAAACTATAAAGGACAAAGCTTTTGTGAGGCATTTCGCGCTGATGTCATCGTAGAGGAGAGCATTATTTTGGAGATTAAAGCAGTAGAGAAGGTTCACCCACTTTGTGAAGCACAGCTATTGACATATATGAGACTGACAAATTGTCGTCTTGGATTTATTCTCAATTTCAATGTCGATAAGCTAAAAGATGGTATTCTCAGACGCATATTATAGAACGTTGTGTCCGTTGTGCCGTTGTGGTTAGAAAAATAAAAAACCACGACTGCACGACGAGCACCACGACTTTTGCAGGTTGATGTAAAGAGACACATAATACATGCTACGAAGACCTCAAGATCACTCTTTCGACACGATTATCGGCCATGAGCTGGTCAAGCAGGTACTGCATCGTATGATAGAAGCGAATCGGGTGCCGCATGCATTGCTCTTTTTTGGGGCCGAGCATCTCGGCAAGGAATCTATGGCCTACGCACTCGTGCGCTACTTACTCTGTCAGAGCAATCGCGGCTCATCTACGTGCCGGTGCAATGCCTGCACAAAAATCAGCCATAATACGCACGTTGACGTGCGACTAATCGAGCCTGCAGGGTCGGCTGGCCAGATTCGCATTGAAGAGATTCGTGCGCTTCAGGACTACGCCTATCTCACCCCAACCGAAGGTGAAAAGAAAATCGTGATCTTCAAGGACGCGGATTGCCTGAACGTGAGCGCGTCGAATTGCCTGCTCAAGCTGCTCGAAGAGCCGCCGCCTCATCTGTTGCTTGTTCTCTTGAGTGCTCATCCGCATGCGCTCCTGCCAACGATCAGATCGCGCTGTGCGCCGCTGCGCTTTGGCCCGGTAGGGCCGGATGTTCTCGAGCCGTGGCTTGTCGAACAGCTCAGTTGCGCGCCTGAAATTGCCACCATTGCAGCGCTTCTGTCTGAAGGGCGGCCCGGGGTGGCTCTGGGCATTGCGACTGGCACGGCACTACAGCAACGCGAGGCTATACTTCAGGAACTCGCCGTATTTGATAAGGAGGGGTTCGCAGCCCTGTTTCGCGTCGTCAATCAGATGTTCTCGATGGATGCGTCACTGCAGGACCTTGCCGATCTGCTCCTCAGCTGGTTTCGCGATCTGCTCCTATCGCACTATGCTCCGGGGGAAGATCGCCTCCTCATCCACAAGGATCTGGCGCAGCACATCAGCCAGGAAGCATCACGCTATAGCTCTGAATCTCTATTTCGTGCAGTGGAGCGGCTGTGTGCACTACACCGGCTTAGCGCCAGAAAGATGATCGAAAAGAATCTGGCGCTTGAAGTCGCGCTGGTGGATGTGGGAGAAGCATTGAAAAAAGCCTGATCTACACCCAGAGTTCCAGAGAATGCCCGCCGATTGATAACCACAACAATCTTCTTCGGTTTTAAACAATACTCCCAACTTCCCTCCCTGATAATAATTTGCGTGAGTCCTGCAAAAAAAGATTGACTCTTGACTTATAGTTCTATAAGTTATAGTAATACTAGAATTAGATAATTCGAAAGGGGTAAAGGTCTATGAAAAAATTAATGCATGTAATACTCCCATTAATCCTATTGGTCTTTATTACCAATGCATATTCCCGCACCATCACCGTGGGACACGATGCAGGTTATGATTATCAAACTATTATGGCAGCGCTGGAAGCAGCGGAGAGCGGGGATACTGTTATTGTAGAAGAGGGAACGTACTCACAGAGTAGTGGTGAGATTTTCCCGTTGGAACTGAAATCAGGTGTTATCCTCAAACGCGCAACCACCGACACCCTACCTCTGATTCTTGGTAACAATAGCGATACGGTAATTTACTCTGAGGCAGAGGATGCTCTGATAGAAGGATTGGCTATTGAAGAGGGTAGAGCTCCTGTGAGAATTGAAGGTCGCGATGGAGGAGGCCTTTACATAGCAAGTGGCAATCTGGAGGTAAAAGATTGCCGAATATACGGAAATCATGCATTTGGGGGCGGAGGAGGAGTGTTCTGCGCCACAGGTAGCCGAGCACGGTTTGTTCGTTGTTACATTGCGAAAAATGAAGGCAGTGAGCGTGGCGGAGGTATTTACTGTAGCACTGGATCGCAAGTTGAGATTTTGAACTGCAGGATTGAGAGGAACTACGCTAGTCTCGGTGGGGGTATTTATTCCGAGAACTGCCCAACAACAGTTCGATGCTGCGCTATCGTATTCAACAGAGGAGCATCTGGGGTAGGAATTTATTGTAAAGGAGAGCCTAATGCTCAAATTCACAATTGTATAATTAGTGGCAACGTTTCCGTCAATAATAATACAGGCGGCATCCGCACTACGCAATTCTCCTCAATTACCAATTGTGTGATAACCGACAATCATGAGCAGGGTATCTACTTTGACTACCCTAGTTTTTCAACACCAAATCCTTCTGTATGGAACTGTATCATCTGGAATAATGGAAGAATGGAACTGGGAGGAATGTCGGATAACAAAGAACCTGATATAAACTATTGCTGCATAAAAGGAGGCTGGGCTGGAGGCACTGGAAACATCAGTGAAGATCCATTGTTTGAGCGGGACGGATATTGGGACGGTGATGATCCTCGCTACTCCTATTGGACAGAGGGGGATTACACCCTATTGGATGGTTCACCGTGTATTGACGCAGGCAAACCAGATGCGTACTACTATGATGCCTGCCTCCCGCCAGGCAAAGGTAGTGAGCGTAATGATATGGGGGCTTATGGTGGCCCATATAACTGTGATGCACCCGATGTAGGCTATGATTATCAAAGCATTCAGGCGGCGATTGATGCCGCCGCTGATGGTGATGAAATCATCGTCTCTCCCGGCACGTACTATGAAAATATCCGCTTCAATGGCAAAAACGTCATACTCCGCTCCACCGACCCGACAAGCCCAACCGTTGTCGCCAGCACTATCCTTGATGGAAATCAATCGGGTTCAGTCATTGTCTTCTCGGGGAGTGAATTGCCGTCATGTATTATATCTGGCTTTACTATAACCAACGGCAACGGATTTAATGGTGGGGCGATCGAAGGCAACACCACCTATGCCACCATTCAGAACAATATCATTTCAGGAAACACCAACATGTCTACATGCGCAATTGGTGGGCTCAACGGCACCATTCAAAACAACTTGATCACCAATAACTCCGGGCATCAGGTGATAGGTGGGTGTGATGGCACCATCCAAAACAATATAATCGCACATAACGATGCGGACGGGATTCAATCGTGCTCTGGCGTTATACTCAACAATACAATTTACGGTAACTCCGGCTTGGGATTCTATAGATGCCGTGGCTTTATCAGCAATTGCATCATCTGGGAAAACAGCGATGGACAGCTATATCAGTCCATGGCACTTTATAGCTGTATTCAGGACTGGAGCGGCGGCGGAAATAGTAATATCTCAGCCGACCCCAGATTAGCCGACCCTTCTAATAATGACTTCCATCTACTGCCAGACTCTCCCTGCATTAATACGGGTTATGCATTTTATCTCGCTCAGCAGTACGCTGCTGATATAGATGGAGAATGCCGATTAGCTGGTGGAGCTGTTGATATAGGAGCTGACGAGCATAATAGCTCTCTCGACAAAGATGGAGACCTCCTATCCGATAGCGATGAAACAGCACATGGTACCAGTATTGCGAATTTTGATACCGATGCAGATGGTTTAAGTGATGGTGCAGAGATTCTTCGCGGAACAAACCCGCTTGTTTACAACACGCCAACTGCTATTAACATACCCGCCGACTTCCCCTCAATCCAACAAGGAATATTTCTTGCCATACCCTCCGAAGAAATTCGCGTATCAGAAGGCAGTTATAATGAAAACCTATATTTTATGGGTAAGAATTTAACCCTTACCAGTACTAATCCTTTGGATCCCAGCGTGGTCAACAATACAATTATTGATGGAGGAGGGGCGTCCTACGTTGTCCTCTTTAAAGGCACGGAAAATGAAACCTGCGCAGTAAGAGGTCTTACTCTGCGCAATGGCCATTCATCCTGGAATGGTGGCGGAATTTGTGGTCACAGTACAGAGGCAATCATTGAATACAATAATATTGCGGATAACATAGCTGATTCTTATGGCGGCGGCATTGCCAACTGCAACGGGATTATCCAGAACAATATAATCTCGGACAATTCGGCTGAGATTGACGGAGGCGGACTTTATAATTGCCATGGCACTATCCGAAACAATACTATATCTGGTAACCTTGGCGCAGGACTCTACCGTTGCCATGCTACCATCCACAATAATATTATTACCTACAATATGTCTAGCTCTTCCCACAGGGGTGGCGGCATAAAACGCTGCTACCGCATCATCACCAACAATACCATTTCATTTAATTCGACTGCGTGGAGTGGCGGAGGGATCTGCGAATCAGGCATTTTCGGTGTCATTGAGAACAACGTCATCTCTTACAACTCGGCTGATCTTTATGGAGGCGGAATACATGATGCTGATGTAGTCGTAAATATCAAAGATAATCTCATCATCGGCAATTCTGCTTTGCTCTCAGGTGGCGGGCTCTATGATTGCGACGGCACTATTTCAAACAATGTCATTTTTAATAACTCGGCGAAGGAAAATGGCGGCGGGATTGAGTGGTGTAACGGCACTATAGAACAAAATGTAATCTCTGGCAACACGGCGGGCGCTGATGGAGGCGGATTATCTGAGTGCAACGGCACTATCAAGAACAATATCATATCAGCTAACTCCGCAGCTTGGTACGGTGGTGGTATCTACGGCGGCTATGGGCCGATCATGCAGAACAACATTTATGGTAACTCCGCTGGTTATTCCGGAGGAGGGCTATATGGGTGCAGCGGAATAAACAACTGCATTATTGCGGGAAACAGTGCAGATGATAAAGGAGGTGGGTTATTTACGACCACTGTGCCAATCCATAACTGTACTATCTCCGGCAACTACGCAAAAAATGAAGGAGGCGGGATATTCTACTATCAAGCCATTCCCACACCGACTCCTCCTCCCTGGCCGACTCCTCCCTGGCCCTTTGCAGCAGATAATGAAACAGAATCTCAGAGCGAAGGATCTTATCTTGGGGGAAATAGCAATCATTTGCACGGCGAAACTCCTCAGCGAGGTCCGAACATTCAGCAAAGCCTAACAATTGACAGCCTAGACCTTAAGAATTGTATCATCGAGAACAATTTTAATGGTGAAATTTCCTACAATTACTTAAAACCTTCTGTTAATTACTGTTGCGTAAAAGGCGGCTGGTCTGAAGGAACCGGTAACATATCTGATGACCCGCTATTCGTTGATCCTGGTTATTGGACTGGAACCCCTGGCAGCTCTACGTGGGTCAATGGGAATTATCAACTGGCACCTGATTCTCCGTGTATTGATGCTGGTGACCCTGATTCGCAATGGAATGATGCCTGCTTGCCACCAGGTAAAGGCACTGCAAGAAACGATATGGGCGCTTATGGCGGCCCATATAACTGCGGCTGGGGTGAACCCACGGCATCCCCTGTATGCTTTGATTTTAACAACGGCCCGCAAGGATGGAGTTTTGCCGGCAGAATTGCCTCCTTCAATGAACCAAATAGCACATGGGACACGGGGCGTCTCGGACTCTCACCTGCTGGGTTGGCAAATTGTTTCTCGTATTGGGGCAGCCCGGAGATTTACGCCCGGCAAGATAAATCATATCGCGTACGCTGGACAGTAAGCTCCAGTGTCAGCAATGCAGACGAAGCATTGGATTTTCGGCTGCGAGCAAACCAGCTCGGAAACTGGCGTGTCTGGACAACCAGCGTTACAAGCCTTAATGATGCCGCGCCAACTACTCAGACGAAAACCTACGACCTGATTATCCTGCCTGAAATGGAATCTCCCATCGATAGCATCTTCCTCAGCTTCGATCTGATGGGATTTGATGCCGCAAATGATTTACAATCCTGGCTCTATCTTGATGAAGTGCGTATGGATGAGGTCAGCACAACCCCTATCCTGCCGGCAGTAATACACGCCTACTATACGTTCGACAATGACAGTGAGGGCTGGGAGTTTCAGGGTAAGATCGCAGATTTCGACGAGCCGCTTCCTGTGGTTGAGCCTGGACAAATTGGCCTCTCACCCAACAGCTCACCGTATTGCTTCTCCTATTGGCTGAGTCCGGAAATCGAGGTGGAGAAGGACAGAGTGTACCTGGTAAGCTGGCAGGTGAGTTCCAGTACCAGCGACCCGGAGCAAGTCGTGGATTTCCGCCTCAGGTGTAATCAGACAAGCAACTTGCGCGCCTGGGATACAGGAACGCTCTTCAGCCTGGGTGCTGCGTATCCTGCCGAAGGAGAGCCGAGAACTTACGAACTGATGATCTTCCCCCAGATGTCAACCGAATCAGACACTGTACGGCTATCTTTTGATATCATGAGTTTTGATGGATCGAATGACCTTGATAGCTCCATCTATCTCGAAGAAGTCACCATTCAAGAGTACCTGATCCAGCCCTGAGCAGCTTATTTAAGCAAATTACCAGAAGGTACTGGACCTAAAAGCTACTTGTCCCAAGCACTTATTCTTGCAATAGCGTATTAAAATAATCCCGATCAGAGAAAATAAGGCCCATGAAGAAACTATTGGCAATAATGATTATCCTTACATTAGGGATTCTTATTACCAACGCATATTCCCGCACTATCACCGTGGGTCATGGTGATGGTTACGATTATCAGACGATAACCGAGGCGGCGCGAGCAGCGCAGCCAGCTGATGTTATTCTTGTCGCGGATGGTACGTATTCAGAAAGCACTGGTGAGGCTTTCCCCATTGATTTGGGATCAAGCATCATCTTGAAACGCGCCGTTCTCGCTTCACTGCCGGTAATAAGAGGTATGGTTCGTATTGATGGAGAGGGTGTTCGACTAGATGGTCTTAAAATCACTGAATCTTCTGGCAGGGGCATCTCAATTGCAAACAACAGCAAGGTTGAATTAAACAAGTGTGTCATTATCGGAAATCCAGGAGGCGGGGTCTATGGCGGCCCATATAACTGCGGCTGGGGTGAACCCACATCGCCACTGGTATGCTTTGATTTTAACAACGGCCCGCAAGGATGGAGTTTTGCCGGCAGAATTGCCTCTTTCAACGAACCAAATAACACATGGGACACGGGACGTCTCGGACTCTCACCTGAGGGCTCTGCAAATTGTTTCTCGTATTGGGGCAGCCCGGAGATTATCTTGAAGAAGGACAAAGTGTACCGCGCGAGCTGGCAGGTGAGTTCCAGCGTCAACGTGGCAGACGATGCGGTAGATTTTCGGCTGCGGGCCAATCAGCTCGGAAACTGGCGCTATTGGACAACTGGTGTCACCAGCCTTAATGATGCCGCTCCAACTACCCAGACGAAAACCTACGACCTGATTATCCTGCCTGAAATGGAATCAACCACTGATAGCATTGTTCTCAGCTTTGATCTGATGGGATTCGATCCCGCGAATGATTTACAATCCTGGCTCTATCTTGATCAAGTATCTATGGATGAAGTCAGCATAGCTCCTATTGTGCCGGCAGTTATTCACGCCCACTATTCATTCGAAAATTACACTGAGGGCTGGAAATTTCAGGTGAAGATCGGAGATTTCAATGAGCCGGTTCCTATAGTGCTACCAGGACGAATTGGACTTTCATCCAATGGCTCTCCGTATTGCTTCTCCTATTGGCTGAGTCCAGAAATCCAGGTGAGGAAGGATAGAGTCTATCTAGTAAGCTGGCAGGTGAGCTCCAGTACAACCGACCCGGATCGGGTCGTGGATTTCCGCCTCAGGTGTAACCAGAGTAGCAACTTGCGCGCCTGGGTTACCGGAACATACTTTAGCACGGGTGCAGCGTATCCTGCCGGAGGCGTCCCGAGAACCTATCAAC
>CAZVVA010000109.1:0-13235 GCA_964630455.1 uncultured Candidatus Sumerlaeota bacterium
GCGCGGATGGAACTTACAGCCCGGTGGTGGCGCAATCAAATTTGGCGGCTCGCCACCAATGGCCCCCAATCGCTCCTTTTTCCCCCGGAGAGATGGGTACGACCCGAGCAATGCTTGCATGTACGGATGCAAAGGAGCCGAAAAGACCTGCTCGCTGGGTCCACACTCGACCAATCTTCCAGCGTACATCACCCCAACGCGCTGGCACGATTCGGAAATAATCGCAATGTCGTGCGAAATGTAGAGCATCGCCATTCCTATCTGCGTCTGGAGCTGGACGAGCTCCACCAAAATCTGATCTTGCATAATCACGTCCAGTGCCGTGGTAGGCTCGTCTGCAATCACCAGTGCTGGCCGGCATGCCAACGCCATCGCGATCACCGCCCGCTGCTTCATACCTCCGCTATATTGATGCGGGTAGGCACGCGCACGTTCAGGATCCAGCCCGACCAACTGGAATAGCTCAACTACCCGCTGCTTTGCCTCTTCTTTGCTCACCGCCTCGTGAGCGCGAATCGCCTCAACAATCTGATCTCCCACTCGCTGCACCGGATTCAGCGAATTCATCGCTGCCTGAAACACCATGGCAATCCCCTTCCACCGAATGCGTCGCATAGCATCTGGTGGTGCTGAGGCAAGATCGAGACCTTGAAACAAAATCGCGCCGCTGCGAATGTGACCATTGCGCGGCAGCAGGCCCAACAGAGCCAGAGCAAGCGTCGTCTTACCACACCCCGACTCACCAACCAGGCCAAACGCCTCGCGCTCTCCGATCTCCAGCGATACGTCCTCAACCGCTCGCACCGCGCCGTGTTGCGTTTGGTACACCACGCTCAGCTCGTGAACGCCTAGAAGTGCCATGGTGCTCCCTCTAAGAACGCCTTATAGAGACCTACAACGCCTAACAAAAAGATTGGCAGATAGGGTGTAGGGGCAACCCTTGTGGTTGCCCAACGACCTCAGGCTGAGGGCAGGCACAAGGCCTGCCCCTACTTCAATCCGCCACGGACGCTTAAAAAGATTCATCACACTAGACCCATCATCTGTGTGCCGCAGCTGTGTTGGCTGATCTTCATTACCGCTCTTGCAATCGTGGGTTCACAACTTCGTCGAGTCCCCGTCCGATCAGGTAAAACGCCAGAGTCAACAACGATATAGACAGCCCGGGCGGCAAAATCCAGTACCATGCCCGAAACGTGTGCCCTGAGGTGAAGCACCACTGAAGCATCATGCCCCAGCTCACCTGCGATGAATCACCCAGCCCGATAAAGCTCAAGCCTGCTTCCGTCAGTATCGCCCAGGTTACCAGAAAGGTCATGTAAAGAAATGCGAGGGGGAGCACATTGGGTGCAATGTGGTGCAGCACAATCCGGCAATGGCCAGACCCCGCCACACGTGTCGCATCCACAAACGGCCGCGTCTTCAGCGATAGGGTTTGCGACCGCACCACCCGCGCCGTAGACGGCCATCCCAGCGCCCCGATGATGATTACGATTATCCAGATGCTCTGCTTCCCCATAGCCGCGCCAATGATGATAAGAAGTGGGATGCTCGGCAGCGTGAGCACAATGTCGGTCATGCGCATAAGCACCGAGTCCACCAGCCCCCCAAAATAGCCTGAAATAAGACCTATCAGGGTTCCAATCACCACCGACGTTAAGGCCGCAATGATTCCCACCGCGAATGCCAGCTGGCTTCCTTTCATGATCTGGCCGAGAATGTCGCGGCCGAGAAAATCAGTGCCAAGCGGATGCTTGAGTGACGGCGGATGCGATCCCAGGATTTCAGGGTCATACCCGGTCAATGGTTCGTACATTGGTTCACGAGCGGCATAGAATGGAAAAGCTACTGCCAGCGCCAGAAAGAACAGCAGAATGTAGAGCCCAACGACGGCAAGCTTGTTGCGTCGAAACACGCGCCAGACACCTGTCAGCGCGCACCAGGTCCGACTCAACCGTCGTGCAAACTCCCTAGCCATCGCACGTAGTACCCCTGAACGAGACGTTAGCTCTCAAACCCAATGCGTGGATCAAGAAAAATATAGAGAATATCCGCAATGAGGTTCGCCACCAGCACTATGACTGCCAGAAATATGAACGCCGCTTGTGCCAGCGGATAATCATTCTTCAGAACCGCATCAATCAGCTCGGTCCCTAGCCCAGGCCAGGAAAAGACCTTTTCCGTCAATACCCCACCGTTGAGGGAAAAGGCAAGACTCAGCGCCATCGCAGTCACTACCGGCAGCATCGCGTTACGAGCCGCATGCCGATTCATAATCACACGATCCTCCAGCCCTTTGGCACGCGCGGTGACAATGTAATCTTCTTCCAGTGTATCAAGCATGCTGCTTCTCATGAGCAACATGAAGCGCGCAAAGAAGATCAACACGAGCACAAATAGCGGAAGAAGAAGATGAACGGCAACGTCCAGCCCTTTCGTCAGCGCACTTGCAGCCGGATCGGACCAGATCTCCGGCGTCATCATCCCTCGCAACGGCAGCTGTAGCACACCACCCCACGGCAGTGGTATTCCCTTATACGAAAAGAGCCAGATCATGATCAGCGCCAGCCAGGGCAAAAACGTGGTGTAAAAGAAAATCCCCACAAACGTCACTACCGCTTCAGTCGGCGTACCACGCTTCCACGCAATTCGCTTTCCAATCGGAACGCCAATCAGGTAGGCCAGCACCACTGCGCTCGTAAAAAGCAGTAGGGTGTTGGGGAGTTTGCGCATAATAATGCGATACACGGGCTCTTGCTGAAAAAACGATACGCCCCAGTTTCCGCGAGCTGCATTTTGAAGGAAAATCAGGTACTGCACGACGGGTGGCTTGTCTAACCCGAACTGAGCCCGTAATTGCGCACGTGCCTCTGGCGGCATTTGCGGGTCGATGATTGTCTTCACGGGATCGCCCGGCATCACGCGGAACAAAAAGAAGATCAGCGTCACAATAATAAGCGTCGTCAGGGCGAGCTGGAAAAGCTTACGTCCGAGATAATGCCAGAAGGTCATGCGTGAACTTCCCCAGTCGAACGAGATGTGCTTACCTGGGCTGGACTGGCTTGATGGTCAAGATTGACCACGGGTTTCCGATGCCCATGGGTTCATTCACCCAGTCGGTAAACCGGTCTTTTCGGTAGGCCTCGATCACATCCTCGGCATAAAGCGTAATATAGGGAACGTCGGCTGCGATTATTTCTTGCATGCGGAAAATAATCCGACGCCGAGCCTCGCGGTCCATTTCCGCATCCGCCTGCGCGGCGAGGGCATCGTAGCTCGGATTGCGATAGCACGACGTATTGTTGCCGTCTTTCACTGCCTGGCGCGACGTGAACAGCGTGCTCAGATACTCCGGATCAATAGGCAAACGAATCCACCCAAGAATGTAGACATCAAAATCGCCGGTCGGATCGGCTCGCCGCAGAATGTCGTTTACAGAGGTCGGCACTGCATTCACTGGAATCCCAAATTCCTTCCACCATTGCTGAATATACGTCCCGCTCATAGCCCGCAATGGATCATAGTCCGCAGTCGGTGTGAGCAGCGAAAATGTCCTCACCGGCTCTCCATTCGACATGCGGAGTCCCTTTCCGGGCGTTACGGCGCCATCCTCATGTATCTCCGGCGGCACTGCCCACGAGTAACCTGCATTGGTGAGAATCTCCTTGGCTTCGCGCCACCGCTCGGCTTTCGTCATCCCCTTCCCGATCACCGGCACATCAGGGTTGTGCCAGAACTTATTCACTGGCGGCACGACGTTATCTGCACGCTGACCATGTCCCTGCAGCACCCGCTCCACCAGGAAATCTTTATCAATCAGCCAGTGGCATGCGCGACGAAAATTCACATCATTAAACGGCTCACGATTGCAATGGAAAGCAAGAAACTTCCACCCGTTTGCCGGATTCGTGGTCACCGCAATGTCGGGATGCCCCTTCAACTCGTCAAGATAGCCTGGCTGGATCGGCCACCAGATGTAATCAATATCTCCCTTCTTCAGTGCCAGAATCGCTGTATCAGTATTTCTGTAAATTTTATACAGAATCTCGTCTATAAACGGCCCGAACTCGAGCCCTTTCAACTTCAGCCCCCGACCATAAAAATTCGGGTTGCTCACCACCTTGATATACGATCCCCTGCGCCATTCAACAAACCTAAACGGCCCAAGCCCAACCGGCACATCCGGCTGGTACTCCATCAAGTTACCCACGGGATCCGCGGTGTGCTTGACGTCCTCCACAACAGACCTCCACCGATGACGCGGCAGAATAAAATTATCCGGCAATAGGGTGTTCGAGAAGAACGTCGCCCGGGGCGTCTTCAGCACGAATTTGACCGTGTAGTCATCGAGCGCCTCGACCCGATCTATAAATTCCCACGCCGCATAGTACAGGCTCGGAATCTTGATCTGTAAGTGCATGTTCGCTGTGAACACAACATCTGCAGCGGTAAACGGTACGCCATCATCCCACGTAATCCCACGCCGCAATCGTACAATGCAGCTGGTAGTGGCTGCGTCGTACTCCGGCAGGCTTTCAGCCAGAATTGGCACCATCTCAAAATCCACTGGCCCTTCATCATATAATGTCCTATAGAATCGCCCGAGCACGTAACCTGACCAGACGCTCTGATAGTTCAGGATATTCAACGTGCTCGGCTCTTCTTGCATACCTACCTTCAGCACCACTTTGCGCCCTGACACCGCCAGCTGGGAGCCTCCGCACTGACACATCACGAGCATGCTCACCAATACTGAAGCACAAATCACAGCAAATAGATATCGACGTACACTACCCCCTATTCTCACTGCTGCTCTCCATCCTTCCCTGCACCTCAGCCTGCCACGCCGCCTTGCGGTGGCACTGGTGCCTGCCTCTCAAAGCGTTGCATAAAACCCTCTTACAGCCGAGTCACCTTTCCCTATAAGTAATGAGTTGCAGAAAATCAAGCGGAATCCCTCGCGCAGTCACGCCGGACAATTACCACTACGGTCTTGTCACTTAGCTCACCTCCCAATTCTCAAATGGGCGACAAGTCTTGACATCGCCCCACCTCTCGATTACACGAATAGAGTAATGTGAGTTAGACCAACACATAGGTTGCGCGACAGGCATGACAGTCGGGATGCACGTTGATCATCAATTGCTTGAGGCAGCTGTTCTTGGCGGAACAGTGCTCGGTGGTGGCGGTGGTGGCGCACGTAGTGAAGGACTGAAAATGGGCTGCGCTGCTTTGGATCGCGGCACACCTCGTTTTTGCACGATTGATGAACTTTCCAACGATGCACTCGTCGCTACGGTCGCTGTGGTTGGCGCTCCAAGCCAACGTGATGCCTTCGTTGCGCCGGAGGACTACGTTCGCACTATTCAGAGCCTGCAAAAGCTGACCGGGAAAACGCTCGCCGCGCTCATCACGAACGAAAACGGAGGCTGGGCTACAGTCAACGGTTGGATACAATCTGCAGTCCTCGGTCTTCCCCTTCTCGACGCTGCCTGCAATGGCCGCGCACATCCCACCAGCCTTATGGGCAGCATGGGCATTCATCACCAGAGCGATTACGTGTCGCTTCAGGCCGCAGCAGGAGGCAATCCCGCCAGGCAGAAGCACGTTGAAATCGCGGTGAAAGGTAGTCTTGAGCAGGCGGCGCAGATCGTTCGTACGGCATCAACTCTGGCAGGCGGAATGGTCACGGTTGCCCGCAATCCCGTTCCAGCGAGCTACGTCAAATCCCACGGTGCTGTCGGAGCAACTTCACACGCCGTCAAAATAGGAAAAGCCATTCAGACAGCGCTGCCCCAGGGCGCTCGAGCTGTCGCCGACACACTCTGCAACGTGCTGCAAGGCGAACTGCGAGACGAGGCTTGCGTCAGCACCATCCGGCTCTCCACGCAAAAGGGTTTTGATATCGGCATCGCGCAACTTACAGGCTCTGCCAGCTCGTACACGTTAACCATCTGGAACGAGTACATGGCATTAGACAAAGACGGCGTGCGCGTGGCCACATTTCCAGACCTCATTATCACCATTGACGCCCAGAGCGGCTTACCCTTGACCAGCGCGGAGCTGAAAACCGGTCAGACCATTTTTCTGGCAACCGCGCCGAAGGAGAACCTGATACTTGGCGCGGGAATGCACGACCGTACCCTGTTTGCCGCTGCGGAAAAGGCCCTGGGCATCTCGCTCATCCCTTACGTATTTCCAGAGGAGAAGGCATGACTGCGAAAATCGGTCTCATTCTCATCGGCCAATCGCCACGCCCTGCGCTCGTCAAGACATTGCGAGGGCTCCTCACTCACGAGGTGGAAATTGTTGAACGCGGCGTTCTTGATGAACTGACCCCGGACGAGCTGCACGCACTTTCCTCTCGCCCTGATAAGCGATGTCCGCTCGTCACTGCCACGCGCGATGGCACGCCTATTCAGGTTGATAGGGACGACGTGATTAAACACATGCAGCACTGCATTGATCGGCTGGAGACCGAAGGATGCAAGGTGCTTATCCCTGCCTGCACGTGGATTGATTGTACGTTCACGAGTCGCGCGATCGTGCTGGCTCCATACGCACTCCTTCACTCACTCGTGCCAGCGATTCTTCCCCGCGGCCGCCTCGGCGTGATTGTGGCAGCAGAAAATCAGCTCCAGCTGGCACGCAAGGTCTGGGAACATACTCGACTTGAACTCGAGGTTGCTGCCATCTCTCCTTACGGCGAAGGCACAATGCGGTTTCACGACGCTGCACTAACCTTGCGCGACCGGAACGTTGATCTTATCGTACTGGATTGTTTCGGGTATACGCCTGAGGTGCAAACCTACGTAGCGCGGCTCACCCGCATTCCGGTTATCCTGCCCCTTACCTTCACTGCCATGCTGCTCAATGAGCTAATTATTCCGCTGTAAATTTGGCAGTAGGGGCGACCCGTCCACCGCGGCGGACCTCTCGCAAAAGAGAAATATTTTCTAATGCAAAACCTGGGTTCAAACCTGCTCTTACGGTCAGAATTTCTAACCACTACGACACAACGTATAAAACAAAATTAGGGCGACCCACCGGGTCGCCCCTACAATCGTGGCTCGAGATCGTACGGCAGGTTGGAAACCTACCCCACTGCTACACGTCGTGCCGTTGTGGTTTGATATTGTTCGTTATGTACTCTGAAAAGACTCTTTCTTTAAAAGGTCAGCAAGATAATAATTGAGATATAGACCAGCTGCGCTATTCTTAGACTTGCCTAAAAGATTTTACTTCTAGATGCATCTCTTATGTTCGATCCTGATATGCTTGATCCTGTGCATAAAAAGCAGTCTTTGCTACTTATTATTCCCTCTCCCCTGGGGGGAGAGGATTGAGGTGAGGGGGAAAATGCGCCTTGTGCGTAGGGAATATCTCTCTTCTGAAATGCTGACTCATGTGAGAAAGAACCTCTAAAAATAATCCATGGGACACGTAAAGGGATGATCGAGAGCAAAGAGCACCTCCAGCACTTCGCGCAGAAGATCACCTACCTCGGCGCCTGAGCGTTCGAGCAACAATGGAATTGTCCAGAACCCCACAATCGAGCGCACGAGAAGATTTTGAGGCACCTCCAGCCGCTCAATGTCTACCTGCGCTGCCGCTTCGCTCACCGTCACACACCCATTTTGTATTGTCACCGTCGCGCTGCCAGCATCCGTTACAATCTGGAACTCAGCATCATGCCGTGCGAAGCGTGAATTTGCCAGACGGCTGCTTAACTCGTCCTGGATGCATTGCAGAAGCTCCAGCAGGTTCATTATCCGCAGCATACCCTGACCAAAACCTTCATAAGGGACGAGAATAGTATTCTTAACCCCGATCGCCTGACATCGCTCGACAAATGCGCAGTCGGGTGCCATATGGAGCTCCACCTCGGGTATCAGTGCTTCAACTGCGCGGCGCCCCATTTCTGCCAGCAGCGTATCCGCAGCCTTCGGCTCTGGTGCAACTGCCTCGTTCACAACGATCCTCTCACGCTGCGCAAGGTCGAAAATCGCGTAGCCCTTCACCACGTCCGCATCCGTAACCACAATCGTCGTCTTCGGATTCGCAATGTGATACCAATGCGCCTCTTCCCGCCGCATCGAACAGGTCTTCCTTGAAAACGCCTCGTTGTAGAACCGGTTCAGCGCGGGAGTATCCTCTTCGCGAAACGGCCGCACTGCCAGCACGGGCTTGTACGCACGAAGATGACGCGTAGAAATTGCAGTCCAGTATTCATTAAGCGCCTCGATGTAGCCAAACTTGTGATAGAAATCTTGAATTCCGTATAACATTGACAACGGGTAGTGATGCTCACGCATGTAGGCCAGTGCATCATCCATCAGCATGCGCGTGAAGTTCTTTTTGCGGTGATCCGGCAGGGTATACACATCCCCAATTCCCGCAACTTTTACCACTGCGCTGCCAATGCGCATGTACTTCTCGATGATACTCACGTGGCTAACGATTTTACCATCCACCTTAATGATGAATGAATGTTCGGGCTTGTAGTAGGGATCCTTGGTCTGGTAGTCCATGCGAGTTTTATAAAAGTCAAAATAGCTGCGGCGGGTATAGACCTTCGACATCACATCGGCGATCTCTTCCAGGTCTTCCCGTGTCTTGGCAAACGTACGCTCCATGTTTCCATCCATCCTTCCTTTCGTCTCAAAAAACCCATTTGGCGAGAACCATACGGACTGAGAATATCGTTTTCAACAATAATTTCTCGGCGACTCATTCATCAACATCTGCTATAGAACATGCAGTCGCAGCTGTACGGCATGACTTGTAGGGGTTCAAAATTTTGAACCCCTACCTGAGTCCCAATTCGGGCTCTACCCACTATGGCTGAACTCTTAACAAGGTCCAGGTCTATAAGTGAGTAAATTGCTCTTCATACAATTACTCTCTGTACATGCAAACTCACATGAATGATTAGTAAATTTGCTTGACACAGGCATTATATTTTTCTAATTTTCAACAGCCTGGAGAATCACACAAGCTTAACTTGGGAGCATAAATATGAAACGCACTCGTACGCACATAAAATTCCTACCTTTGTATTCTTTACCTATCAAGGTGCCAACTTTAGCCTTTTTGCTTTTATCGCTTTTCTACTTTCTTCCCTTTGCTGCAGATCGCGATTGCAGTCCGGCTAAAGAAGTTTCTTTCAAGGAGCCATGTGAGCGGACAACGCCGGAAGAATCAGCACAGGCGGTTGAGCTATTGGCAAAAAGCCCTGCTCTGTTTGTGGAGAACAGAGGGCAATGGGAAGATGATTCCGTGCGCTTTGCTATGCGCAGACCAGGGGCTAATCTTCTCGTATACGACGACGCTCTGAGCATCCAGCTAATAAAAAGAAAAGGTGAGGCTATTCAATCGACATCAATTAATGCACGGTTCATCGGAGCAAACAAAGTCCGTCCTGTGGGAATCGAGCGCAGTGAATCTTTCTTCAATTATTATCGCGGGCCCAAGGAACAGTGGCAATCCAATGTGCCATCGTTCTACAGCGTAGTCTACCGCAACTTTTACAACGGCATTGACCTGCGCATGACCGGCAGGTGCACCGCCATAAAGTTCGAATTCATCGTCGCGCCAGGAGCCGACTGGCGGCAGATAACCATGCATTATGAAGGAATCGCAGAGCTTTCGCTCTGTGACGACAGATCGCTCGTCGTGGATCCAGGAACCGGGTGGGCGCCGATTGTCGACCAGGCACCAATCATCTATCAGGAGATCAACGGCAGATGCCTGGAGATTCCGGGACGGTTCGTGCTGGTTGACAAAATGACCTGCGCATTTAAGATTACAGGCGACTATGACACCGAACGGGAACTGGTGATTGACCCCGAATTAGATTGGTCAAGCTACCTGGGCGGGAGTGATTCAGACTATGGCTGGGGTATCGCGGTTGACGGGTCGGGCAATATTATGGTGACCGGCTGGACCGAGTCCAGCGGCTGGGTCTCAGGCGGGTTCGATACAACGCTTACCGGCTATGAGGACGCTTTCGTGGCGAAACTCAGCCCATCAGGCGCGCACCTCTGGTCCACCTACCTTGGCGGGCAGTTATCGAACGAGGGCCATGGCATCGCGGTGGACGGCTCCGGCAATATCGTTGTGACCGGCAGGACCTCGACCGGCGGCTGGGTCTCAGGCGGCTTCGATACGACCTATAACGGCGGCGAGCGCGACGCCTTCGTGGCGAAACTGAGCCAATCAGGCGCACACCTCTGGTCCACCTACCTTGGCGGGAGTTCTTTTGACGCTGGCTATGGCATCGCTGTGGACGGGTCGGGTAATATCGTGGTGACCGGCTCCACCTTGTCCAGCGGCTGGGTCTCAGGAGGCTTCGATACGACCTTTAACGGCCAGAGCGACGGATTCGTTGCGAAACTCAGCCCATCAGGCGCACACCTCTGGTCCACCTACCTTGGCGGAAGCGATGATGACAGGGGCTATGGCATCGGGGTGAACGGCTCGGGCAATATCGTGGTAACCGGTCCTACCCAGTCCGGCGGCTGGGTCTCAGGCGGCTTCGATACGACTTATAATGGGGGCTATGACGACGCCTTCGTAGCGAAACTCAGCCCACAAGGCAGCCACCTCTGGTCCACCTACCTGGGCGGGAGTGATTGGGACTGGGGCTATGGCATTGCGGTGAACGCCTCGGGCAATATCGTTGTGACCGGCGAGACCACGTCCAGCGGCTGGGTCTCAGGCGGCTTCGATACGACCTATAACGGCGACAGGGACGCCTTCGTGGCGAGGATCAGGGACTATATTGGGCCGATTTTCTACGACTTTGTTTCGGATGAGGAGGGGTGGACTACCGGCGGTGCAACGACCGTCTTTACGCCTCCGGACTTCGCCTGGAAACCTGAATTTCTCACGATGACGTCGCGCACAAATACGAATACGTTCGGCTTCTGGCAGAGTCCACAGGATGCAGTGCCCGCTGATCCTGATTACCTCTACCGCGCACGGTTTAACGTCTCGACTGATATGACGGCGAAGTGGCTCATCCCGCAGATTCGGCTCAGCGCAAATTCGTTAAACCTACAGCAGTACGATGTGCTCTCGATCGAAAGCGCTGGTGACGGCGGTGCGTCTCCAACCCCATCAGGCACGAACTACGACCTCTACTTTGTCCCACCAGCAAATGATATAGCCGCCATGCTAGCTTTCGACCTTCTTAACTTCAATCCTGATGATGCGGCGGTGGCAGAATTTTCGCTGGATACGGTTACTGTTGATCGGTTTGCTCTGGATTCGCTCTCCACACCGACTATGGTTCAGGATTATACGTTCGATCTGAGCACAGAAGGATGGATCACGGGCGGCGCCCTCATATTTTTCAGTGCGCCTCAATATATCCATGCTGCGGGTGCGCTTGAGCTGCGGGCAATGACTAACACGAATACGTTTGGATTCTGGGGGAACCATCCGGCAGACATAACGATTGAGGCGGACAAATTGTATCGCGGGACATTTGAAATTCGCACAGACGTGACCAACTCTGTGCTGGTTCCGGAGATGCGCCTGCGATACAACACCGGGAATCTGCAAGCATCGCACACCTTCGGGATTTCAAGCACAGGTGACGGAGCAAATTCCCCCGGCACCACAAATACAACATACGACCGGCTATACTTCTTGCCTCCAGCGAACTGCGTCGGTGAAGACTTGCTCATTTCATTCGACATACTCAACTTCAATCCCGACGACGCCCCACCTGCGAGCCTAATCCTCGACCATGTAATAATCGAGACTCTCTCACCGCCAGTCTTACCCTGATCCGCCTTCGGCGGTGATCCGCGCCTTCGGCGGACAGGTTTTGCATGTAGAGGGGTGCGCCACGGCGTACCCCTACATATGATCCCGCTCTCAGTCCCCCCTATATTTTCCCCTGCATTCTGGTAATCAGTTGCGCAGTATGCATCAAGGCCAGGCCAAACCAAAATTGAATCTTTGCCAAAGCTTATTGCAAGCTACAGGCGCAAGGCACAGCCTGGCATACCTTAACGCGAAAAAAAACAAGATCCTGCAATGCATGGTATGCACTGTGGGGAAATTCGGGAAATTCGAGGACAGCAAGTCGAAGGCCACCACCAGATTAGCTCCTGCCAAAACATCTGGAAGCAGCAGATAAACATCGTAAGGGTTCGGAGTTGGCCCTTTCTCTGCTTGGCTCTTCAGGTTGTCATTTACCTGACCTCCCTGAGAGTGATTCTCCTCATCTCTGGGAGTGGGTCAAGCTCGGCTAACTAAAAAGCACAACTAGTTACCCATTAGTTACACATTATGCACTAGCCCACATCTGTCCAAATTTCACTGACGGGGAACACTTCAGGAAGGTGCGGAAGCTGGCTTCATCACCCGGCCTCAAGCCTCCAATGCAGCCCATCATCGCACCAGGGTACGTCGTGGAGGCTGACAGAAGAATAGTGCTTGACACAACTATGCACAAGTGCTTATAAAAAATAGCGGGATTCTAAACGTGCGTTTTATCCAAAACAGGAGGGGTAAAATGTAAAGGAATCGTTGGAATCTCGAACAGAAGGGGAGATAAAAAATGAAAACGAAAAAGCTCGTCACAATTCTATTGGTTTTAGGTTCTTTCATGGCTGTTGCAGGGACAAGTTCTGCGAATGTCATTTCTTTCAGTGGCAATGTCAGCTTTGATCACGACCAGGTCGTTGAAGTTCAAAACGTCTACGACTGTCCACAAAGTCTGACCTATACTTTTCTGTCGGATACCGTGTCACTTTCGCAATTTAACCCTAGCCTAGGCATACTTAACTCCGTTGAGCTGATAGTGGAATCAGACATCGATGTGGAAACATATTATTACTATTCTCATGATTCAGCATATGCATCCCAGTGGTGGTACAGCAATGTGATTGGCAGTGTAAACGGGCTCCAGGCGACATTTTCCCAAGATCATAATAACCACACTATAGGCATAGGCTATCACGACCATGTTTTCACTATCGACGGTACGGGTACGGCATCAGAATCCGCATCGTCTGGCCTGGACGGTTTCATCGGTACAGGTCTGGTTGATGTGACAATAACCGGAGACGATAAGCTTTGCGCTTGGTGGAATTCTTATAGGCACATCGACACGGACACTTATGGGACAGTTACAGCAACACTCATCTATAATTATACACTACGCAATGTCATTTCTTTCAGTGGCAATGTCAGCTTTGATCACGACCAGGTCGTTGAAG
>CAZVVA010000110.1:0-13186 GCA_964630455.1 uncultured Candidatus Sumerlaeota bacterium
GGCGTTGTCTGAGAAGGCACGATCCAACCCGCACGTGCAGGCTGCACTGGCACTAGCAGAAAGACGCGGACGCGTCCCGTGGGTGGACTTTTCGCCAGAGACCTTTGAGGGCAGAGTCACCGCTATTCCGGAGCGTGAGGACATTCCGGTCGATATTAAAGAGCAGCTCATCGTCGAGCTGTATTCCAAATAGCAAACGGCTGTTTGAGATTTGCCGATTTCCCCAGCAGAGCTTACTTGTGAGCATCGGTCTGCTCTAGCGAGCTTTGCGAGTATGCCCTTCTGGGGTTTAAAAACTCAATAGGGGGTAGCGAAGTATGGAGTTCAAACCACTTATCATGCCACGCGGGCTCTATTTTGATAAGGAAACATTAACCACAACGTATGGGAAATTTTATGCCGAGCCCTTTGAACGGGGATACGGCACAACGCTGGGCAACTCGCTGCGGCGTGTCCTGCTCTCTTCGATCCAGGGAGCCGCAGCTATCTCGCTGATCATTACCGGGGTCAAACACGAGTTTACCAATGTGGCGGGAGTTAAAGAGGACATAAGCGAGATTATGCTCAACATCAAGTCGCTGAATTTCAAGCTGCTTGGCGATGTCGGGGCAACCACAATTTATCTTGATACAAAAGGCGCGCGCGAAGTAACCGGCGCCGATTTTGAGCTTAATAACAACATAGAAATTCTCAATCCGAATCAGCACATCGCCACTTTGGCCAAAGGGAATCGGTTGAAGATGGAAGTCAATGTGACGTTGGGTCGCGGCTATGTACCTGCCAGTGAACACAAGCCCGAAGATGAAGAAGAGCCCCTTGGCATTATTCCGATTGATTCGGCTTTCTCCCCCGTTCGCAATGTAAAGTACCTGGTCGAAAACGCCCGTGTCGGCCAGCGAACAGACTATGACCGGCTGATTATGGAAATCTGGACAAACGGAAGTGTGACCCCGGAGGAGGCGGCATCCTATGCTGCCCGTATTCTGCGCGATCACCTCACGATGTTCATTCGCATGGAAGACGAGCAGAAGGCCGTAGAAGAATACGAAGAAGAAAAAGGGGAAGTCACTCCGCTGACCGAACTCGAAGAAAAGCTCGACAAAAGTATCGAAGAGCTGGAGCTCTCGGTGCGCTCATTCAACTGTCTCGAAGCGGCTGGGATCAAAACCATTCGCGATCTGGTTCAGAAGACCGAGCAGGAAATGTTAAAATATCGCAACTTTGGCCGCAAGTCACTTACAGAAATCAAGAACATTCTGAAAGACATGGGCCTCTCGTTCAACATGACGATCGACGAGCGAGGGTTGCCCATTTTTGAAGAGCAGGAGAAGGCGGGAACCACCCAGGACTCGGGTCAGCAGAATACGTCTGCGGCCTGATGAGAAATTGAACAAAACGTGGCACCGCGGGGAACAGCATGCGGCATCGCAAGATTAGAAGCAAATTGAATCGAACAACAGCGCATCGCAAAGCGCTGTTGAGGAATCTGGCAGCAGCCCTGATCAATGAGGAGCGTATTCTCACGACCCATGCTAAAGCACGCCAGCTCCGCCCGTTTGTCGAGCGATTGGTGACCCTGGCGAAAGTTGGCAGTCTGCATGCGCGGCGTCTGGCCTTCAGTTACCTCGGCAAGAAAAGGGTGGTGCACAAGCTGTTTGAAGAGATTGGCCCTCGATTTGGCAGTCGCCAGGGAGGCTACACGCGCATTGTGAAGGATCAGCCGCGCGCTGGCGATGCGGCCTTATTATCATATATCGAGTTCGTTGAACGCAAGGAAAAGGAAGTCAAGAAGCCAAAGAAGGAGAAGCGGCGTCCACTCCGCCCGCGAATGTAACTGATCACCGCTTGAACTTCCCCACCTGCAATATAGGGCACGACGCATGTCTCCGGGGCTGGGCATGGCCGCATGCGCCGGGACATGCCCGAGAACCCAGAGGGCAGATGGCTATGAATTCAGGCCAGGGCTCAACGCACCAGAGTCAATCTCCATCGGCTAATAATGCTGAAGTGCCCAATTCACGCCGCACTACTCCTTTCGGATCACTCTCAAACATTATCATTTTCCTCTTCGGAATCGTCTGTCTGGTGGTTGGGTACATTCTCTTAAGCAGAGTAGACGCTCAGGCCACCAACGTCGCAGCGATTCTCTCCCCTATCGTGATTCTTGCCGGGTTTGCGCTCGTCGCTCTCTCGCTGCTCCTTGAGAAATAGCGAATCGACAGTTTACGGACCGCCTTGGCCTGCCTAGCATATAATGCAACGCGCACAATGCAATAAGTATTTTTAGTTTTAAAACAATCTCCTTTAAGTAAAGTATGGTATCGCGTCCTGCTATCGAGATCGGATAAACAGGCAAACTCGCTACTATATGTCTTCTCATCAAAACATAAGTGCCTTTTGGAAATCTTCGAGTAGGGAGCCTAAAGAGGATGCCTAAGTATATTATGTGACATGTGTGCTTGGCATAGTCCAAAATTCAGTTGCACTATTGAAAAAGATTCCCTAAATTTTCTCGATTATAACATAAGTAAGGAAGGTGTTGATCAAAATGAGACCTCCTTCTACAAGATCCAGTCTCTCTGGCTTGTTATTTGCTTGTATTGTGTTTCTTACACCCCTCAATTCTCGCGCTGATATACCACTACCTTCTGCATTCGGCTTCGTAGCTCCGCTCTGGATGGCTGTTCTGACATTCGGCCTGCTTTTTGTCGGAGTAATTATTATCGAGGCTGGTGTTCTTGTGTTTTTACTCGGCCTAAATGTCAAAAAAGCTTTCGTTGTAGCAGGAGTCGCCAATCTTGTAAGCACTTTAGTTGGAGCATTATGGGGCAGCCCGCTGGTTATATTTGCCAGTTTATTTATTATCTGTCCTGTAAGTATTTATCAATTTCGTAAACATTGGGGACTATCGACACCCCATTCCTGGCTCCTGGGATTCTTCCCCTTGGTCTTACTGATCGGGTGGGCGCACTTCACTTTCCATCGTGCACGGGCAATCGAAAGCTGGGCAATTTTCGGCTCACTCATTCCCGCATATTTTTTAAGCGTCTTTATTGAGATGCTGGTAGCAAAGCGATTATTAAAAGATCGTAAAGTTGTAAAGCCTGTCGGGTGGGCAAACCTTGCAAGCTACGCTGCCCTTGCCATCCTATTATTAGTTTTCCAGGTGCGCCCAATAGAGACACCCATGTTGACGACTGACTACTATGGGGTGAGCGCTGGTGATATGGCCAGAGCGGGCGATTTCGAACGAGCAATCGAGCTAGTTCGAGAAGCACGAAAAATACATGAAAGTGAAATTGGTTTTTGGTTTGTGCGAAGACCAGAGGTTAAAAACAAGTATTATCCTTTTGCAGAACGTTCCGTTGCCTATCCATTGGTAAAGCATGGCCATCCTGAACTGGCTCTCCAGCTGCTGAGGGAGGTTTTGGATATGCCTAATGTGAGAGAGGATGACAAAAGAAGAATTCGGGATATGATGCAGAAAATCGAAAAGGAGACAAAGTAACAACTGCATAGAAGGGAGAACGCTGCTTGCAAAGCCCAACTAAAGTCTGGCTGTAAATGGCATTTATCAGAAGTTCAAGAGCGAAAATTTCCAAAACTTCAACCTTTCATTTAATACACAGTAACGAAAATGCTTCATCTCCAATGAGCCTTCCTCAAACTTGGCAAAATGCACAAAGCAACTACTGTTGTTTCCTCGTAAGAGCACCATCAAATAGCATAAACAGCAAATAGACCAACACATGCTTAAGATTTTAATAAAATATTAGGCAGGGAAATGCTTTGTCTAGTAATTTGGTCTTGCTATGATCTATCAACGTTTGAGAAAACCTTGTCATACATTCTTGAGAGATGGATTGCTTTCCGAGTTTATAGATAGGAGGAAATACAATGAGAGCTAAGAAGATCTGGTGTGCAGGGAATTTGGCTGTTCTTTGGGTCGTACTCATATTCACCGCAAGTGCAATAATAGCCCATGCAGAGGAGCCAACAAGTCCCGCACTTGTTCTTGAGAGACGCAATGCCGTGTCAGTGCGAATCGATGGGGCAGCGCCGGCTGGCACAATTAATCCGTTGCTGTATGGTTTGAACACCGCACGCTGGGACGAGTCGCTCTTCCCTTATCCCAGCAACCAGATGCTGCTCACCTGCGATCGAGATGCAATTCGCAAAGTGAAAGAGGCAGGAGTGACGCTGTTAAAATATCCAGGAGGCAATGACGCTGACAAGTATATCTGGAATGACCCAGCGAATTTGGAATCGGAGATGGACACCAACGAATATTATGCGTTTTTGCGCGCTACCGGCGCGGCTGGATTCATCACGGCGAATGCGTCGGAGTCGCCAGAGCTAGCCGCCCAGTGGGTCGAGTATTGTAATCGCAAACACAACTACGCCATCCAGCTCTGGGAGGTGGGTGATGAAGCATGGGGCTCATGGGCGCAGAGCCATACAAGCGGCAGGGAATACGGCAATCGGTTCGTGCGCTTTGCGCGCGCCATGCGAGCGATTGATCCAACAATTCAGATGGCTGCTAATATGAGTCTCGTGGAGTCGCATCAGGACTGGAACAGTCAGGCCCTGGCAGCGCTCGGACAGGAATGCAACATCATCACATTTACCTTTTTCCCACTCTGGAGACAGGCAGAGACGGATGAGAATCTATTCGCCGCGCCCGCGAAGTTTCGCGAGATGTTTAACACCCTGCAGGCTACAGTAAAGGCCGCCATTCCTGATCGTGCGGATACCATGAAGTACTGCTGCGTGGGCTATAACTCCGTATCCTCATTTCCTGGCCCCCAAACGCTGTCGCTGGGAAATGGCATATATGTAGGAGAAATGCTCGGCATGTTTGCCGAAACCGGAACCGACATGGCTTGCTTATGGGCTATGCATAATTACTATCCGCCACGCCGCGGAGACTTCGGTTTCCTCTCGGCAGACGGCTCTAACACGCCGTCCTATACGTATTACGTGTTTCGCCTGATGGCTCACCATTTTGGCGGTACACTGTTGAGCGCGCAAGTCACAGCTGCGAGCGATAATCTTCGCCTGTTCGCCTGCCGGCCAGATGCCGGGCGACTCAGTGTAATACTGCTGAACAAGGATCCAAAGAACGCTTATTTCGTGACGGTTGCACTTGAGAATTTTCATCCCGCACCAACGGCCAGAATCTGGCGCGTTTCAAAAAGTGAATTCGGCAGTGCACTCCCGGATCTTCCCGTACATAGCCAGGCGCTCAGGTATCTCGCACCACCATACTCCGTCACAGCAATTGAGTTCACGGCGAAGTCGGCAGTGGCGAGGCCCAATCTGGCAGATAGTGCGGTTGCCATGGCTTCTGGCTACAGCGAAACCGGGCCCTCCTTCAAGCCCCAAAGCGCAATTGACGGCGATCCTCACACCCGCTGGGCATCCCCGGCATGGGTGTCTAGAGACGGCACGGATGAAGCATGGCTAACCATTGATCTGGTCGAGCCAAGCCAGGTTGCTGAATGCCGCATCATCTGGGGTCCACAGGATGCAACCACCTTTGGAGTGATTATCTCTGAGGATGGGAAGAGCTGGCGCAGCGTGTATCAGACAGACAAAGGTTCAGGCGGCATCACAACGATTACGTTTCCTCCACAGACCGTACGCTTTATCAAAATTGTCTGCACAAAAGGAAAGCGCGCGATAAGCACCTACTCGATTATAGACGTTGAGCTCTTTGGCCCAGGAGAGACAGTAGGGGCGTTCAATTGAACGCCCCTACAAAGGCATGCAATAACACCCTACGGCGTGCTTAGGATGATATATCCTTTACCATCCGGCGGTGGCGCGCACAAAACTTTTCCTCATTTTCCACCATACCCTGGATCAGCTCTTCCTGCCAGTGAGCATTGTAAAGGAGACAGTGCGCATCCGGACAGAACGCCTCTCCGGTCACCTGATACATTATCGCCTGCGTACACATGCCCACGAGTACTGCATTGATGCGTGAGTCCTGAGGCAGCAACATGCGATGTCGGAGCTGCTCGGCCACATCGTGCTGCATCATCTGGTCGAAATATTGCTGTCCTCCCGGAAGTGTGCTGATGCCTCGTTTGAGCAGGTAGAATTCTTTGGGTTTTGCTGGCGCTTCTCGGAGTCCCGTGGTGGAAATCAGGCTTGGATTTCCCAGGATATTGGTACGCAGGTGGTAGCGGCGGTCTTGCTCGCCAAAGGTGCCAAGCAGCTGGTTTGTGATGACGATGTATACTGTACGCACAGAGCGAATCTGGCAAAGCGAGCGAATCTTCTCTTGAAGGAGAAACCCATTGTAGACAATCCCAACGATCCTTGCCGGACCTTTTTCCAGCTGTCGTAGCTCATAGGTAATCTCACCGGGGAGCGGCTCGTTCTCCGTTACGGCAATGTCCTGGACGACCTTGCTTCGGGCCATCGCTTCTGCAACCGCGTTGCGGTCCACCTCGAACTCCTTATGCCATTCGCGACATACCTTAGGTTCAGCCCAGGGAAGAAGCGTCTGGAGCTCGGCACACAGAGCGCTACAATCCAATTCCGGACACGTTCCTTCGTCGTAAATGTGGACAGACGTTTTCATTCCTCAGAGACCCGCGGTATGTTAATCCGCTGAAAATTGCTGTATGGTTTCTTCGTGTTCCTCGTGGTGAGTTAACATTCCTTTTTAAAATACGAAGCACACGAAGATCACAGGGAAATGAGAAAGCATGGAATTGAATTTAAAAATTTCTGTGAGCTAAAACAAACAGGGTGCAGCGCTCTTTTCAAGTTTCATCACAAGGCCACGCACGACCCGGCCTTTCAGCGCCTCACACCCTGAGATTAGACACCCTACCTCTGCTTTTTCAATATGCCTGCAACTACCTCCGCCGCGCGTTTGCCCGAAAGCAGCATGGCACCGAACGTCGGACCCATGCGCGGCAAGCCATACATCGTCGAGACTGCCATGCCTGATATCACAAGCCCGGGAAACACCTCGCCGGTGTGCTCGACCACCAGATCCTCGGATTGATTCACCCACATCGCGCCGTAGCCTTTCGCCTTCAGGACGCCGCGTTCTTCAAGCTTTCGCACTACGCAGGCATCGTGACCTGTCGCATCAATCACAATCTGCGCTTCGAGCGCAATAGGATCTACGCAGGTAAGTTCACGCGGCAGTGCTGTAATCGGCGTCCAGTTCACCACCACGCCCCGCACACGGTTATTCTCTCCAATGACCACATCATCAAAAACTGTCATGTTGGCAATTTTTACACCTGCATCGCACGCAGCAGCAATCAACTTCGAACAGGCGTGGGGGCCATCCGCAACGTATAGCCCCTCGACGTATTTGCTGTAAGGAACTTGCAACTCATCAAGAATCTTCTGCGCTGGCTCGCGCACCGTAACTTTGTTCATCAGGTACCCGCCCAACCAGAAGCCACCGCCGAGATAGTTATTGCGCTCAATTATGAGCACTTTGTATTTTTGACGAGCCAGCTCGCGGCCGGCGATAAGGCCGCTTGGTCCCCCGCCAACAATCATGCAGTCCGCCTCGGCGTATTGGTCGAACTGTTTCATAAACTCCGACACAATCGCCCGTGTCACATCCTTTTCGCTCACGCTGGTAAAAATAGGCATAAAAGTGGTACTCCTTTCTTGCTAAACATTTTTTCCATGCAAATAGTTTGTCTGCGTAATTTTCCCTTTGAAGCTAATTCCACTGGAGGCGTTTGTAAATAAAAAAATAGCGCGAATACAGAGGCTTTCAGGATTCTCAGATCTCTTGACGGCCCCACACGGGCAGGATGCCCGTGCCACTGTGATGGAATGTGGTGGCATGGGCATCTTACCCATGATTTTGCAACTCAGCGGCATACCCACCCCGTCTCGTAGCCAAAAAACTCACTGTTTCCTAGGTTCAAGAATTGTATTGATCTCAGCCTGGCGATTCGCTACACAGAGGAACTAACAGCACCAGTGAAGCGACGGAAAAGTGCATGGTGAGACGTGAATCCTGCGCGCAATGGCATGGGAGCAATTGCCGCATTCAGACAGGAGCATCATGATGCGAGTTGATGGCCGAGAGTCTGGCGCAATGCGCACTGTTGTGATTACGCCGAATTATTTGAAGTACGCCGAAGGATCAGCCTACATCGCAGTAGGCGAGACGCAGGTGATCTGCAGTGCCACGGTTGAGAATAGGGTTCCTCCGCATCTCAAAGACCAGGGTGAGGGATGGGTGACTGCGGAATACGCTATGCTGCCGAGGTCGTCGAAAGTCCGCATTGTCCGCGACGGTCTCAAGGGTTACATCGGGGGACGATCCCATGAGATACAGCGACTGATCGGCCGTTCCCTGCGCTCGGTTGTGGACTTGAGCGGCATGGGTGAGCGCACAATCATCGTGGATTGCGACGTGATTCAGGCGGATGGAGGAACCCGGACCGCGGCAGTTACCTGCGGATTCATTGCAATGGCCCTTGCGCTGAAACGGCTATACGATGAGAAGAGAATTGGCAAGATGCTGGTGCGCGACTTTCTGGCAGGGGTAAGCGTCGGTATCGTCGAGGGCCGTGCCGTTTTGGACCTCTGCTACCTGGAAGATGCCCAGGCTGAGGTTGATATGAATGTCGTAATGACTGGATCTGGCAAGATGGTTGAAGTTCAGGGTACTGCTGAGAGAACACCCTTCAGCATGGAACAAATGATGAAACTCCTTGAGCTGGCACGCAGTGGCATAGATCAGCTCATTCGTGCGCAAAAAGAAGCCCTGGGCCTCGAATCGCTGCAGTGACCTGCGCAAATATTAACGAGAGGTCCGGATTCAGCGCCGTAAAATCAGTGAGGGAAGCCGCAAACCCGTGTTGACGAAAACGTGTAATGTTACGAATATTTTAATATACTCACCTCTCAGAGCATTCCGGCTGCGGTTGAGAAAAGCTTGTGGCAACTATATCGCTAATCATCCGAATGTCTCTATCCCCCACGCCCTGCACTTTCCAGGATCTTCTTACAACCTCTTCAGCGTTCTATAAGGTTCATCGTAAGTTTTTGTGCTGTACAAATAAAATGAACAATAAAGCAAAAACTCTTTGCTGTTTATCTGTGTTCATCTGTGGTTTATATATTTGAGTTAGCGCGCGAGTAGAAGCTAGTATTTTATGGAGTATTGCTTTCCTTCCTTTTCGATCTCAACTGAAGTCTTGTGAATTTTCACAATCCTGACGCCCTCGATCTTGTCGCCTGGTTCAACGATTTTTCCATTGATCATCGCCATTGGTTGGGTTTTGTCCCACACAATGCCCTCCAGCAGTAAGCCAAACGTCCTGCCTTCTTCTCGGATCGGCGTAGAAGAAACCTCGGCAGGAGCTGCGGATACTTTCACAGGCTCGTCAGGTGAAGGGGAGGCTGGCTGGGGGGAAAAGTGTGGAGCGACTTGCTGAGCGGGTGCTGGTTCTGCGGGTGAGGATGGAGTGCTCGCTGCGGGAACAGTTAAAGCAGATCCGTGTACGGCTGTCGGGGCTGCAGGGGTGACTGGCTGAAGATTAATCTTGATAATTGTCGGCGGCTGGGCACTCTGCTGCGGCACATGCGCAGCTTGTTTTGCAGACATGGCGGCCAGATCAGCCACGGTCAGCATTCTCGGTTCAGGTCGCTTATCCTCGGTTGCTGGTTGGCCTGGTGGCTGGGGTTCGACAGGCTTGACAATGGCAGGAGGCGCTGGAGGTTGCACGTCGTCCGATAACAGTACAGAAGTACGCGAGTGCTCTGGGCTCTGAAACAGCGTCACAACAAGTGGGAACATAAACACGATAGCTGCCAGAACCAGCACGATTCCCCCAATAAGGAGCAAAGGGCGCCGCGCCGGGGAGCTGGATGCATCGCCGTGGGCCTCACCGGCAATCTTGTAGAGTCGATCTTCAAGTCCCCGCGTAACGGGCTTTGTGACGTGGAGTTTCCTTTCCTTGCTGGCTTTCTTCAGGGCATCGAAAATGGTACTCATCGTTAATCTTCACCTCCGGACGAGAACAGGCGAGGTCGCAGTGAGTGCATACGGGAGCTGAGCACGAGAACCGTTTTCTCATCTAGTCTGCCTGTAGGCTCGAGATGGTAGTAACGCTGAAAATTCTTAATCGCTCTTGCAGTCTGAAGATCGAAGACACCCGATAAAGGGCCAGTATAAAAGTGCCGTCGTAATAAATATTCCTGTATCTTCCCAACGCGTTCGCTTTCTTCACCCCGTTGGATTGAGCTTAGGTCGTCCTTATCGAAATACAATGCCAGGGCGTTTTGAAAACAGCTGGCCACCCTGCTGCGTGAGGTGATCATACGGCCACGCACTGTATCTGCAAGCGTGTAGGCTTCCCCCTCCACCCGCTGGAGCACCACGTAGGGTGCGAATCGTCCAGTTGGGTCATCAAGGTGCAAAATGAGAGGTACGTCATACTTAACGGCCTCAGACAGTTCGCTGCCAAGGTCAACCATCTTCAATCCCAGGGGCGAGTTGGCTGTAAGGAGCGCAAGCTGACTCAGAGTCTCGGGACTGTAGTGCTTAAAATCCGAAAGCTCAACTCGCATATTCCACAACCCCAGCCACGTCAGGATTGATGCGTGGTACGCGTACCCTGGATCATTAACCCGCACAATATTATCCTCGTCATATTCCCAGTTGTAATAGAAAATTGCTGGAGTTGACGATGGGCTGACTGATTCAGACGCCGGTTCTGCTGGCTCCGCCAAGCTCACGGAGGCTTGTGAAGGTTCGTAGCGCAATTGGTCTGCGTCCTCTACATCCTCCGACCCGGACTCCTTGAGAGATTCCTCGTTCGTTAATGCACCAGAGGATTCAGCAGCTGCAGATTCACTTCCGCTGGCAAGGGAAGAGCGTTGTGCCGTTGTGTTCCGGTCCCGGATGAGCAAGCGTACGTTATAATTGGCCAACCATATTCCGCTACCAATAGCACCACCGAGAATAATGAGCGCGCTTCCAACCAGCACGTATTTGACAATCGAACGGGTTGGCCCAACCAGTGCACGATGTTGCTCCCGCGTCAGAGCCCGCGGTTGGCCACTGACAAGTTCCGCAATTGCACATCTCACCAGCCTCGCATCTATCGTATATGTTGCCTCGACGTACGCAGCAAGCATGGCTCGATCGCACACCAGATTAATTTTGCGGGGAATACCTTTCGAGTATTCGTAGATCAGTTGGAGGGCTTGTGGTGTAAACTCGATTTCAATCTTTGCTTGAGCAATAAAAAGACGATGGCGTATGTAGTGAACAATTTCCTCTTCGCTCAGTGCACTGATATGATAGCGCACTGCAATCCGCTGGTTCAGTTGCTCCAGGGCTGGTAGATTTAGCGTATACGCAAGCTCCGGCTGGCCGATCAGAACAATCTGCAGGAGCTTTTCCGTCTCGGTCTCCAGATTGCTCAGCATACGGATTTGTTCCAGGCAATCTGGCGAGAGGTTCTGCGCTTCGTCTACGATGATGACTGCATTATTGCCCTGGCTATTTTGCAAAAGCAGAAACCGGTTGAGTTCGTCAACAAGCGCCTTCTTGCTATCGAAGGTGGAGCGAATTGCAAACTCCTCGTTGATCGTTTTCAGCAGTTCCAGTTCGCTCAGGGAGGAATTCAGAATGAGGGAGACCTTCGTGATATGGGGATCAAGCTCGTTAAGCAATGCCCGGCAAAGGGTGGTCTTTCCCGAGCCGATCTCTCCGGTGATGGCAATAAAGCCCTTGCGCTGCTTGATGCCGTAAAGCAAGCTGGCAAGGGCCTCTTTGTGGCGTTTACTGAGAAAAAGAAATCGCGAATCGGGTGTTATATTGAACGGCGCTTCTACGAGACCAAAGAATTTCGTGTACATGAACGTGAACCGTTAGCTGAGATCATAGGGGAAAAACCGCAGCGCTACGTCTCCATATTTGTTTACAAACAATACGGAACTTGCATCGCCTAGTCAATATAAACTTATCCAGATACTAAGTTGGCGGCTGCTTTCAGTAGAGCCACAGGGAGATGGTAGGAAGGGTTTGATAAACACGATGCTGGTTATTGCGCAATCTCTTTAACCTTGGCCGGGATCTCGGCTTCAATCTCCGCGAGATACCGACAGGCCTCTTCTGGCGGCGTGGGATTGATATAAAAACCTGTTCCCCACTCAAACCCGGCCACTTTGGTCAACCGTGGCATGATCTCGATATGCCAGTGGTAGAAGGGTGCAGGGCCATTTTCGAATGACATGGTGTGAATGATATAGTTATAGTCAGGTGCCTGGAGTGCCAGGTGAATTTTTCGCAGCGTTAGGCGAAGAATCTTGCTCAGGGCGATCACACCATTTTTCTGAATGTCGTTAAAGTAGGATTCATGCTGTTTGGGAATGATCCACGTTTCAAACGGAAAACGCGATGCAAAGGGCAGGAAGGAAAGAAAGAAGTCATTTTCGGCCACGATGCGGACATTGTCCTTCAGCTCCTGGTGGATGATGTCGCAAAATACGCAGCGCTCCTTATAATCGTAGTAGCGACTCGAGCCTGCGAGTTCTTCCTGCACGCGCTTTGGCACGATCGGCAGGGCAATGATCTGCGAATGCGCATGATCCAACGTCGCACCAGCATCGCGCCCATGATTCTTGAAGATCAGGACGTAGCGGAAACGCGGATCCTTATGCAATGCGATCGTGCGATCGCGGTAAGCCCAGATGATCTCCTGGACTTGCGTCTCCGGCATGTCGGCAATGGAAAGATTATGTTCCGGGGTTTCGACGATCACTTCGTGTGCCCCGATTCCATTCATTTTGTCAAACATGCCTTCTCCAACACGCCGGGGTTGTCCCTCGACCCCAAGCGCGGGAAATTTGTTGGGAATGACACGGACCCACCAGCCTGGCTTATCCTTCTGGGAATTGGGTGGGCGATAACTGAGCACTTCGGGTGGGGTATAGACTTCGTTCCCCGAGCAGAAAGGACAGAAACCCTCGTTCCTTTGCTCTTCGGTTTTGACAAAAGTGGCAGGCCGTTTTGCGCGTTCAGTCGCGACTATCACCCAACGGCCAATCACAGGGTCTTTGCGCAACTCAGGCATTTACCGCTCCTTACCGTGCCGGAGGCAGACAAATAATGGCGCTCGAGAAAAACGCTGCCTGCCTATATTTATATATCCTTTTTTTCTTTTTCACCTGAATA
>CAZVVA010000111.1:0-13059 GCA_964630455.1 uncultured Candidatus Sumerlaeota bacterium
CTCATTGCGAACTCGTAAATTAAAACAGCCACGCCCGAGGCTTCGTCGGCTTCACAAGATCAGTACATTCACCCGGTTACTCGCTGATTGCGTGCATAACGCAGGAAGGCGTCTGGCCACCAGCTCTTACGATGTCGCCACGGCTGATTGTTCCATTCGTGGGATCGTAGATAACGTTGTGACCCGGATAGCCATCCGCGGTCTGAAATTCTCCCACGACACTGGAGTTGGTGACTGCATCCACCACTGCGCCCTCGGCTCTTTTATCCGGTCCCACACTTCGCAATAGCCAGGCGTCTCGAATTTCCGGATGACCGAAGAATTTGACAAACGGGCCATCCAGGCGCCAGTAAAAATAGTGCTTGTGGCCCCACGTTTTCGGCACCCAGGTGCCGTCAGGCTCAAGAAATCCCTGTATTGCCATAAATGGTTCAACGGTAGGCGCAGAGGTGATGTAGGCAATTGGCGTGGTGAGCCGAATATAGTTCTCAATACTCCCTGGCCCCATCTCGCCTGGCACCCAGACACCCTCGGGATATGCGTTATTGTCGGTGCGGTAGCACTCAAGCGCAGTTGCAATGGTTCGGAAATCGGCCTTGACGCGGCTGGCCTTTGACCTTGTCTGTGCCTCGAGAAAATTGGGAATTGCAATGGCCGCCAGGATGGCAATGATGGCAACGACTATCAGCAGCTCAATCAGAGTGAAGCCCTTTTTCGCCATAGAGGTTCATTTTCCTTTCTAAAAATGAATTGGCGTAATACTATTTTAAAAATAGTGCTACGTCAACATTATTTTTGTATTTTGCGTTGACACACGCCTCCGAAGCCAGTACTAAGATTCCGTTACCCTGCCTACGCTTCGTGCAGTTGTCACAATCAGCGCTAGGTTTTGATGAGCTAAATAGGATGAAAGGTGCGATTCGGATATGAAATACCGCGTGCTTGGTAAAACCGGATTGAAGGTGTCAGAGATCGGGTTCGGCGCCTGGGCTATTGGCGGGATGGACTGGGGACCCAAAGTCGAGGACAGCGAGGCGATTGCTGCGATTCATAAAGCCATTGATCTCGGCGTGAACTTCATTGACACTGCCGACGTTTATGGCCACGGGCATAGCGAGGAGTTGATCGCCAGGGTTCGCAAGGAGCGTAAAGAGGAGCTAATCATTGGCACCAAAGTGGGCAACAATTTTTACGAGGGCGCGCGGCATCAGGATTTCAGCCGGAAGTACCTGATGTCTGCCGTTGAACAGAGTCTGAAACGGCTCGGCGTGGAGGCGCTCGACCTTCTGCAGCTGCATGGCCCGGATGCGACGGAGATTCAGAAGGGAGAGATCTTTGAAGTGCTGGAGACGCTCAAGCGCGAGGGCAAGATTCGCTTCGCCGGAATTTCAGTGCGTTCGTTTCACGACGACGAAGGCGTTCTCGCCATCCAGTCAGGCCAGGTTGACACGTTGCAGGTGCGCTATAATCTGCTCGAATGGGGCCCTGTGGATACAGTCTTTCCGCTGGCTAAAGAGCACAACATTGGCATCATCGCCCGCATTCCACTTCTCTTCGGCGTGCTCACAGGCAAATTCACGCGCGCCTCACGATTTCCTGACGGCGATCATCGCCAGGAGAACTTATCACCAGAAAAACTCTCTGGCTTCCTGAACCAGCTGGTGAAGCTCTACTTTCTCTTTCAGGGCACCGAAGTTACCATGGCCCAGACTGCTTTGCGCTTCATACTTAGCAATGATGTAGTCGCCACGGTAATTCCCGGTGCGAAACATCCCTCGCAGGCCGTGGAGAACTGTGCTGCTTCCGATCTCGACCTATTGCCGGCAGATGTCCTTGCCAAAATCGCCGCGGTCATTAAAGGCACCTAAATTTACTATTGTGATAGCAATCAGCGGATGGTATTCAGCTGGCGGCCCGCGTAGCTAATTGGGTGCAGTTTTTCGGCCTGGCTCGTGCTGCATCAGAACATCCGAGGTAGGAACAACCTGCAGATATGCCATATTGATTCGAGATCAAATGGATAGATCGCAAAAAGCCCTGCTTATGATTCTGGTGCTTGGCGCGCTTCTGCGTCTTGTTTATTTGTATAATGTTCCGGGGCTCCATCATGATGAGGCAAGGATTGGCCTTGGTGTTCACGACATGCTGGAGCGGCATGTTCTTGTGCCTCACGTTGGCTCGGACCATAGCGGTCTTTTTCCATTCTATTTCACACTTCCTTTCTTCTGGGTCTTTGGAGAGACCGTTTTCGCGCTGCGATTACCCATTGTGCTTTTCGGGCTACTCACCATTTTTTACGCCTACCTGCTTGTCAGCCGCCTCTTTGATAAAGGCACGGGACTTATAGCTGCGTTGCTCTTTGCAGTGTGGCCGTGGGCAGTGATCTCGTCGCGGATTGCAGACGGCGTGCAAACCATACTTCCGTTTTTCCTGCTGTCAGGACTTTTCTACTATTTTGCAGCCAGACCGCGCTGGCTCAATCGGTTTCTGAGCGGATTGATCCTTGGTCTGGGCGTTGCGAACCATACGATATTCATTGTCGTTCCGACTGCGGTGATTATCTATGTGCTTTGCCGAGAGAAGTTCCAAGCCTTACGGGAGAGAAATGAGCGCATACTGCTAGCCGCCTGGTTGGTAGGGCTTATTCCGGGTGCAATCCTTGCCTTGGTCAACCTTCGGGTGTTTACGTCTCAGCCTTCGCTGGCCTTTTCAGTGTATGGTGGCATAAATCCGCACTTGCCGATTGACCTGGTGCGTTTCTTCCTATACTTCCTGCGTATGATTGATGGCGAGCTATTCTTCTTACGCACGGCTGGTTACCCGGCGCTTTACGTCCTGCCGATCAACTCGTTTATCTTTCTCAGCGCTTTGGCATACGTGTTCCTTAGGAAGCGCGATAACCATCAGTGGTCAAGGCATTACAGGATGTTTGCAACTCTGCTGGCCATAACGTACGTGTTGATCGTGCATT
The DNA here is from genome assembly GCA_964630455.1 of uncultured Candidatus Sumerlaeota bacterium. Taxonomy (GTDB): domain Bacteria; phylum Sumerlaeota; class Sumerlaeia; order MWCT01; family JAUWMI01; genus JAUWMI01. Next base: position 2,972 of record CAZVVA010000111.1, read on the forward strand.
TCGTTAAGTGGTTTGCGCTCAGCTACTTCCTGGTGCCGCTCTGTCTGGCAACGTTGATGGCAGCGATCTATGTAGGGAAGCAAATCAAGGGTCGGCGTCTGGTAGCCGCGCTCCTGGTTGTTGTGGTTCTCGCAAATGTTTTTTATATAGGCGTTGACTATTTCTGGAATTTCCGACGCACCCGAGGCCAGACGAGCTTTTTCTGGCTAGGAGGATTCTATGAAAACAGTCATCATTTCGTTGATACCTCAAAACTTTATCGCCGTCTTGCGAAGAAAAAAGTCCGCAGGGTCTACGCACCAGACTATTTTATCTCTATGCCACTGACTTTTTACAATCTCTCAAAAGAAGAACTGATTCTTAGCAACAGGCTTGATCCCGGGTGGAAGGAATTCTGGCTGGTGATGTATCGAACGCAGCGGATGGATCCGACTCTTAAGAAGAGATATTTAATAGCGGAAAGATATGAAAAGTTACCGAATTTCCATGTGTTACTCTTACGAACTCAGCCGGACAATATGTGCAATGTGTGTCCGTGCCTGATGATAAAGCTCGCAGGGGAATGCTGTAGGAATGAACACCGAGGAGGCTTGAAACATTCGAAATTGATTATAAAAACGGAGGTCAAGACATGGAACACGATGAAAAACAGACGGCTGGTAGAAAAATACCACCGCAACCAGTAAAGATGATGGATTTAATAGACTACCAGAAAGGCGCGGTGGTGAGCAGAACAATAATTGATAAAAAGACAGGCACGCTGACCTTGTTTGCTTTCGATGAAGGACAGGGATTGAGCGAACATACAACGCCGTTCGATGCTTTAGTTTACTGTCTTGATGGCGAAGCAGAAGTTGTTATCTCCGGCAAGGCTTTTCGCTTGAGGGAAGGTGAAATGCTCATTATGCCAGCACATCAGCCACACGCGGTCAGAGCAGTAAAAAAATTCAAAATGATCTTAATAATGATACGATCTTAAGGTGAATATTATTGAGATTCCCTTCGCCTATCAGTCCTTATTCTCTTTGGTAAGAAACAATGTCTGGGTCGGATAGGCAAACTCAATTCCGCGTTTTTCAAACTCTTCATTGATTGCAAGGTTAATTCGCTGCTGAATGTCCATATACTTGTTGTAGTCGCCGCTCATAACATAATACACGACCTCAAAGTTAAGACTGAAATCTCCAAAGGACAAGAAGTGTGCGCGGTTGAAAAAGGTGTCGTCAATGCCCTTTATTATATTTGTGATTATTTCCGGTATTTCTTTTAGCCTTTCGCGACTTGTCTGATAAGTAACACCGAGTTTAAAAACGACGCGGCGTTTTTCCATTCTCTTATAGTTACGAAGACGCGAATCGGTGAGGTCAGAATTGGAAAACACCAGCTGTTCTCCACTTAAACTACGTACTCGTGTGGTCTTAATGCCAATATGCTCCACGGTTCCCAGATAGTCTCCAACAATGATAAAGTCACCCACCTCAAAAGGCCGATCGAATAATATAGCAAAATAATTGAACAGGTCCTTCAAAACTGCCTGGGCCGCCAAGGCAATTGCTATGCCGCCAATGCCAAGCCCAGCAATTACCGTTGAAATCTCAAAGCCGAGATTATCCAGAAGGAAAACGACAGCGAGGGCCCAAATGATTACTCTTACTGCTGGAAGAATTGCCTCGATAGATTTTTCCTTTTTTTCATCCCTTATCTTCTTTAGCCAATACTCTTTGATAGTGAATTGGATTATCGAGGACAAAAATCGAACCGCAAATATAGTTAATAGAACTATTCCTAAGACATCAATACTCTTGCTCAAGGTGGCATGTAAGATCAGGCTCCTCACAGCTAAATAGAATACGCCAAAATAAAGCAATGGCACCAAATTCTTTTTGAACATAGAAACCAAGAAATCATCAAATGTGGTGGTTGTTTTGTCTGTCAGTTTTTTAAGACGTGCTAAGATGATGCTTTTGAATATTTTAACAGCCAAAACCCCAATAATAAAAATTGTAAGACAAGCGACGTAGTCCAAAACACGATTCTCCCAAAATACCTTCTCTAAGATATCTGTCATCTTATTACTCCTCCCTTATCTGAGAACTATGCGCGTATAGCGCCTTCTGCGTATTGGAAAATTGAAAAGACCACAAAACTTTTCTGCTTCATTGTACATAACATAGTTGAATGAAGATATAGCAACATGTATTCATCAAATGTGAAAATCAAACTTCTTTTTTCTTTTCTCTGCTGCTTCTTCAGCAGACTCTACGCCGAGAAGATTTCTGCGTAATTTCTCAGCGCGCAGATCCTCTCCTCTTAGCTCGCGGTACATTCGGCTGTTGTTAACGAGAAAGAAATGGGTTGCATAGCGATTGTTCTGAGGCCGATACCAATCCGGATAGTCCTCTTTGAATTTTTCAATGGCCTCGGGGCCTTCCTCTCTTGCCTTCATGTACGCAATGCGCCGTTGGATGAATGCCTGAATATCATCCTGAAGTTGCTGATCTACCTTTGCTGGCTCTCGGGGAGTAATAAAGATTATGGTGCTCAGGACGTCGTCTACTTCAGCCTTATTGGAGAAGAGGAGATTAAGAACAGGGATTTTTCGCAGGATTGGCACACCAGAAAAACGAACGCGATATTCTCGTTGGTATAATCCGCTCAAGACTAAGGTCTCATCCAGGCCAAGGAGAGTTGTGCTCTTGACTCTTGTCTTATCAAAATTGACATCATCTGAGCCTGGGGCGGCTTGGCTGGTCAATAGTCGGCCAAGTATGCTTATCCGCGATGCCTCCACATCGAGAAGCACTTGCGTTTCCCCGTTCGGGCCAGGAGTTCGGAGAATAGTTGGCGTCACATTTAATTCGATCCCAAATGGGTATGGCCTAATGTCTCCAGTTTCAATTCCGCTTACCTGGAAAACAATTTCTCCACCTGCCAGAAATTCAGCGCGTTGACCATTGAGAGTTGTAAGATGCGGGCGAGCAATGATTTGCACTTGTTGTTTGTCGGCGTTAGCGATAGTAACATTATAGTCTACCTTGGCATTAAAAAGCTCTCCCCACTGAGTTCTCCTCAGAACAGGGCCTATATATCCGGGGCCCTGGAATCCAATTCCATCTCGATGATGTCTCGTGGCAAAGAAATCGTATTGGACATTGACGAGATTAAGAAAATCAAAACCGATACTTTGGGCTACGGTCTCGCTTACGACAACAATTACCACGTCAATCTGGACCATACGATCTCCCTCGGCGATATCACTGCCGGTTAAATCGAGCACATCTTCTTCCTTTTCGAGTACTTTCTCTAAGATCTGTTGCTCACGTTCGTCTCGAGTCCAGCCTTTGATTACAACAGTATCGCCCCGACGTTCCGCGAAGACCGAGGGAAGATCCTCAAGAAAGAGATTAAGTCTTTTGACTGAATCGTCTATTTCGTCAGCGGAAAGAGATGGAAAAAACATCACAAAAATTAAACCTATCAGACTCAGCACTCGAAGGTGTTTAGACATATTGGTCTCCTGAACAAAGTAAGTTAATACGCCTTAGGCGCATTAGAGTTGGTTTTGCGTCAATCATTTTAGTGCTTCAAGTCGAGACCTGTATCGTCTTTCTGCTTCTTTATCACCTGCGGCTCGAGTCAGAAGCGCAAGATTTTCTAAGGCGATAACGTTATCCGGTTCCAATGCTAAAGCTTCCTCATAAGCCGGTCCTGTCAACTCTACAAGCCCGGCAAGAAAGTATGCTTTACCAAGATTGACAAATGATGGCGCATGATCTGGCCTAATGGCAACGGTCATTTCAAGCAGAGTTACAGCCGCAACAGCTTCTCCACGTTGCAACCGAATGGTTCCTAAGTTGTACAGAGCCTCTGGGAAGTTCGGCTCGAGTTCAATGGCTCTTTCGAAACCAACAATAGCCAGATTGTCTTTCCCCTTTTCAGCATGTAAAACAGCGAGATAATAGTGTGAGAGTGCATGGCGAGGATTTTTTTGTAGCGCTAGCTTAAACATCTTTTCTGCTTTTTCATCTCTGCCCTCATTAAATGCTTGCAAGGCTGACTCGTAGTAAAAGGAAAACGTTCTGTTTGCTCCAGTCAGACCTGTTATGCTGCAGCCCATCAGTATGTAAAAAGAAACTGCGATACAAACATAAGAAGCAATACGCATAAATGGCTCCGACATTCTGTAAAGTCTTGCCAAAAATCTTAACATCAATCAACTACACGGAAAATTTAAGCTGCTTCAGGAGAAGACGCAACAAAAATTTATGCTTAGCCTAGTATTTGCGTAACTGTGTAGAAAGGGGCGAGAAGCAGAGAACAATGCGTAGTTGAACTAGACATATGAGCCGGATAAGGGTTGCAGTTCTCCCGCCAAAGCTGGTATGGTATTCGTCGTAATCACTCACAGGAGGTATTCCCGTGGTTGACCCCAGAATCCCGAAGTATCGCGAAGCGGCCCTGGCGATGAAAAATGGCCAATTCCAGGTCGAGGTCCCTCTTGGAGCCGAGGATGAAATTGCGCAACTCGGCAGAGCATTGCTTGATCTGAGGCATACTTTGGAAAGGGAATTTGCGGAAATCAATACGTTGGCCAGAGTTACCGAAAAAATCAATGCTGGGCTTACCCTCGACGAGGTTTTAAGTCATGTCTTCGATTCGTTTCGTTCAATCATTCCTTACAGCCGCATTGGATTCTCGCTTTTGGCAGAAAAAGGAACAATTGTTCGCGCCCGTTGGGCACGTTCTGACGCGCCGGTAATGAAGATTACTACGGATTATGAGGCTCCTTTACAAGGAAGTAGTCTTCAACGCATCATTGAAACAGGGCAGCCTCGTATCCTTAATGATTTGGAAGCCTACTTGAAAGATCATCCTAAGTCCGAGTCGACAAGCATGATAGTTGAGGAAGGCATGCGCTCCAGTCTGACATGTCCGCTGGTCGCCCTGGGCAATCCCATTGGATTCGTGTTCTTCTCCAGCATGGAGCCCAATACGTACAAGAATGCCCATGTGGAATTGTTTCTCCAACTAGCCGGACAATTGGCTGTGATCGTGGAAAAGGGCAGGTTGTATCAGAGGTTGATTGAGCTTAACGAACTAAAGAACAAGTTCCTGGGAATTGCTGCTCACGATCTCAGGAACCCCATAGGGGCTATTAAGGGCTACCTTGAGATTATCCTGGATGGGGTACTCGGCGAGGTACCAGAATCTCAGCGTGAAATCATGCAGAGAATGGACAAGATATGTGAAACGATGCTTGATCTGGTCAATAACCTCCTGGATGTCAGCGCTATCGAATCGGGACAGTTGCAACTCAAGCCCCGGGAGGTAAATCTTGCCGCATACCTTCGAGAAAGTCACGAATTTAACAGCCTTCTGGCCAAAGCCAAGTCCATTGAAATGAAGCTGGAGCTCGAACCGGCCCTGCCCAGGGTGGTTATGGATCCGAATCGCATAAACCAGGTGATCAATAATCTGGTCACAAATGCCATTAAGTTTTCCCATCCCAAGACCACGGTCACCATGCGAGCACGGGTTGTGGGAAATGAAGTAGAAATCTCCGTTTCAGACGAAGGTCAGGGAATTCCTCGAGCGGAGATCTCAAAAATTTTCACAGACTTTGGCCGGACCACTGTCCGTCCCACGGCGGGCGAGAAGAGCGTAGGCCTTGGGCTTGCCATTGTTAAACGTATGGTCGATGCCCATGGCGGGCGTATCTGGGTGGAGAGTGAGGTTGGTGTCGGTTCCACTTTCACCTTCACGCTCCCACTAAAGAGAGAATCGCAATCGCAGGTGTCTTCAGATCAACGTTGATCGCATTAAGCCCGAGGATAATCAACTCGTCGCCATAGCGGTTGACAATTGAATTTCCTATTGGTTCTTTCTTATACGAAGAATTAATGTAAGGGTTTATTATGGAAAATACCCTTCAACTGGAAGTCCTGGAGACAGGTAGAGAATTACTGGCGAGGGCAGACAAGATAAATCGCCGCTCCTATTTATTTTCACGTAGTTACTGGGAAGAAAAGGTTCTCGATATGGTAATGCGGCGTGAAGCCCTGAAGATACAACTCCTTCGCTATATAGACACGTTTCCTGCTTTGAAAACATATAATCAACGATTGGGTCATTTGGTTCAGTATCTTGGCGACGAACGCGTCCTCGAAGAAAAAATCATCCGTTTACTCTTTATTCTGCTGAAGACTCATCCTCTTCCTTTAAATATTCTTTATGGACTGGCGACATCTGTGGGTGTTTCCTTTTTTGCTCACAAGTTTATTGCCGGCACAAGCCCAAGAGAAGCATTTCATTACATTAGCCGTCTAATTCGGAAACAGATGACCTGCACTCTGGATATTCTGGGAGAGGCTGTCCTTAGCGAAAAAGAGGCTGATGAATATACCCAACGCTATGTGGATTTACTGGAAAATGTTGGAAGCATGCTTAAGGAGAACAGCACCTCATTTCAGCTGAATGTGTCGGTTAAACCATCCTCGTTTTATTCACAATTTAAACCCTCAGCACCGGAGAAGACAGCTGATCGGGTTTGTGAACGTCTTTATCTAATTATGAAGAAAGCAAAAGAGCTTAATGCCTTTGTTAATCTCGATGTGGAGCAATACGATTATCGTGATGTAACATTAAGAATTTTTGAGAAGATTGCGTTTGATGATGAGTTTAAAGACTATCCACATCTGGGGATAGTGGTTCAGGCCTATTTAAAAGATGCATTGCCTTTCACTTTACGAGTCATCGAGCTTGCCCGTAGACGCCAGAGTCCTTTTACTGTTCGCCTGGTGAAGGGTGCATATTGGGATTATGAAATCATAAACGCTCGTCAGCTGGAATGGGAAATTCCTGTTTATCTTGAGAAATGGCACACCGATGCCAGGTTTGAGCAGCTGACTCGGATACTGCTGGACAATTTCCCTCAGATAAGGCTTGCCATTGGCAGCCATAATGTTCGCAGCATCAGTTATGCGATGGCATACGCCCATAATAAGGAAATCCAGAAAAGTGATCTGGAATTTCAATTGCTGTATGGTATGGGCGACGATATTAAAGCGGCTATTGTCGAGATGGGTTATCCCTTGCGGGTCTATGCCCCTTATGGGGATCTCATTCCAGGGATGGCTTATCTGGTCCGCCGTATTTTAGAGAATACCTCCAACGAATCGTTTTTGCGGCAGCGCTCAGCTGGGAGAATGGCCGCTGAGGAGTTGCTGTGTAATCCTCTGGAACTGGCGAGGGATGAAAATGAACGCGCTCAATTTATCAGCATTCCGCAATGAACCAGTCAGTGATTTCAGCGTGAGAGAGAATCAGCAGGCAATGCGAAAGGCTATTGCCGATATTAGAAAAGAGCTTGATAGAGAATATCTACTGCTCATCGGAGGCAGTGAGAAAAAAGGCATTGAAGTAAAACCGTCAGAGAATCCGACTCTTCCCGCTGAAATTATTGGTCGTATTCATTTTGCCAGTGAAGACGATGCCAATGAGGCAGTGGCCGCGGCTGCCAGGAGCTTTGAAAAATGGGCACGGACTCCTATAGCACAACGAGCTAACTGCTTATTGCGAGCCGCGGAATTAATGAGAACTCGCCGGTTAGAACTCGCAGCATGGGAGATTCTGGAATGCGGCAAGAACTGGGAAGAGGCTGATGCTGACGTATGCGAAGCCATTGATTTTCTTGAATACTACGCCCGGGAGACCCTGGATCTGAAAGAGAAAAAATTGCTGGGCGACGTTCCCGGCGAGACTAACGAATATTTCTATGAACCCCGGGGAGTGGCTGCCATCGTCTCGCCGTGGAACTTCCCGCTGGCAATACTTACCGGAATGAGTTCTGCAGCTCTCGTTACCGGCAATACCGTAATCATAAAACCCTCCAGTCAGTCATCGGTTACCGCTGCAAAGCTAACAGAGATTTATTTGAAAGCGGGAATGCCGCCGGGAGTGGTTAATTATCTGCCGGGCAAAGGTTCGGTTATCGGGGAGATCGTCGTCAAACATCCAAAGGTCGCACTGATTGCCTTTACCGGTTCTGTGGAAGTAGGACTTCGCATTAATAAACTGGCAGCTGAAGTGAAAGAAGAGCAGAATTTTGTTAAACAAGTCATCACTGAAATGGGCGGCAAGAACGCTATTATTGTTGATTCCACTGCAGACCGTGACGAAGCGGTAAAAGGAATTGTGATGTCTGCTTTTGGGTATCAGGGGCAGAAATGTTCTGCGTGTTCACGAGTCATTGTGCTTGAAGACATTTACGATGCGTTGCTGAATCGCCTGATAGAGGCAACGCGCAGTATTATTATCGGCAGACCAGATGAGCCGGAGACTTTTTTAGGGCCGCTGATTGACCGGAATGCCGTGGCTAAGACCAGGGAATATATCGAAATTGGAAAGAAAGAAGGAAGAGTGGCGCTGGAAATGGATATTCCTCCAGAACTCCAGCAGGGGTATTATGTTGCCCCTGTTATCCTTGCTGACGTGTCGCCAGAAAGCCGTATAGCCCAGGAGGAGATTTTCGCCCCTGTGCTTGCCGTGATAAAAGTCAGTCACTTTGCCGAAGCCCTAAGAGTGGCGAACTCAACCCGGTTTGCGCTTACAGGAGGAGTATATTCGAGAACACCTGGAAACATCGAGCTGGCAAAACGCGAGTTCAAGTTGGGGAATTTATACATCAACCGCAAGATCACGGGTGCAATTGTCGGCAGGCAACCGTTTGGAGGATTCCGTCTGTCAGGGATAGGTTCCAAAGCAGGCGGACAGGATTACCTTCGGCAGTTTCTAGTTCCTCGAACAATTACTGAGAATACCATGCGCCATGGTTTTGCCCCACTCGATACGCACGGCTAGACCTTCATTTTTCACATCGTAGTCGATTTTTGCATATTGAATTTGAAAAAGGATGAAGCCGAGCTTTTTTGATCAAAAGAAAAAGGCACCATTGGAATAATTATGGTGCCTATTTACTGATGAAATGTAGACGGGAGAAGTTCAACCCCCCGCATATTGTTTAGTACAATATCCAGTCATCCACGCTGGTGCCTGTACTTTCGATAGTGATTCGGTCGCAGAGAGTCGTAGCCGTGCCGCTGTTGTTCTGGAGACAGAGAATACCAGCATATCCCGTGGAGTAAGTACTGTCTGTAACGGAGCAAACTTGGACATCATCAATTTCTGCTGTAATCTGGGTTCCAGAAAATGACAGTTCGAACTTATGCCAGGCGTCTCGTGTAATCGTCCCGGGAGGCTCAATGAATTGTGTCCATCCAACATGTCCGTCGCCATAATACCCGCAGCGAAGATAATCATCGCCATCTGAATCGCAAAACAGATAATACATACCAGAATCATAGTTAATAGACGTAGCACGACCAAATATTCCGTAACGACACCACACGTCTCCTGCTTCGGAGTAAGCGGTTACATATATGTATGCGGTAATCTTATAATTACCCAGCGTTCCATCATCATCTACGAGGTGAATCTTCTGCCAGCCCGAGCCGTCGTTCACATTCATTATATACCCGTCTCCGCTTGGTGCTGTAGGACTAAAGGATTCAATCACCTCATAAGAGGAATCATAATCCGCCCATGATTGTTCTGCACCTGATGAAGGGAAATTGTCAGTTACGGGAAGCGTCAAGGCTGCGTAACTTCCGAGAACAGGAACTACACAGAGCAAAGATACTGCAAGAAATTTAATATACCATTTCATTGCCTTCCCTCCTTTCAATTCAAATAGATTGATTCAAACCTTCTTGCCCATTAAATTTTCAATGGACATATACATCAGAAGCAAGCGACACACTAAAGTCAAGAGAAAATTTTCACGAATTTCTCTCCTTGCGGAAATAGTGACATCTTCTGGTACTATTAGGCTTGCAGAGCTGCAAAGAATGCCAATACTTCTCAACCAGCGTGATTATAAGTTACAATAACTCAGGCGGCTACATGGCCGCCTGATGGACATTTTAGCGAACAAGTTCCGCCTAGGTCTTATGGTGCTGCTGGAGAGGAAATCGCTTCGATTGTGGCCCGGTCGAGTATCAGGCTCGCAGTTGGTTCGTCGACAGGTGAGA
>CAZVVA010000112.1:0-13024 GCA_964630455.1 uncultured Candidatus Sumerlaeota bacterium
CAGATTAGAGCTTTTTGCATACTCTGTGCCTTAGTGTCTTTGTGGTTGAATATAAAAAGTAGAACCACGGAGGCACAGAGACACAGAGCACAAACAACATTATTCATGTTTTTAAACCACAGATGCACACAGATATACACAGATACAACTCTAAATCTTCTACCAATAAAATCCGTGTTCATCTGTGTTGATCTGTGGCTTCAACGCTTTTTATTCTACAACCTTTTCTCGAGCAGCGCTTTCCATGGTCGCACAGGTCAATCTCTGGCTGCCTGGGCAGAATACCTAGTTGAACTGCATGGTGATGGTTACGACATCGTCTTTGAAATGGCGGTAGAGAAAACCGATGAAGGAACCCAAGAGCTGCCACTCGTCCTCTTCTGCGGAGCGCCCACTTGTGACTTCCACGCAGAGTACATCGCCAATCGCTTTCTCAAATTTGACAAATCCTTTAAAGCGCGTGTGCTTCCACTTGCCCGCTGCCGCGCGGCGAAACGTGCCTGTCCCTCGCCGACGCAATTCGCGCTCCTTTTCCTCTAATCCTCGCTTTAAATTCACCTCTTCCGCTGGAATGATCTGAATGCCAATCATACACCCACCCCTTTCTGCATGTTCTGAAATGGGATAACGACAACCTCTGGCAAACAATCACAGTGCCCTTACGGGGCAATCAAAAAACCCATGAACATACTACGTCCGGCACGAAATGCCAGCTTCGCCCTATGGCTTTCCAACACATGGTACATACAATCATACCACACAGAATCGTGCAACAGTTAAGTGCGCAATCCCACCAATCTCTAGTGGCATTTGCATTGAACGATAATAGAGCCACGGAGGCACAGAGACACAGAGAATAGACAAGATAGAGTAACTGAAAGGATCGTCTGCTGTGCGGTCGACGGTTACCATAAAAAGATTCATTCTTTAAGTATCTCTGTGCCTCGGTGTCTCTGTGGCTAAGAGTATTTTCCTATTGACTTTCGCTTTTTCTTCGCCTATAAGGCGCTTCATTATCCCTCATAAATCCTGAGTACACAATGTTCGTCCATCTCCATAACCACAGCAATTTCAGTTTTCTAGACAGCACCGTCCCGGTCGAGCAGCTGATCGAATGTGCCTGCCGGGAACGTATGACCAGTGTAGCCCTGACCGACACGAATGGCCTGTATGCGGCTGTAGCGTTTTACAAGAAAGCCAGAGAAGCGGGGCTGAAACCGATCATCGGTGCTGAACTCACTCACCCGAAAAGCACCGACCGCGCACTTCTGCTTGCCAAATCCTACAGCGGCTACACCGAGCTCTCGGCCCTGATCACCCGGCGCCAGCTGGCCGAGGATTTTGATCTCGCAACCGAACTGCAGCACACCTCAACAGAGCTGATCATCCTGACCGACAGTGTCGCGTTGCTCACCGCACTCCGCGGCCGTGCAGACCTCTACGCCGAGCTCATCCTCACATCTCCGCGCCGAAGCCTCTGCCGCCGCCTCTACGACTTTGCCTGCCAGCACCAGATTCCACTCGTTGCCACGAACGACGTCCACTTTGCCTCCCCTGCAGATTACGACACCTATCGCATCCTGCGCGCCGCCGCCGAACGCGCAACCATCCATACGGTTGACCCTGCGCATCTCGTGTCGCCCGACCATTTCTTTGCATCGCCCCGCGAGATGGCCCGGCGTTTCTGCGGGCTTACCGCTCCCCTGCGCGCAACCCTCGAAATAGCCGAGCAGTGCAACGTCGCCCTCCCGCTCGGTACGTGGAAATTTCCCCCCTGTGTGCTTCCGCAAGGCGAAACATCTTTCTCCGCACTCTGGAAAGTCACCTTCGACCGCCTTAAGCCGCGCTACCAGCCGCTTACCCAGGAGGTGATCGATCGTCTGAAACACGAGCTGGAGATTATAGATCGCCTGGGCTTCTGCGAGTACTTCCTGGTGGTGCATCGTATTGTGGAAGAAGCGCGGCGGCGGGGTTTTTTTCTGGTAGGCCGCGGCTCAGCCGTGAATTCCATTGTCTCCTACAGCCTCGGACTCACAAACGTTGATCCACTCCGCTACAACCTTTACTTCGAGCGCTTTCTTAACCCCGAGCGCGGCTCGCCGCCAGACATTGACATTGACTTCTCATGGAAAGACCGCGACGAGCTGATCCAGTGGGTCTACGACTACTTCGGACAGGATAAGGTCGCGCTGATCTCGACCACAGTCACGATGCGCGCCCGCCATGCGATTCGCGAGACAGCCAAGGCACTCGGCATCCCCGAGGGTGAAGTAAACGAATTCACCCGTCCTATTCCCGGCTACTTCATGGATCACGTTGATCTCCACGAGCTCCGCCGCGTGTTTCCCGAATGCCAGCACCTGCCGATTGAGCGCGAGCCGTGGACCACCGTACTCAGCCACGCGCAGCGCATCCTGGGCTTCCCGCGCAACCTCTCGATCCACTGCGGTGGTATCGTCATCGCCCCGGAACCGATCACCCACTTCACCCCGCTTCAGCGTGCCGCAAAAGGTTTCGTCATCACGCAGATGGATATGTTTCCAATCGAAGACCTCGGTCTGATCAAGATTGATCTGCTGAGCCAGCGCTCACTCGGAGCAATGAAAGACTGCATTGCGGCTGTGTGTACGCACACGCGCGACGACCCGCCGGTAGAGAATTTTGCCCGCATAACCGCTGATTCTCAAACCCGCGGTCTCATCCGCACCGGCCGCACTATGGGCTGCTTTTATATCGAGAGTCCCGGCATGCGTGCTCTGCTCGAGCGCCTCGAGTGCGACAGTTTTGAGATCCTTGTGGCAGCCAGCTCAATCATCCGGCCCGGCGTGGCAGAATCGGGCATGATGCGCGCATTCATAGATCGTCACCGCGACCCCACACAAATCACCTATCTGCATCCGAAGCTCGAGCCGCTGCTCCGCGAAACCTACGGCGTGATGATCTACCAGGAGGACGTCATGCATGTGGCGCACGAGCTGGGCGGGATGAGCCTGGGCGAGGCGGATCTGCTGCGGCGGGCAATGTCGGGCAAGATGCGCTCGCACGACGCCATGGACCGCCTTGAGCAGCGCTTCTTCGCCTCGTGCCGCAGGCAGGATATTCCCGAGCCGATCATCCGCGAAATCTGGCGCCAGATCGCTAGCTTCGCAGGCTACTCCTTCTGTAAAGGCCACTCCGCAGCCTTCGCCGTGCTCTCCTACCAGATGACGTATCTCAAAGCTCACTACCCTGCGGAATTTATGGCGGCAGTGCTGTCGAATGGTGGTGGGTTCTACCACGCAGGCGCCTACATTCAGGAGGCGCGCCGCCTCGGGCTCCGCATCCTTCCACCCTGCATTCACGAGAGCGAAAAGGACTACGTTGGCCGGGGCCGGACGATCCGCATCGGCCTCATGGCAGTGAAGAACCTTGCTGAAAAATCAATCACTACGATTCTACGCGAGCGAACAAAGCACCCGTTCAGCACTCTGGAGGATTTTGCCATGCGAACTCGTCTCGCTACCCCTGAAATTGAACACCTCATAATGGTTGGCGCATTCGATTGCATAGGCCAGAAGCGGACTGCTTTGATGCTTGAGCTCGCACGCTTGAGGAAAAATCATGCGGGAAAACAGGAAGACGAGTTAGACCTGGTGGGGCCTGTCCGGTCGGACATCCGCTCGTCACCACATGCCCAGTCTGGGCCGATGGGGCCGGGAGCGGGTCTGCGGGACTACAGCCTTGCTAAACGTTGCCAGTTAGAATACGAGATTCTGGGCTACATGGTGAGCGCCCATCCACTGGAGCTCATCACCATGCCGCAAGGCGTGACACCAGCGAGCGACATGCAGGGGCGCCTCGGCCGCAGGGTACGCATGATCGGCTGGGCCATCTCAAGCAAACTCGTGCGCACCAAAAACAACGGCCGCTACATGAAATTTATGTCGTTCGAAGACCTCACCGGCACGTTTGAAGCCACGCTCTTCCCAAGGACGTACAAGCGGGTCGCACCCCTCACACTCACCCACGGCCCTTACCTGCTTGAAGGCCGCGTGGAGAACCAGACCGGCACCTTCTCTCTCGTTGTCGAAAAAATTACTCTCTACAAAAACCAAAAACGAGCACCATGAATAGGGAAAACGCTTGGGTTTACATACCCGCCTGAAGCCCGACTAAGAGACGCTATCGAAATGTGCGCTTAAGGCGCATGCACGTCGTGTCGTCGTGTTTCAATACCTCTTTTTCTAGACTTTAGCAATTTTTGAAAACAAATATTTTCTTTGAAAAAAAAAGATTGAAGGAACAGGAGACACTCTAGATAGTTTTATTACCACAAAATAAAATATCTCAGAGTTGTCCTATGCCCGTTCCTTCTGTTCCTACAGTTGCTATGGAAGAATTCGCGTTCCTGTCTTTCCATCTAATGCATCTTCCAAATGATCAGGAGTGGTAATCAACGCCTCTTTTCCACCGTTTTCCAGGAAATTTATCACTGCTTTTATCTTTGGGAGCATAGAACCTGGTTTGAAATGACCTTCCTGGATGTATCTTTTTGCCTCTTCCACTGTAATCCTATTCAATGGTTCTTCGTTTGCCTGCCCAAAGTTAAGAAGTACCTTCTCAACTGCAGTAGAAATTATAAACAAGTCCACATTAAGTTTACTTGCCAGCAATGCTGATGCATGATCTTTATCAATCACGGCGGCTACTCCCTGGTACTTCCCTTTTTCATCCTGAATAACTGGTATCCCACCACCACCAACAGCAATTACAACAACACCATTATCTACCAACTTTTTGATCACATCTATTTCCACTATCTCCTTAGGCACGGGAGAAGATGAAGCCCTTCGCCAACCCCTACCAGCATCCTCCATTACGTCCCAACCTTCAGATTCTTTTCGTTTTAGTGCCTCTTCGACAGTATAAAAAGGCCCAATCGGCTTGGTTGGATTCTTGAATGCTGGATCATTCTTATCAACCACAACTTGCGTCACTATAGTTACCACAGGCTTCTCTATCCCTCTCTTTCTAAGTTCATTGCCAAAAGCCATTTGAAAATTGTAACCTATTGCCCCCTGTGTATCTGCAATACAGGAATCCAAGGGAACCGGATGTAATATTTCACGAGCATAGTCTGAACGAAGCAAGATAAAACCAACTTGAGGTCCATTTCCATGGGTAATAATAACCTCAAAGCCCCTTTCAATCACCCCAGCAATATGCTCCATTGTCCTAACTGCTGCTCTATACTGGTCGGGAACGGTCTCATGTTCTTCATCTATGATTAAGGAATTGCCTCCCACTGCAATTACTGCTGTCTTTGGCATCCTGACCTCACTTTCTCCCTGTGCTCCTTCCTATTTAGAGGTAAGCTGGATATCGTCACTATTGAGATCAACGAGGACGAAACCGGTCAGGGCATCCAGAACATCCACAGCTCGAATCCCTACGTCCACACCAAGAATCAGGAAATGTCCTCCCAATTTGAATTCGTCTGGCGCGGTTTTAATACGAAGAATGTCGAGATCCATAAACCCTAACAACGGCAAACTGCGCTTGCCATCCATCCCCCAGGTCACTGGCTTGTAGCGTAGCCAGGGGTACAACGGATTATTGGCATTCAGGTCGTCCATATAATGAGTATTCCAGCCCGCTTTCACGCCTACCGCCGCAAAAGGGTAACACACCGTCGCTGCAGCGCCAATCTGGGCTTTTACATTCAGACCCGGCCCTGCCATAATACCCAAACTCACGATATCCAGAATGTCCAGCACGCGGTTCGGCAAATAGAGGAGGTAAGTGGACACATGGAGCGGTGGGTCAATGCGAACGTCTAAAGGTTTGCGCGGTGCATCGAGGCGAGCACAACTGAGCAATAGGACTGCCGCGACGCTCAGCACGCATAGACGATGGCGGATCATACGCATCGGCTTTGCCTCCCTGGTTGATGGCCAAATTTTACACCCTGACCAATTGCGATTATCCAGACTCTATAAACTCACGACTTGCGATTCAATACTAAATTTATTTCCGCGCTCTGACCAGTCCCAGGCCGTGCGTTACTGAAAGAAACCCTGTAAGCAGAAATCCAACGATGGCAGCATACAAACTCATAATTGCAGCAACGCCAGGCTCAGTGCCATGATGCCCATTCCCGCTATGACACCAACGATGGCCAGGTGTTCCTTGCCGTAAGAGCGTGCAACTGGCAATAACTCGTCAAACGAAATATACACCATAAACCCGCCAACCGCGCTAAGCATCCATCCCAGCACCATTTCATTGAGAAACTGCGCAACAATCAGCGCGGCTATCAAGGCGCCGATGGGTTCGCTCACACCCGAGAGAAAAGACCACCAAAACGACTTGCGGACACTTCCCGTTGACGCATACACCGTAACTGCTACAGCAATGCCTTCAGGAATATTGTGGATCGCAATGGCAACCGCAAGCGCAATTCCCAGCCGGATATCTTTCATTGCACCTGCAAAAGTCGCCATCCCTTCAGGGAAATTATGAATCGCAATGCCCAGTGCAACCAGCACAGATGCTTTTCGCAGTTTACCTTGCCTGTGATTCTTCGTTTCATGCTTTTCCAGAATGTAATCGTGCGAGATGAAGACATCAACAAGCAACATGATCCCCATCCCTACAAAAAACGCAATGTGCGCTTGCAGAAAACCCAAACTCTCTATGCCTGCCTGCAATAATTCAACAAATGAAACCAGAATCATTACACCAGCGGAAAAGCCCAGTGTAATGGTCATAAAGTAAGGCCCAGGCTTCCTGTAGAATACTGCAACCAGACTCCCGATCACTGTAGATAAGCCAGCCAGGGTAGCCAGTAGTAAAGCAATCAAAAATCTCTCTTCCATATTCCGTTCCCTTCTGTCTTAATCCGCTCCTTTTCAGCAGCTTTTATAAGCAATCCTTCTATTTGAAGTGACCGCATTATTCGCAGGCAGAGTATTCTTCCTGAAAGCAGAGAATTTCCACCAATTCTCGCCCCACCCACCAGGTGTTTTGCCCAACCTCCCCAACCCGGGAACAAGTTTGGAAACCATTGAAATTCCAAGACTTATATGAATAGGAGCAGCAATCTTTTGGCCAAAACCCTATACAATTTCACCAGTCAATTGTCCATCTTTCTTTTCACATTGCAAGATGTCTCCACTGAAATCCTTCCACGCCTATGCACCGACCTAACCCTTAACAGTACCGAAAAGTCGGAGATTAACGCACAAATTTTGCACAAGAATTTAGCATTTTATGGAATTCTTACGTCTAACTAATGTACAAAGTGCTGGGCTGGGCTAAAACTGCTATTGACTCTGCCACTTTTGATCATGTAGCATCTGTACAATAACCGCAGGCTTGACAATGTCATAAAAAACGACTGCTTTTGAAAATTTTTATTGCTCTGTTTCAAGAAATCCAAAAGCAAGAATGCGAAGCCTCTGACCAAGCCCGGGCAGTCCGTTCAGCCTTCACGTACATTTCAGAACAAATTCGGCTCTGCTGGTTCTAGACCTCTGTCCACGGTTCGACGAAAGCTGGAAGGCTGCTTTTGCTTAAACGACACGTATCAGGGAGGTAGCCCAAACAGATGCAGCAAACGCGCAAAGCCCAGAACCCCATTGACGATGGAAAACGTAGACGCAGTAAAAAAGCCCTGAGAAATGAGGGAACCTTTGCCACATTCACGGCCCTGATCATCCTGCTCGGCTTCATGTTACTGCTTAGCTGCACGACGAAATACTACAAGAAGTCTGCTGATAAGGAAGTATACAAGATACTGGACTATAAAGGCCAGAAAGTACCCGGCATGGACCCCGCTTTTACCATAGAGCGAGAACCCTTTGATCCGTTGGAAGGAGTGCCCCGCCGGTATCAGCCCATGCCTTCGGAGCAGGCAGAGTTAGACCAGGCATCCACAGAAACCCTGGGCACAGAAGCGTCCCAAACCGGCCAGGCATCTCCTGAAGGTCAAAGTACGGAGGCGCAAGATCCCCCCGCGATTATTAGCCTTGCCAGGGCGCTGGGAATCGCTGTGACGAACAGCCGGGATTATCAAAGCCAAAAAGAGAATGTATATTTGGAAGCCCTATCGTTGACCTATCAGCGCTACCGGTGGCGCCCGAGATTCTCCGGCTTCTTCTCTGGTCTATGGAGAAAAAGCACTGATGAGCAGACACAGGAATTCGACACTGGTTTCGGTATGAATCTTCTGTTAGTAGATGGCGCCAGCATCGCAGTAGATCTGGGTAGTAGCTTCTTGCGGCACTTGACCGGTGATCCGCGAGAAACGGCAGCCTCGGTCTTGACTGCCAGTGTGGTTCAACCCCTTCTGCGCGGCGCTGGGCGGCGTATCGCCCAGGAACAACTGACGCAGGCCGAACGTAACATCATTTACGAGATTCGTTCCTTTTCCCGCTTCCGCAAAAGCTTTGCCATCTCCATCGCGTCGAGCTATTACCGTGTCCTTCAGGAACGCGACAGAGTGAAAAATAATTGGAACAACTATCAGAATCTTACTGTAGATGTCGAGCGCGAAGAATTGCTGGGCAAAGCCGGCCGACGCTCGGAATTTGAAGTTGATCAGTTTCGCCAGAGCGAACTCAGAGCAAAAGATCAGTGGGTTCGCGCAATGGAACAGTACGAGCAGGCACTCGACCGCTTTAAGATCGATCTCGGGCTACCACCCGACGCACTAGTAGAACTCGATATAACGGAACTGGAAAGGATTGCCGATCGTGGCCTGGTTCACCCGGAAATTGCCATGGACCAGGGCGTCTCGATAGCGCTCGAGAAACGCCTGGACTTTATGACAGCCCAGGATCGCCTGGCTGATGCTGAAAGAAAAGTGGCTGTCGCCAAGAATGGTTTGCTGCCCGACCTGGACCTTGTTGCGAATTATAGAGTTGGCACGGAACCTCCACGCGATTATAAAAACTTTCAATATGACCGGGAAACCTATAGCGCGGGTTTCGACCTTGAGCTCCCTCTGGACAGAAAATCCGAACGCAACTCCTACCGCCAGGCGCTCATCTCACTGGATCGGACCGAACGCAGCCTGTTCCTCTCGCACGACAACGTGATACTCCAGGTGCGGCAAACCTGGCGGAACTTGCAGCAGGCCAAGCAGAGCTACGAAATCCAGAAGCTCAGCCTGGCTCTTGCAGAACGCCGCGTAGAAAGCAACACCTTATTGCTCGAAGCAGGGCGTGTCAGGCCACGCGATCTGCTCGAGGCACGCGAAGACCTCGTGGACGCACAAAACGACCTCACAGGCGCACTCATAGATCATACAATCTCGCGCCTGGAACTCTGGCGCGATATGGAAACGTTAACCATAAACGAAAAAGGACTCTGGGAGGAGGAATCCGATGTTTTCTCTCAAGCGAATATTGAAACCACAGGGACAGGGAGCGGTCCCGTCCAATAAAGAGAAAATGAGCAATCGCCTGCGGCGCCATGCGCCAATCCTTGCGGGTATTGCTATCGTTCTCATTATCGCCCTGTGGGCACTATTTGCCCGGCAGGGCACTGACACCGCCAGTGGCACCACGAGTAGCGTGCGCCGCGGACCCCTGGTGATTTCTGTATTAGAAAGCGGTAGTATAAAGGCACTCGAGTCGCAGCAAATTAAATCCGAGGTAGAAGGCCAGACCACTATTATAACCCTGGTTCCAGAAGGAACGATTGTCACCGAGGAGGATGTCAAAGCCGAAAAAATACTGGTAGAACTCGATTCATCTAACATGCGCGACCGTCTGACCCAGCAAGAAATTACTTTTCAAAGCGCCGAGGCCTCCTTTACTAATGCCAGGGAATCCTTTGAAATCCAGAAGAATCAAAATGACAGCAATATTAAAAGCGGTGAGCTCAAGGTGAAGTTTGCGAAAATCGACCTGAGTAAGTATCTCGGCTCCACCCTTGCCGATCAGATCGTCGTGTCTCAAATGGAATTCGCCAAGCTGCTAAATAGTCCGGACCTGGGAGGCGATGCCGTGCAACAAAAACGCAAGAAGCATTCAGATATTGATCTGGCAAATGAAGAGGTTAAACGGGCGAATGAAAGGCTGAAATGGACGGAAAGGCTCTATGAAAAAAAATTCGTCTCGCTGACCGATTTGGAAGCCGACGAGCTGGCTAAAAAGCGCCGCGACATTGCCTTTGAGCAGGCTGAAACCGCCCTCGAGCTCTTCCTCCAATACGAATTCCCCAAGCAGACGGAAAAACTACTGTCCGATTGCCAGGAAGCCGGGAAAGAACTGGAACGCATCCAGGCCCGCGCCCGCTCTCAGCTCGCTCAATCCCAAGCCGAACTCAAATCGCGAGAAGCCAGATATCGGTTGGAGAAGGACAAGCTCGAAAAACTCCAAACCCAGATCGAAAAGTGTGTGATTCGCGCCACCCATACTGGCATGGTGATCTACCCTACTCAAGGATTTTGGGGCCGCAGCCAGAACATGATCGAAGAAGGCGCTATGGTTCGAGAACGCCAGATCATTGTTGAGATCCCGGATATTTCACAGATGGCAGTAGAAGTAACGGTTCATGAGTCCGCCGTGGATAAGGTGAAGAAGGGATTACCCGCACGCATCACTGTGGATGCGTTCCCCGATCTAAAGCTTGAAGGAAAGGTGCTGAAGGTAGCCCTGATGCCAGATCAGCAGCACCGCTGGCTGAACCCTGATCTGAAGGTCTATAAGACGGAAGTGAGCATCATTGGCAACCATCCGTCTCTCAAACCTGGCATGTCTGCCAAGTCTGAAATTATAGTCAATCGCCTGCAGAATGTATTGTCAGTCCCGATCCAGGCAGTTACCACATATAAGGATCAGAGGGTATGTTATGTGCTAGCCTCAGCCCGTCCGGAAATGCGCGTTGTTGAGACCGGCGAGTTTAATGACAAGTTCATTGAGATCCAAAGCGGGCTGAAGGAAGGCGAGCGAGTGCTTCTCCGTCCACCGCGGGTCACCGCTCTTAAGACTGAACAGCCGGGTGAAGAGATTGAGTTAGCTTCAGAAGAGCAAACCGAAACAAAAGCAGCTCCCCCCGCAGGCGAACAGCAAACAGTAACAACGCCATCTCTCACACTAAGGCAAGCCGAGCCGACCACCCCCTCCTTGGCACTTGACGACCATGTTCAGCGATTGCAAAGGATGTCGCCTGAACAGCGCGAAGAAATGCGCAAGCGCTTCGAAAACATGAGCCAAGAAGAACGCGAAAAAATGATAAAGCAATTTCGACAACAGCGCGAATCTCGTGGGGACAGAGAGGGTCAGCGACGGAGTCCTTCCGACGAGAGGCGAGCACGACCACGTACCAGGCCACAGTCAGGAGAAAACCCCTGATGCCAATTGCCACGATTGAACAGCTGTGCAAGACGTACAAAATGGGCGAAGTTCGGGTAGAAGCCCTGCGCGATGTTAGCCTGTCCCTGGACGAAGGCGAATATATTGCCATTATGGGCCCTTCAGGTTCAGGAAAATCTACCCTGCTCAATTTAATCGGCTGTCTTGACCGCCCGACCTCAGGCCGCTATTTCCTCGGCGGCCAGGATGTCTCGCAACTCACCGATGATGATCTCTCTGATATCCGCAGCACCCGTATCGGCTTCATCTTTCAGTCCTACAATCTCATCGCCCAATTAACGGCGCTCGAAAACATTGAGTTGCCTCTTTTTTATCAAGGTATCTCAGAGAAAGAGAGCCATAAGCGGGGGGTGCGATTAGCAGACCTTGTAGGATTGGGCCACCGCGTCAGGCATCGGCCAGTGGAGCTGTCCGGAGGCGAACAACAGCGCGTCGCCATTGCCCGAGCTCTGGTCAATGAGCCCCTGATTCTTCTCGCGGATGAGCCTACAGGAAATCTTGACTCCAAGACCGGCCAGGAGATTCTGAATCTCCTCGATCAGCTCAACGCCCAGGGAAAAGCCATCGTAATGGTCACGCACGACCCAAACGTTGCATCCCGGGCAAAGCGCATTATTCAAATGATGGATGGCCGAGTGGATGAGGACACCCTGCAACCCGGCAACCAAGGGTAATCATGTTCCTGTTTCGTCTAAAACGAATCCTGCGCCTGGGGATTAAAAGCCTCTGGCTTCACAAACTCCGCTCCGTGCTCACCGTGCTGGGCATCGTCTTTGGCGTCTGTTCCGTTATTTCGATGCTTGCCATCGGCGAAGGAGCAAGCTACGAAGCCCAAGAGCAGATCAAGCAGCTCGGAAGCCAGAACATCATTGTCAAGAGCGTAAAGCCCCCCCAAGACGAAAGCGTGAGCGCAGAACAAAGCGTCGCGATCGAGTATGGACTGACCTACCAAGATGCCGAACGCATGGCCTACACAATTCCCAGTGTCCAGGTGATTGTTCCCATGCGGGCAATCCGCCGCGACATCCGCTATAACACGCGACGCGTGGACGGCCAGGTGATCGGCACGGTTCCCTGGTATCCGGAAATTGCCAAATCTCACGTCCAGGCCGGACGGTTCTTAAACGCCGTGGAAATGCAATCCGCCAAGAACGTCTGCGTGCTAGGCGCAGAGATTGCCGACAGGCTCTTTTCCTATGAAAACCCGCTCGGCAAGGCAGTAAAGGTTGGAGGGGATTACTACCGCGTAATCGGCATAATGCAGGAGAAATCCAAGGTCAACCCCGGCAATGGCGAAAAGACTACAGTCGAGAATCTCAACTACGAGGTCTTTATTCCGCTCACTGCCGCTAAGGCCCGATTCGGCGAGCTCCTGGTAAGGAGGAGCTCAGGAACCCAGGAATATGAACGCGTTCAACTTCATCAAATCATTGTCAAGGTTGAGCAATTGGAGCAGGTGACTGAAACCGCAGCGATCTTGCAAACGATGCTCAGCCTCTTTCATAAGAAACAGGACTACGAACTGGTCGTTCCCCTCGAGCTCCTGCGCCAGGCCGAGCGCACCAAACGGATTTTCAACATTGTGCTTGGCTCCATTGCCGCCATTTCGCTCCTGGTTGGTGGCATTGGCATCATGAACATTATGCTCGCCAGCGTGACCG
>CAZVVA010000113.1:0-12778 GCA_964630455.1 uncultured Candidatus Sumerlaeota bacterium
ATACCAAAGCCCGAAGCACCTCCCTCAGTCTGCTTAACCCATGCTAGTGTCCCATTAGGATTGTATTTGGCAACGAACAGACCACCAGACGTGATCGTGGTCTCGCCGGGCTCCCCCGGGCCGAACGTCGCCGTGCCCCCGAATCCCCCCGTGACCAGGCTGCTGCCGTCGGAAAGCACGACGATACTTCTGCCACCTTCCCCATTGCTTCCGCCGGCCCTTTTTGCCCATGCCACGGTACCGTCTGGGTTGTATCTGGCAACGAAAATATCAGGCCCCCCCGCTGAAGTGAGCGTGGTTTCTCCACTCTCCTCTTGGCCGAACGTCACCGTTTCATAGAACGAGCCTGTGATGAAGGCGCTCCCGTCAGAAAGAGCAGCAATGTCATGAACTATATCCACATCGCTACCGCCTGCGCGCTTTGCCCATGCCAGAGTTCCATCAGGGTTGTACCTGGCAACGAAGATGTCATAACGGTCCGCTGAAGTGAGTGTGGTCGAGCTGATCTCCCCTGGTCCGAAATTCGTGGTGCCCGAAAAGTGTCCTGTTATTAAGGCGCTCCCGTCATCAAGTACGGCGATACCACTACCTGTATCCCCATCGCCACCGCCAGCGCGCTTTGCCCACGCCAACGTACCTGTCGGATTGTATTTGGCGACAAATACATCGTGGCTACCTGCCGAAGTGAGCGTGGTTTCACCGATCTCGCCGGGGCCGAATGTCGCTGTGCTCGGGAACGCCCCAGTGAGCAGTACGCTGCCATCATTTAGTGCAGCGATACCGAAGGCCGAATCCCAAGCGCTACCACCAGCCCGCTTTGCCCACACTAAATTCTGGCCCTGCGCCGAGACTGTCAGCGCTAATGCCAATCCAATGAAAATGAATCTGCACAGTAAATTTTGGAATGTTAGCTTACGAATAAACATTTTCATAACCTCCTTTTCTCCTTTACCGCCAAGTATCATGACTGACCCCAAATGCTCCTTTAACCGCTTAAGCGTCTCCGTGGAACGCCAGGCTAGCCGTCGTCATCAGCCTTTGAGCACCTGACAAAAAGAACTATTAAACCACGACGGCACGACGTGCATGTGCCTCAAGCAGATAGATGACATTTCTCATATATTTCTCAAACCCCTGATTTGCTATATCTCCTATCCTGTTAATTAAATATTTATTTATTGATGGGGTCAATAGTTTTTTGCGAATTTTTTCATGCTGAAACGTGGTGGGGTGGTCAATCAGGTTTGCTAACTCCTGAATAAATAGCCGTGACTATTACTATATCGGCCAGGCTGCATGAGGGGATACATCAAGAGCGGTGTACGAGCAGCTGAGCGGCGGGGGAAAATAGAAGAAATCGTTTTGAGCATCGGCGCAGCCGCGGCCTTGTCTCTCATCCAGAGTGTCTAGTGAAAGAGGGGCCAGATAGAGGGCGAGACGGCGAGGGTAACGAAGAGGTAATCAGTGGTTTGTGTGGTGGCGCTAAAATCATCGCGCATCAGGGTGTTGAGGGTGATATTATAGCCGGGGAATCCGCCATTAGCGTAGGCAAACCAGGCTGCGCAGCTGATGCGGTGCGAGTGGGTCTCGTTCCACGTGTTGATGGCTTCGAAGAGTTTGGAGATATACCCAGCAGGATAATCATATATTGGCACGCCAGGCGCCTTGTTGCCATCTGCAGCGTGGTTCATCTCGGTGAGATAGACCGGCTTGGTGAATGCGTAGGCATTGCCATCAATAATCTCCATCCATTTGCGAAACACGCCAAAGCCCATCTCGTTGTCATCACGCGGATCAGTATCGCCACTGCGCCCGCCGTAAGCGTGAATTGCGTAGCCGTCACACGCATCGTTGAGCGTATTCACGAGTTGATACATGTAATTCAGCCACTGGCGATTTGATGGGTAGGGGCCGACGCCCGACTGGCTGGCGTTCCATGGCCCCAGGGCTGCCACCAGCACCTCTGCCTGCGGCTGTACCTGCTTGATCGCAGTGCGGCATTTGCCGTAGACCTGGATGTAGTTTGCAACAGGGATATTCCCCTCAAAATCGGCGTTCATTTCATTGCCGATGATCCAGCGGTAGCAATAGGGTTTGAAAGTCTGCACTTTCTGCGCACATGCCTGGGCAAACGCGTCGTATTCAGCAGGGTTGGTGGGCACGGTGACGCCAAATGTTTTGTTGATGCGGATGATGAGCGTAAAACCTTCGGTCACGATCCGCTGTGCCTGTTCAACAGTCAGGTCATAGGCAAAATAATCCGTATTAACCACCTCCACTGTCCAGCCGGTTTTGCCGTTCATGATGCCGCTTGCACCGTCGTTCCAGGAATGGATGCCGTAGATGTGGACGGCTTCAAGCACGGCAGTCAATGAGGAGACGGTGAACATAAAAGCACAGAATGCAAGTAGAGTGCGGGCTGTTCGACACTCACGCAATCACATGTATGTGCTCCTTTTTATTTGAACACCATTTTGATTATGGTTGGATATTCTTTGATGGGAACGGTGATTTTATTTTTCAGGCCGTCACTATGAACAGTCAGGGGCTGGGATTTCTCTGCGTCCGAAAGCGGATCAATAAGCGTCGCCTCCAGCCTGCCAGCCGAGAATGACGGTATTCCGATTGTTACGGGTTCGGGGGCGCCGTCATTATGAAAAATTCGCGCATCAGTGTTTGTCCCACCGATTTGAAGCTCGTCTTTTGAAGGGCTTTCTTTCCATAGCAAAAGGAAATATTCGGTTGAATTCCGCGCCAGAAGAAGAGCTCGGGGAGGTGCGGATACGGGCGCGTCGAACGTCAGCTGAACTTCATTCCCAGCAACTGCTTCAGCAGGGGCAGGCTCGCTCTCGCCGGGTTCACTCAGAGCGGAGGTCAGGGCTTTAAGCGCAAGATAAGCAGGTCGAGGAGATTCAGCACCCGCATTCAGGATTCCGAAATTATGTTCCTGATCGCTTGGATCCGTTCCGTCGCAGATGAAATCATACCAGTATGTGCGCGATATGTTTTGCGCAAAGTTGCCGCAATAAACACGCAGCAAGAATTTTGCCTGATCTTCAAGCGTGATATTCGCTGCATGTCGCCACATGAAGTGGCCTTTTATTGTGGGGTAGCCTTGCTCGGTGACGATGAGTGGAAGATCTTTGCCGCTGCGCTTCATGGTGTTTCGCAATCGCTCAATTCCTGCATACGTATATTCCGGCAGCAATGGATGACAGTAAGGATGAACGGCAATAGCATCGAATCGGGCTTTAAGATGGGGAACAACGAGGTCAACAATCGGCGCCTCCATGCCCGCGGTGTAGATTGTGGCTGAAGGATTCAGTGAACGTATTTTTACTGCTGCTGCATTTGCAAGGCGTGCGTACGCGCCTACCCATCGGCCTCCGCGCCAGTCGCCGCCATATTGCTTGTTCATCAAAAACGCATTCGGCTCATTCCATATTTCCCACTGATTAATCCTGCTTTTGAAATGATTAACCATAAATTCCACATAGCGCTGAAAATCTTTATATTCGCGCTCAGGATTTTCTTTGCTGCCGATCCCATGCCCGGGATAGTTCGCATTGCCATAATTGAGAATCAGCAGAATCTCGATGCCTTGTTTTAATGCCTCTTCAACCCATGCTTCCCGGTCTTCAGGTATCTTGAGTTTACCTCTCTTCCGTTCAACCCAGGCCCATGAAATTTCATCGCGTAAATGCCGAATTCCCGCTTCCCGCATTAGCCTGATAGGCTTTTCGCACCTTCCTGAAAAATGTACGCACACCCCAATACTATCCAGAAATTCATCCACCGGTTTTATTGGAACATTAAGAACTATTTCTGATTTCGCGGAATTATTTTCTTGAGAACTGTTCATGGCAGAAGCCTCGATGGAAGATTTTATATCATCGGCAATTACATTTCCGAGAAAAATAAAGGCAAACACTAAAATATCGAATAAGACTTTCCAAAAACATTTGCTGGATTTCTCCATTATAACTTAACCCTCAAACAATCTCTGTGTCTCTGTGCCTCTGTGGCAGTTTTCACCAAAAAGACCGAACACGAATTTACACGAATGTAAACGAATGTGATGTATTTATTCGTGCCTATTTGTGTTTATTTGTGTCCATTCGTGTTAAATTGTTTGTAAATTTCTTTGTTATTTAAATCGTAACCGCAGATGAACACAGATAAATACTTAAGAAAAGACCGAACACGAATTTGGACGAATGTAAACGAATCTGATGTATTTATTCGTGCCTATTTGTGTTTATTTGTGTCCATTCGTGGTAAATTGTTTGTGAATTTCTTTGTTATTTGAATTGTAACCACAGATGAACGTGGATGAACACAGATTTTTTAGAGTTCTGATTTGTATCTCTGTGTCTCCTTGACAAGCTCTGATCAGAATAGACCGCAAGGAGAAGTTCCGTTTCGTAGGTATGTTTTTTAGGGGAAAAAATGAACAGTGTCAATAGATATAGAGTATAATCAAGATGGGAATCAGATTTTGGGCGGGTCTGTGCTGTTGCGGACGTAGTAGGGGACAGGATCCGGGACGCCGGCGGTGTGGAAGGCGTGGCGGCGCACAGGGCACCCTGTTTTCCGCACCACAAACCATAACCATAATCAAATAATCTGGATTGAAAATGTAGGGGCGACCCGCCGGGTCGCCCTTGTTTCTTAGGGGGTTAAATAGCTATGAAAGATTATTGGTATTAATATACGACTAGTCAACTTTGATCTTTTCATATTGTGCTTCAATCTCGTTTATTTTTTGAAAGACGTTTAGAAAAATTCCTACCGCTATTCCCGGGGTTAAGAACAGAATTTCAATAGCCAATGCGGTATTGGCGTATGTACTACCGATCCTGCCATAAAACGTTGGATTGTAAGTTGCCAAATGAATACTTCCACTAACGGCTCCTGCAATTAGGAGGCCAGTTAATAAAGTTATGCCTTTAAACCACTTATCCGATATGGCGCTCAACTTGGCAATTTTTGCTTCCTTTAATACGCTTTTATCTGTAACAAAGGCCATGTCCAGCTTGTAAGCCTTTAGACCGTCAATTATTCCCAGAATACCAGCGTAAGCAATTCCCCAAAATAGATATGAGGGATCATGCCCAAAATTTGGCAACAGGACGCAAATCAAGAAAAGAAATGAAATAAACGTAAACAATGCCCTACTCAATGGAGTATCACGTACAGGTAAAAGGTTTAAGATTCTTGGCGCTTGGTACAATAATGCACATAAAGGAATAGCAAAAAGTGCTACATACCAACCAAGAGGATACGCCGGCAAACTCTCGCGATAAAAAAGAATTCTTTCGTTCCTCATAGCATTGTAAATCAATGGAGTATATACAGTCGGCACAAGACAAACAATAATAAAACCTATTGCACCATAGAGACTAAATATTACGCGATGACAATTCATATGTCCTTTGCCTGATCAAGTCTATCGTATATCCCCTCAATCCATTTACAATGTTTGCCAACTTTGAGCAGTCTCCCTCCGAGCGGAGAATTATATGATCCATCGCTAATAAGTAACTTTTCCTGGATGATGCTTTTTCGGTGGCGGCTAATCGCTTTTTTTTCTTAGCTATTTTGCCCAAGCTCTTATTAATCCATAGTGCGCTTTTGTGCATTGCGTTTCTTGAGCGCAAGTGTCAGGATTAACAAGAAATAGGAACTTTTAGAAGAAATTGCGTTTAGCTATTGTCATGCAACTCAGCAACAGAGCCGCTGGGACTTCGAGAAGTGATACAAAGAACCAATGGCCCTTTTGCATCCGTACTAACAGGATGTTTAATCGGACCTTCTGAACAGGCCGGCCCATTTTGGGTGATGAGCGTGTAGTATGGGGATTGAATTATTCGGGCAGTTGTGGGCGAAAACGATTACAAATCCGCAGTCACTAAAACCCTTGGGCTTACGGTTGTCTGCTATCCTGCAATACTCTAAAATGGTGTCTTTCTCGCTAGATGTAAAGTGTTTACATTTGGGTGAAAAAATATTATCACAACCTGTCAACTCCATGTAAGGGACTACTGTTATACGTGTCTGATTACTTATTTTCTCCCTTGCACCAATGCTGACCGATACGAGGATAAGGAAAACAACAGGATCTCCTGGTAGCAGTTCTTCAATCATTGTCCAGGCGTCACATACCTGCCTACCTGTTCCTGCGAAGTCATCAACGAATACGACGGTATCGTGCGGTCCAAGATTCTGGCTTAGTAATTCACTTTTATAGATGAATAGATCGTTATATTGTCTACCGTTTAATCCATTAGCCAAGCGAAATTTATGCAGCATTGGATCCCCACTTTCGCCAGCACTCATTGACAAAGCAACAAATCGCCATCTCCCACGGCGCAAGTTTTCATTGCGGTTCCAACCACTAAGGGTATTGAGAAGATTGCGAAAAGCCTGTGCCATCTGTTGATATGTGATAAAATCCACACAGTCTAAGATGCGTCTCGCAAGGTCACGATGACCGCTTTTGAATTGATTCAACCATCTATCAATACGCCCATCGGATACCGGATGTCGATACCCCGAAAACTCATCTACCCACCCTGACATCCTGGCGCTATCAATATCTGAACCGCGCGGCAAAGGCCTCTTCATCATCTAAGCCTCCGGCCAGCAGCTCGCAGCTTGGAGCGAATCGAATCTAACAATCTCTCAAGACTCTTCCACAGATTCTCTTCGCCATAGTATTCCCTAGGATCGATCTTTCTAATAGCCCCATCAAGTTTCTCGATACTGGCTAGAAGCCTTCTGGCGCTGGCAGAAACATCTGCAGATTTGATTACAAGATGATCTAACGTTAACGAGTCGTTATTAGTAAATTCTTTCAGCTTCTTGCTAATCTCTTTTTCCTTTTTAGCCCGGCGAGCGTTGTTGATGTGTTGCTTCATCACGCGAAAGTCCGTAACCGCCTTAAGTCCACTGGTTTTATTCTCATATTTTTCTAGCATCCTCCGGGTAAATTTATTTTTTGAAAACCATTTCATCCCATTAACAAAACGATCGTTCCTTACCGCATATAGCTCTATAAAGAAATCTGATTTAACTCGCTTTTTTGGATTGGGATCGAGCATTAGGTCTTGATACTTCTTCGGATATGACAGAAGTTTTTTACAACGCGATACGACAGCCTGATCTAGACCGGTCAGCTCAGCAAGCTTTCTCTTGCTATTTTCATGAAGCTTATGCATTAGCACTTCAAGCTTCAGTGCTGTGGGCATAAGCTCCCAATCTTCTCGCAGCTTATGAATTTGGAACATTGTTACAATATTCTGGACAATATCTGGCTCGGCCACTTCATTTACAGGGACGGTCTTCAGACCTAGTTCTTTGGCACAGATCCACCGGCGTTGACCGTCCAGAATTACAAAGCTTTTTTTTGCCTCGCTCCAATAAACAGTAAGAGGTACTAGGATCCTCACTTTCTTAATCGATGCTTTCAATACCTCAAGTGGTCCTCGGTCGAAGAGCATTCGCGGATTATGTGGATTTGGGAGCAGCTTATCGGTCGGAACGTTCTTTACGCCGATGCCCCTTGGGGCAAACCGTTTTCGAACCGTTTTTTTCATGGCATCCTTCCTGATGTGGCTTACCAGACTGATCTTGGTATTAAGGCAAAAGTATTTAAATGTTGGCTACATATACGTTTTCCACCACAGATACCTTTGCCGCGGCCCTCGGACCCCCAAAAGTAGAATGTTGTTGTCTTTTCTTGTAAACGACGTCTACATTTTTGTAGTGACGTCGAAGAAGCTCTACAATATTTCCGCCTCGTTGGGAAAACAGCCCGTTTTCAGGATAGCTAAGAACTAAGCAAGCCCTCAGCTTAGACGCGCTGTCAACGAGTTTGCTCAAAGCATTGAATACTCCTGTTGAGTGAGCAAATGGTGTTTGAAAGCGCTTGGGCGGGTATCGACCGACGCCCGTTACCGGCGGGTACCGATATTCAAGTAGAACATCCAGAACATGGTAGTATCTTGAATATTGTGCTGAAGAATATGGCGGATCGGCATAGACTATGGACGGCCGATATTTCCAATTCCTCATCTTGTTGAGCAGAACCAACGCGTCAGAGCAAAAGGAGCGGTTTCTTGATCGCCACTCTTGGGTACTCACAGGGGAAACAGAATCAAGTGCAAGAAAGAATTCGTTCCATACTGACCTACGACGCTTTTCGATGATTCTCTGAATATTACTATAATTAGGTTTGATATACTGAGCAAACTGTCCTGTTGAATTGTTTATCCGGCTTAAGACCTGGCCTAGTACTATAATGAGCCAGTCTCTTTGCTCACCGTCGATATTGGCCTTTGCATGGGAGTGATCTATCGCGTAGCGCAAAGAATCAATCTCCATACATTGCTTCGCCCCAAAAAAACTGCCCACATAGGTAATAGTCGCAAGACGATACGGAAACGTACTTGTCTTTCTCGCCAAACGTTTTCGCTCATAATCCAGATTGCTATCGTTTCCAACATAAGGCAGCTTGCCATTCCCGGCAATTACATCTTCGAGGGACTCTGTGGCAAGGTACTTTCGTTCCTTTTTCAGGTAGCCCTTGAATCTATCCTCAAGTGCCTTTAGGTTTCTCCGAAAATGGGTTTCAATAATGCGCTTGGCGCGTTCAGATGATATTGGATCCGTACTTGAACAGAAAAGCGCTTTTCCTACTAAGCCTGGAAATACTTGGACGTCATTCGTCCAGATTTGGCGCGCAGGTGCAATGGCTTCCCCAACAGCGCACATTCCTGAGAAAGCATCAAGAACAGGTCCTTCTGGAAGGCTTTTTAAACTATCGCTTACTACGCTTGCTAATTTGCGTTTCGTGCCCATGTAACTAATTTGTAGACTCACCGCTCAGCCTCTGCACAATGTCTTAATATTCCTTGGAGGTAATACCACTCTTCCCAATAATATCAACGCTCATGAGATCCATAGCCTACGTACTCAAAAATATCCGAGGCGTAGAGCATATCATCTGCCGACCTTATCAAGAAATTTTACGAAGTATAAATAGAAACCACAGTGAATGTAGCTTTTAAGTGCTACCACACACTTACCTATTTTCTAGCATGATACGCAAAATAAAGACCGTTCTGTGCAGGCATTATTTCTTGATTTTTTGGGCATTAAGACTATGGCACAGCCGGCAGGATGTCAATAACTATACGGGGTAAGAAATAATAGTATCAGATTTTGGGCGGGTCTGTGCTGTTGCGGACGTAGTAGGGGACAGGATCCGGGACGCCGGCGGTGTGGAAGGCGCGGCGGCGGCGCACACAGCTGTCGCATTCGCCACATGCCACATCCGCGTTCTTATAACATGACCATGTTAAATTCAATGGCGCGCCGAGCTCCATGCCCTTTTTCACGATCTCGGCTTTGGTCATGTGTATTACTGGCGTAACGATCCGAAGCTTGTCGCCGACTTTCGTGCCTACTGCTATCAGGCGGTTGTAGGCTTCGTAATATTCAGGCTGGCAATCCGGGTAGCCTGCACTGTCTTCTGCTACTGCTCCGATATATATTCTCTCTGCCCCAGTCACTTCTGCCCATGATACTGCTAGTGCAAGAATGTGGGTGTTGCGAAACGGGACGTAGGTGGAGGGGATAGATTCCGGCGGGGATGGCCCTGATGGCACTGCCATCCGCTCGTCAGTCAGGCTTGAGCCGCCGATCTCTTTTAAGTAGTCGGTACGAACTACCTTTCGCAGCTCGACCCCATAGAAATCAGCTATCTTCTCGAATGCCTGGAGTTCACGTGCCTCAGTGCGTTGTCCGTAGCAGAAATGCAGAAATGCCATCCGGCCTGGATATTCCTGATTAGCAATACCCGCAGTCACGCAGCTGTCCATACCACCGCTGACCAGCACTATAGCTAACGAGTGGTCGTCAACTGCCGGTACAGACTTCTTGGATCTGGATGGTTCAGGGCACATAGTAGAAGCCTATATAATAAATGAAAAAGCATCTTTTGCGAGGGGGATCCGCCGCGGCGGATTACCCCTCGCGCTCCCCTCCTAAACCTTTCTTTACGAGCGATTCCATCCGCCTTCGCCAGGCTTCGGCGCATGAAATCGCACGGGGATGTAGGGGCAGGTTTGAAACCTGCCCCTACAGTTTATTCCGTCGAGTACGTTGTGTCGTAGTGGTTAAGATGTCATTCTGATAGCGTCTGTTGGCATACCTGGTCATCTGGCCGTCCGTCTGCGTGAGCGGCGAGGGTGCTTCTTGCCGGAGGTGCGCGCAAGGTAGCTGGGCGAGATGCTGCGCACTTTTGCCACGATGCCCGGCATGCGCCTGTGTACTTCGATGATCTCTTTCCGCGTGGTTGTGTCGGCCAGACTGAACCGCAGCGTTGCACGCGCCTGCTCGGTCGACAGCCCAATGGCCAGCAGCACGTGCGATGCTTCTCCGTAGCTCTGCGTACTGCATGCCGAGCCGCTGGAGACGCAAATGCCTGCCAGATCGAGTTGCATGAGGAGCGATTCTGCTTCCGTATCTTCAATGCTGATGCTTAGGGTATTGGGCAGGCAATTGGTGGAGGGGCTGTTTACGCGAATGCCTGTGATGCGCTGCTGAAGTCCGCGGCGCAAGGTTTCTTTCAGCGCAGCCGTACTCTTCGCAGTGCAACGCAGATCCTTTCGTGCGATCACTTCAAACGCCTTGCCCAGGCCTATTATGCCCGGCACGTTCTCCGTACCTGCGCGCAGCTCTCGCTCCTGTGGGCCGCCGTCAACAAGCGGCCTGATCCGAACTCCCCGGCGCACCCAGAGCAATCCGATGCCTTTTGGGCCTTGAATCTTGTGGCCGGAAAACGTGAGCAGGTCTGCGCCGAGTTTTTTATAGTCAATGGGAATTTTTCCGAGTGCTTGCACAGCGTCTGAATGAAAGATCACTCCGCGCTTGTGTGCCTCGCGTGTCAGGGCGCGGATGGGTTGAATGGCACCGATTTCATTATTCGCCAGCATGATCGAGGCGAGTAGCGTGGAAGGAGTAATTGCTGCGACAAAATCCTTCACGCGCACGCGGCCATGACGATCCACGGGCAGAAACGTTACCTTGACGCCAGCTGCAGCCAGCCCTTTGCACGTCTCCAGAACCGCAGGGTGTTCGATCTCGGAGGTAATCAGGTGAAACGCCTCAGGTGGGCGATGCATCCATTCGCATGCAGAGCGCAGCACGCCTTTGATAGCCATGTTGTTCGCCTCCGTGCCGCTGCCGGTGAAAATGATTTCCTGCGGCTGCGCGCCAAGATACCCAGCAATGGTCTGGCGCGCCTCTTCTATCAGGTGGTGTGCTTCGCGACCGAGGCGATAGATGCTTGATGGATTGCCGAAAATGGCGAGAGCATCCTGCATGGCCTGGCGCACACGCGGATGCAACGGCGTGGTGGCATTGTGATCAAGATAGATTGGTTTCATTGCGCAACTTTTACTTGCCACAGAGGCACAGAGACACAGAGATTTTTACAAGATAAATCTTTTTATGCCGTCTTTCAGAAATCGGGAGTTGAAGTTTATCAATAAGCCAATCTTCTTACCTGTAACTTTCAGATATGTAAGTACCTGTGCGTCGAATACGGGATCAAATCGATCTACACTTTTGATCTCCACAATAACAGCATCCTCTACTACTAGGTCGATACGATATTCTCCAATTGTCCTCTCCTTGTAAAGCGCAGGAATAGAGACCTGACGTTGGTATTTTAAACCTGCGAGTTCTAGTTCAATGCATAGTGCTGCCTCGTATGCGGATTCCAGAAGGCCTGGTCCGAGATGGCGATGCACCTCGATTGCACAGCCAATAATGCTTTCAGTGAGCTTGTCAATATCTTTCACTCTCTGTGTCTCTGTGCCTCTGTGGCTCTACTGCAAGTGTGGTCTATGACCGCATCGTGAGCCGGGGAATTGCATTGACATCTCTTCGACCCACTCGCAATATACAGATAGTATAGAGGCCGGGGATGATTGCAAGCAAATTTCAAGCAGAGGGACGTGCTGGCGGATGAGCATTGTGCTTCCAGAGGCTACGCTGGATCTGTCGGTCGTGATGATCAACTACCGCATGCGCCACCAGCTCGAGCAGAGCATGGCGTCCGTTTTTTCGCAGCCGGCATTGTGCAAGTTTGAAGTCGTGCTGGTCAATAAACCCTCGGGAGACGGTACGGAAGAGCTCATCCCAAAGAGCTATCCGTCAGTGCGTCTCGTATCGCACGAGCAGTTTGGCATTGCGGAGATGCGCAATATCGGCATTCGGAATTCCTCAGGGCGCTATCTGCTGATGCTCGATGCAGACACGGAAGTGCTTGAGGGGTGCTTTGATGCGCTGGTCGAATTTATGGATGCGCATTCTGACGTAGGTGGCGCAGGCGCAAAGACCCTCAGACCCGATGGCTCGCTCGAATATTCGGGCAAGCGCTTCTATACGCTGGCGACCATTTTCGTGCGCCGCACACCGCTTGGCCGTTGGTTTCCGAACAATCGGTGGGATCGCCATCACCTGATGATGGACGCGGATCATGACCAGGTGCTGGATATTGACTGGATGGCGGGCGCCTGCTATCTGATGCGGCGTGCGAGTGTCGAGCAGGTTGGTCTGTTTGACGAGGATTATTATTTCGGGTTTGAAGACGTGGATTGGTGCTATCGTGCAAAGCAGCGCGGGTGGCGCATTTGCTACGTGCCGCAGGCCAGGATCATTCACCACATCCAGCGCTCAAGCGCACGCGGGCTAAACCGTATGGCAT
>CAZVVA010000114.1:0-12768 GCA_964630455.1 uncultured Candidatus Sumerlaeota bacterium
CATATCATTAGTCATTATGAGCAGTCGGCGTTATAGAAAACTCCCCGACTGCTCAGTTAGCTCCTGCTCAATAAAATCGGCCGAGCATTACCTATCCCGGAGCTACGCCTGGCGCAGCAAATCTTCCATCCGCTCGGCCATAGCATCCCAGGACTGTCTTCTCGCTATTTCAATTCCTCGGTTGATCAATGTTGTGTTATCGCGCTGAAGGCACTCGCCCACCAGAGAAATAAATTCCTCGTGTGAGCGGGCAATCTGCACGACGTTGCCGTAAAAGCGCTCAACATCCGGGATGGCAGTGGAGATCACTACTTTGCCAGCCGCGAGGTACTCGAGCGTCTTTACCGGATTGATGGAGAGCGCCGCTTCAGTCAGGCGAAACGGCATCAGGGCAAGGTCGAACTCTCGCACATACGCCGGAATTTCCTCATGCGCCTTCAGTCCCAGATAGTAAATATTTGAACGCTTGGGAGGAGCGCCGAGTTTGCCATGGATGGGGCCGACAAGAACAATCGAGACGTTCGGATAGCGATCTGCCAGGCGCTCAACCAGCTCCAGGTCAATACGTTCGCTGAGCGTGCCGATATATCCAGCGATCGGCTTTGGGATCGGGCGGATGTCGGCTGGCACAGGTATTGTGCTGTCGTTCTGAAAAAGTTGAAAATCCACCCCGCAGGGAATGAAATGAATATTTGAGTGCAGCGGTTTCTTTTTCTCGTAAAGCGTGTGGGTTCCTGTAAAGACAACATCAGCATGTTCCAGGATATAGCGTTCCATCTGGGCTGAGCCGGGTGGCGCCCAGCTGAAGGCGATAAATTCGTCTATTACGTCATAGATGATCTTCTGGAAATCGAGCTTCTTTGCCAGATAATCAACGAACGGGCTGTTTGTTGCAAATATTACGCTGCCGGTCCGGAAAAGGAGCAGACGAATCTCGCTAAGGATTACTGCGCGATTGAGGTGAAAGATGAGCGCTGATTTATATTCACCCGGCAGTATGAGCGGTGTTTCAACTGTGAGCCCATGAGACGTCTGGATGCGCGTGTGGCGTTGCCAACGAGTCAGCGTGTCAATGCGACGGTGTACAGGCACAGGGCTGAAAAATATCACCGGCCGATAGTTCGACAACCGCATGGCGCATTCCTGCGGCCGCTGCCAGACCTCCTGCCAGATGACTTGCGAGTAGAGAAACAGCGGAGTGGGCCCTTGGCTGGCGTGCCGAGGCCAGAGTCTGCGTACGGCGTACAGCACAAGTCCGAGCGGATACATGATTATGAGTCGAATGAGCACGCCTATGCTTGCCAGGCTAATCTGCGCAATCTGTTTGATTGAATATCCTCTTATCATACCAGAAGTTCACTCTCTGCGCTCAGGGAAGTTGCACAAGGGAAGGGAACAGGAAGCCAACGAGCAGGCAGAACCCCGACAGCTCTTTCATGGGCGATAACTTGGACCCCGCACGAGAGCAGTCCGAAATGTTGACCGATGCCTTACACGGTGGCAGGCCTCACAGGATGTAGTTTCGGCGTTTGGCCAGTTCTTCTTTCTTCTGCACAAAAATGGAGTTCCACTCCGCACTATATCTGGGAATGCGGCGTTTCATTGACTCAATCATGCGTTCCACTTCCGCGTCAATCTCGTCTTCTATAGCGAGATCGGCAATTACGATCCGGGCCAACCGGGTAACCAGCGCGTTGGGCAGGCCCTTATATTTGATGAGTTTTTTCTTGAGCAACGCATCATACATTTTGGAACAAATAGTGTCGAGCCGATCTGCGGATAATCGCATGTAAATGTCTCCTGCGGAAGCGTTTCAAGAGTCGCCAGGCACGGTTCAGAACACGCTCGGAGGCCAGTGCACAAGCGTGTGATCGGTGTTCCGGAGCAACTAGATTTTAAGTCCTCGCTCGCGAATCAACTTTTGCTTGGTGCGCCGGAAAAGAATCGAGTAATCCAATCCTTCGCTATGAATACGGTCAATGTGTTTTGACAGAATTTTCCGTACCTCTTCATCCAGCGCATCCTCGGCCTTCAAATCCTCTGTGAAGACCCGGCGCATTTCGTGCAAAACCTCAGATTCTTCCGCCACCAGTTGCACGTCAGCATTAGCCTTCAGATCCTCAAGCATCTGAGCAGCCAGACTGGCAATCTTTTCGTCACGTAATCTCATTGATCCCTTCACAACGATCGCAGAGTCATGTCGTTTTATACCTTTGACTCCTATCGCAGCCAGGGCAACATGTTCAAGGAAAAAGTGAGCGTGTCAAGACGTCTCTATCCTTAAGATCGTTATTACCAGTTAGCATAACTGAGGTTTCAGGGTTGAGTGTTCCGAGGTTAGAAGCAAAACTTGCGGGCCCTATTCGACCATCAAGAGGAAAACCGGGGGGTACATAGTAAATAGCACAGTTAGTGCTCACGGACATCATAGAAATGAAGTGGTGGAGGGTAGGGGATTTGAACCCCCGACCTCCGCGTTGCGAACGCGGCGCTCTCCCAGCTGAGCTAACCCCCCACGCACAGAAAGGCGAGAATACGCAGTAACTTCTGAAAACTTTCTTCTTTTTGTGTGAGGCAAGTCAATTAATTTCTCACATAGTAGAGAAAAGAAATCAACGCCTTTTTTGTAATACCTGAGATGGTGTGCTAGTATATAGGACCTGATTTCCCTGGAAGTGAAAAAGGGATCATAGCAGATCATATTCAGAGCAATGGTGGGGGAACTGCTCAAAACAGATTCCGCTATAACCCCTGTACTCAAAGCCGATGATGTTTCTATTCCGTAATCTCTTGAAGCTGCTTTTCGACGGTTGGCAGGATCACGACCACCGAACGCCGGTTCTTCTGGCGGCCTTCCTCGGTCTCGTTATCTGCCACGGGCCGAAACTCGCCATAGGTAGTTGCAGAGCTCTTTGCCGGATCGAAGCCCTGGCCATCAATCAAATAGTGCAGCACCGAGAGAGCGCGCGCAGCACCGAGTTCCCAATTTGACTTCCATCCTGAAGAGCTGATCGGCACATTATCGGTATGGCCCTCAACGTCAATTTCTCGATCGGCAAATCGCTCCCTAATGATGGCAGCAACTTCGCCCAGGACCGATGTGCCCTGCTCGGTCATTGTGGCGCTTCCAGAAGCAAACAGCACGCGTTCTGCAATGGTGAACGTAATCCCCTTTGGTGTCTTGGCCAGTTCGACTTCGAGAAGATCCAGATGCTTTTCCAGATCATCCACGGTGGATTCTCTTTTGCTCAATTGACCCTCAAGCTCCTGAAGCCGTCTGTCTTTTTCCTCTGAAGCACGCTGTGCTTCATCAACGAGGCGCTGTTTCTCGTCGAGACTCGCGTTCTTCTGTGCCAGGAGCGTCTCCTTCGCCTCCAGCATGTTCTGTGCAAGGAGCTTATCCTTCGCCTCCAGCATGTTTTGTAGGTTATCAACTTCTTTTTGCAGATCTGTGTCTTCCTTATCCTCAAGCTGATCGCCAATAAGAGCGCCAGCCAGCCCGCCACCTGCGCCACCAACCAATGCCCCTTCG
The DNA here is from genome assembly GCA_964630455.1 of uncultured Candidatus Sumerlaeota bacterium. Taxonomy (GTDB): domain Bacteria; phylum Sumerlaeota; class Sumerlaeia; order MWCT01; family JAUWMI01; genus JAUWMI01. The sequence goes on from CAZVVA010000114.1 coordinate 3,533, forward strand.
GCAATGCTCAGCTGACCGGCATTGCCGGCCCATGTCCCGCCAATTGCCGCACCAGCGAGTCCTCCGATTGCTGCTCCTTTCTGAACAGTGGTACATCCCAACAAGCCTACTGGAACAAGTAGCATTAACAACAGCAGCCGCTTCATATATCCTCCCTCCCTTCAATTTATTAACTAAAGGCTAATCCACCCCCTGTTTGAATGTCAATAGCAGAAGTAGCCTTTTCCCTGACATGCAAAATAGTTCCGCCCCACTTCCGACCTCGCGCCGCCATCCCGGGTCTGCTCTACCGTAACCTGCGTGGAACAGTGCAGAAAAACGATTCAGTGCCGATATGGCATTATTCCAACTGTCTAAAGACCCCACCCGTAGTATGGAAAGTTTGATTATGCCGGAATGAACGGCGTACAAAATTTGGTGAAGCAAGCTTGTGCATACACCTCAGTCCAGCGTGCCCTGTTTTTCGCTTGACTTCCCAGGAATCTGGCGACAGTAATGATATCCAACGTCCGAAGGGCGTTTTAACAGATCACGGCCAGGAGACGTCCGGATCACATCTGGCAGAGGAGGATACATGGCAAAAGAGGGTAAGCGTCGGGTGCGCGAACGGTGGACAACACGGCTGGGGGTCATACTGGCGGTCGCTGGAAGCGCTGTAGGCCTGGGCAATTTTCTGAGATTCCCTGTTCAAGCGGCGGAGAATGGTGGCGGCGCCTTTATGATTCCCTACTTTTTTGCGTTCTTCCTGCTTGGGATTCCGCTGTGCTGGGTCGAATGGGCAATGGGCCGCTATGGGGGGCAGCTTGGGCGTGGGAGTGCGCCGGCCATTTTCAGCGCCTTATGGAAAAGCCCCGTGGCAAAGTACGTTGGCACGCTAGGTGTTATTGGGCCGCTTATTATCTTCTTCTACTATATCTATATTGAATCGTGGACCTTAGGGTATGCCATTTATGGAATTTTCGGAAAGTACATGGGGTTCAGCACGCAGGGAGAGCTCGAAGCGTTTCTTTCTCAGTATCAGGGTCTCGGCGAAGCTGGAACCCTGTTACCTGCGTACATATTTTTTCTGGTAACCTTTGCTGCCAATTTTATCATCATCTATTTGGGTGTTTCCCGCGGTATCGAACGTGTCAGTAAGGTGGCCATGCCGATCCTGGCTATCCTGGGATTGGTTCTTGCCGTTCGGGTGCTCACCCTCAGCACTCCTGATCTATCTCACCCTGATTGGAATGTAAACAATGGATTGGGATTCATGTGGAATCCCAATTTGCGCATGCTCGGCAATGCAGATGTGTGGCTTGCTGCTGCGGGCCAGATATTCTTTACCATGAGCGTGGGAATGGGTATAATCCTGACATATTCCAGTTACCTTCGCAGGAAGGACGACGTTGTACTATCGGGACTTTCTGCGTCCAGCGCCAACGGCTTTATGGAAGTGATTATCGGAGGAAGCGTGGTAATCACAGCGGCGTGTGTCTTTTTCGGGGCCTCAGAGACCGTGAAGATTGCCGAGGGTGGGGCGGTCAATTTGGGCTTCGTGACCATGCCCTTGATCTTCACCAAGATGCTGGGGGGGCAGTTCTTTGCCCTGATCTGGTTTGCTTTGCTCTTTATCGCCGGGATCACGTCATCAATTTCCATGCTCCAACCAGCAATTGCATTTATGGAAGACGAGCTCCGGTTCAGCCGCCACAAGTCAGTGGCACTTCTGGCCCTGATATGCTTTGTCATGTGTCAGTTTCCAATTCTGGGGCTTAAACAGGGCTTATTGGATGATCTGGATTTCTGGGGCGGCACTTTTCTAATTGTGCTATTCGGGCTTGTGCAAGTAGTGATCTTCGGATGGGTTTTTGGCATGGGGCGCGGCTGGAAGGAATTACACACTGGTGCGGATATTCGTATTCCCCGAATCTATCGGTTCATTATCAAGTTTGTGACGCCCACGTATATTGCGATATTGCTGGCGGTGTGGTTCATCCAGGAATCTTTTTCAGTGATCACAATGGCCGGTTATCCACCCGAAAACCATCTTTACATTCTGGTGCTTCGCCTTGTCTTATTGGCGTTGTTTGGTGGATTCTGCTATTTGATACACTACGCGTGGAAAAAATATCATGTTAAGGAGGAGACGACGTGACACCAGGAGGATGGATTTTCCTCATTCTTTCATGGGCCGTAATTATTGGCCTCTGCGTCTTCTGTTTTCGCAAGGTTTTTCAGCTTCAGCGTAGCAATACTTCCGCGCCGCCGGAGACTGAGACTGAAGCGGATGTTCTTCGGAGCGATAGCGAAGGGAAAACCAGCTGACGAAAATAACAGTCGCTCACGCAACGCAAGTCTCACCAAAGATTAAGGCCCGAGCCACGATTCATCACTCATGCTTGCCTGACAGGGGCATCGGGCGCCTGCCAAGGGTTTTCGATTATGACAGCACGCACCTAGCCGGGTGGCCAGGTGAACATTCTTCCCCCGAGCAAATGCATGTGTAAATGAAACACCTCTTGCCCTGCATTGCGGTTGCAATTCACCACCAGCCGATACCCGTCCTGTTCAATCTGTGCATCCCGAGCCAGCTTCTGCGCAACGAGCAGCATTTCGCCCAACATATCCCGGTGCTCCCCCTTCAGGTCGTTAAAGGAAGCAATGTGCTCGCGCGGGATGAGCAAGATGTGCGTTGGGGCTTGCGGGTTGATATCACGAAACGCAAGGAATTGCTCGTCCTCAAACACCTTGGTTGCGGGAATATTCCCGTCTCGAATTTCGCAAAATACGCAGTCGTCCAACTATCTCACCCCTTTCTGATTAACTATAGGCACCAGATCAGCACATTTTTCTTTACAAGCCACTGCGCTCTTTTGAAAGCAATAACCTGAAGCCTGGTGCTGGCACAAACCTCTAGTTGACTCTGTTTGCCTGTGTACTATAGTATATAAGAAGAATCAAGAAGAAATCGAACAACTTTCTTGGCGAACAGGACGCGGAGTGTATCCCGTGAAGGATCTCTACGTTCGACTGAAACAGACACTGGAAAACGGCGATATAGAAGGTAGCATCGAGCGGGTAAATCAGCTTCTTACCCTATCTACTGAATCGCTTGATGCGACTGCTGATAACATTGGCAAAACGGCCCTCGCGCTTTATCGTGAGTTCGTAGTTACTCCTGTACATCGCTTCTACCACGATATCGCTTTTCATATTGAGGGGAGTGTAGCCCAGCGCATTCAGGCACTGCTGAAACCCTACGTTGAGCTTACGGAGGAATGGCTGAGAAAAATTGATGCAGTATATCGGGAACGCTTGGCACGCGAATTGCGCGAACACGTTCGCCGCCGTGACACCGATGACTCGTTACAGGCGATTGTTAGTCTGCTGCGCCTCTCAAGACCCCAGGAAAAAGAGCAGCAGATCCTGCCGATTCATATCGGCAACATCCTCGGCACCATGGAAAACGACCAGCCGGAAGTTGATCATATCGTACGTCGACTGCGGGCAGAACATAAGCAGCACGCCATTGATCCTGCTCTGGTCTCCCGTATTGACCAGGCAAAGACCGAGCGACTACAAACTATCTACCGCAGTCGCATGGAGACGCGCGAAGTCGAGTGGAATCGCGTCCTGATCAGTACAGTGGTCGAGTTGAAAAAGTACCTGCCGCTTCCTAACGCTATTGGGGCTCCGACCGCCGATGAGATCGGCACGTTCGAAAAGGTCGTGCGGGCCATTCTAAGCATCCCGTTCTATGAAAATCAGTTCGAGCGTTTTGCCGATGTTACCCTGCTTCTGGTTGAGTTTTGCCCGAAGGAGTTGTCGCTCGCCGGAGCATTGTCCGGCGTCGAACAGCGGATGTACCTGACCATGGGCCCAAAAGCACAGATGGTGATTCATCGGGTGTTTCAAGAGATCGGGCAGATACCTATTTTATGCAAGGACTTCCTGCGGTTTGCCAAAGGAGACCATCATCACGAGTACCAGAAATATACGATTGAGCTGATGGGTGCATTCAGGGCATCGAAATTCGTCAAGTTTCTAATCGGAGCATTGCGCGAGAAACAGTATCAGGCGGTTCGCGAGCAGGTTATAGAATCACTAGGACAGATTGGCGGGCCAAAGGCCTCTGACATTTTGCTTGCTGAGTTAGAGCGAGTAGTGCGAGCCCGGGTGATTGATCCTCCCCGATTGCGCCAGGCGTCGCGCATTGTAACAGCGCTTGGAGAAATGAGCAAAAGTAAATGGATGGACGAAAAGAAACGCAATGCCCTCATCAAGCAGGTAATCGGGCTTCTTCCAGAGGATGAACAACGACTGAAGCTCCAGGCCAGCTTCAGCTTCTTTCGCCATCAGACCGAGCATATCCGCCCCCAGTCGCTTGCCTGGGCAGTTAAGACGCTTACCGAATGTCTATGGCTGGCAGATGAGCAGCCAAACTTTGCACGGGGCAATGATCGCCAGCGGACCATCCTTGGATATCGCCAGCAAATAGTTGATACATTGATCGCCATAGGACGACCCGGACTTCAGACGTTTCTGAAAGCTATTGAAAAGCATTATCTGCGCTATGGGGGAGCCTATCTGGCAATTGCTGAAGTGCTAGAGAAGATCGGCAACGAATCTGCGATCTCGATTATTGAAAAACTCCTATGCAGTGCCCTCGTGGCTGATGATGAAGAAATAGGGAAATACCAGAAGGAATATTACTGGGATTCCACGGAGGCTAAACGGAAGCCGTTGAGCCAGGACAAGATTGTTGCCTCGCTCGTCTACGCGGCCGATAAAATTGGCGGCGAAAAGGCCGAAGAGCTGTTGGGCCGCCTCTTTAAGCAGATTCAAGGTGGCCATCTTTCTCCGCCTGGCCCTGAGACGGCAAATTTCCTGATGGATGCAAGTATGCGCATTGCCAAGCGCAAGGGCGTTTCCGCCTTTGCCCCTCCACCTCAGCAAGCACATGATAAGCTAGCGGAAGCAGAGACCGATCCCAGCAAGCAGGCAATTGAGCGGGAACTGATCGAGACCCTGACGAAGAAGACATTTTTGAGGAATCGCAAGCAGCGCCGGATCAAAAAGGTCGCGGCTCTTCGTGAGCTCGCCGAGCGCCGATGCGTTGGGGCTCTTGATCCTATGATTGCTCAGTTGGGCGACAAAGATAAGTTCGTCCGCGCAGCGGCTGCCACTGCTTTGTTGGAATTCGCGGCACCCGGAACATCGAAACGCATGCTAGAGAATCTGATCAACCATTTTCTTGCTGCATTGGAACACGCTGACAAAGATTTGCGCGAGAAGATCGCCGCACTGCTCACACGGATGCATCGGCGCTGTCCTACTGTACACGAGACGCTCGAGAGCATCTTGCAGAGTGAGCCTAAGGGCGCCCTGCGCGCGGAAGTAAGCAAAATTCTCCGCATCATGGAAAAGGAATCGCCATCTCCGGCAGCATCCCCTATTCCTCCTCCACCCACTGAGCCGAGCGAAGCCGAGCAAGAGAAACCAGAAGCAGCGAAGCCATCAATCCCACTATCGCATCTGGAGAATAAACGCCGCTATATTGTGGCGCGGCAGGAGTGGATCCGAGGCGGCAAGAAGGGCCCACCACCAGAAATGCCTGAGAAATAATGTGAGGGCGACCCGACGGGTCGCCCCTACGTCATATATGTTCCAGCGTCTCTATGCGGTCCGGCGTTGCTTTTCAACGGCGAGCACAAACAGTGTGTAGATGGCCAGTACGGCCAAACAACCGAGAAGCAGCAGGAGCCTGATCAGGTCGCTGGAGCTACGCGCGTATGCAAATGCGAGCAGGCCACATATAACAAAGGTGCTCGCCACAATGCGGAGCACCTGAGCGTGAGAAAAGCCGGCGATCATCAGGCGCTGATAGAGATGACTCCGGTGAGCACGCAGAATGTTCTCGCCTCGGCGCATTCGCCGAAACAGCGTAAAGATCACGTCGTAGAGAAATGGACTCAGCAGCACCACAAACCCAAGAAATGGATACTGCTCCTCCGTTGTCACCGAGACAAACAAGACAAGTAGCGCGCACAAATAACCCAGAAACTGGCTGCCGCAGTCACCCAGAAACGTCCGCGCCGGACTCCGGTTCAATGCAAGAAATCCCGCGCCGCAGCCAAGCAATACAGGCAAAATATAGTGCAGCGCCGGCGTGCCCCACTCGCCAAGTACGATTAGCAACGTGAATCCACCGACACACACTGTAAAACTTCCTCCCTGCCCGTCCATTCCATCCATAAAGTTATAGGCGTTCATCAGCAGGAGCATCCAGAAAACCGTGAGTGGATAGCCCCAAATACCGAGCGGCACAAGGCCGATATAGGGTATGGCAATTTGCTGAAAGCTCAGACCAAAGCCGAGAGGTATCAACGCGCACACACATTGCAGCACCATGTTTTGAACAGCACTGAGCGGCTTGATGTCGTCAATGAGTCCCACCCCAAAGCTCAAACCCCCGCCCACAATAAGTGGATAAAAAAGCAGGTACGGCACAATGAAGCGCAACGAACCTGTTAAAATGCCATAGGCATGAATGCACAACACGAGAAGGAGAAACGGTACCACCAATCCGACTCCTCCAATATTTGGCGTCGGTTCTGTATGAGAACTACGTCCGGTTGGATAAGAGAAAATACGGTAGCGCGTTGCCACGATGATGGCCAGCCGCGTACACAGGTAGGCCGCGCCATAGCCAACGAAAATAATAGGCAACATATAAAGAAGGTAATCGGGATTCATCAACACTCACGCAGCTCAGCAGCCTTAGTTTAAGGGATAACAATATGCATAGGCCGCTGTTTATACTTTCTCGCCGTAATGATTCCACAAGACCCACTGATTGTAGTGATCGTATTCCTCCATGCTTTCAAAGACCTGCGGGGACAGAAGACGTTTCTCGGTCATGACGATTAAATGCGGAGTCCCTTTGGCCCGCGGTAGCTCCTTTAACAGGCACGTAGCAAGATTGAGAAAGTTTTCCTCCCCTAGAGCACCAGATGCGAACGGCACAGACCTAAAATTAAACGTACTCTCCCAGATGCGAAAGTGATACTGCGGGTTTTGGCAGAAAAGATCCATCACATTTTTCGACGTCAGTACTCCAGGTGCCAGACGAACACCGCCGCATCCAATCAGGATCATCTGCTCGCGCGGCACCCGAATGCGCTCTTCACTGGTCAGAACCTCGAGGGTTGACCCCGAGAGACCAATGGCGAAGATCTCTTGTGGCGGGCCAAATTCGAGCCCCGGATGCTGTGCAACGACCATCACTTCCTGTCCAGCCTGGCGAAATTGGATTTGCAGCTTGCGTGCCGCATCGTAGCCCAGGTCGCGCAGCAGCATACCCTTTCCCAGTACAATGCGCCTTTCCGCTGCCAGCGTGTCAACGTCCAGATGTTCAGCCAGGAAATCAATTAAAACCCGGCGCTTAACAAGTCCACCCAGAGGGAGAATGAGTGAGAACTGCCGGGTCTGCAACTCCTGTTCTGCAAGGGCTTGCCGGTGAGGAATCGGCCGTACGGGTGCAGCGGTAGGAGGCGATTCTTGAGGCTGGTCGGCTGGTTCACCGGACAAAATTGGCAGCTCGTACTGCGCCAGCTCCTCAGGCAGCTTTAGCTGCCGATCCGCTACGGTTCGAGGCTTGCGTTCTTTTTCCAGAGTAGCGTCTTGTTCTTCCGCCTCAGCTGGCAGCGACGTTTCACCCGCCTGTTGTGCCTTATCGTCTCCCAGATCCTGGTGCTCGAGGTTCTTATCGTTAACCATCTCTGAAAACCACTCCTCCTCTTTGTTCGACTTATTGGCGCCAGTCTTATCTTGCAGTGCTCCGATGCTACACCGCGCCATATCTCATCTTTTTTCGTTGCAATTCCTTGCGCAGTCCCCAATAAAATATCCGAAATTAGCTTATGCGTACTTCATATGTTTTTGCCATAAAAATGTGGCCTGAATTTTTCTTGGCGAAAAGTGCGTATACCTTGTAGCAAAAAATCGACAAAACAACCTGAATTGCTCTTAGGCCTTTGTAAATCTAACAAAGGGCTATGTGAAATTCAATCATAATTTTCACTCTCGTGCTGATATGGACATGAAACCGCTCAAGATTCTCATCATTAACAGTGGACGCAAATGGATCGGCGAAGTGGCACACTGCTTTTCACTCTATGAACAGCTACGGCACCGCAGTCATCGCCCGACCCTTGTTTGCCGCAACGGTTGGGCCCTGATGCACAAGGCACGCGAGCTCGGCTACCCCTTTTACACACTCCAGATGCACGGCAGGTTCCGGCTTCGGGGCGACATGAGGGATATCGTGAAGCTCCGCAGACTCATCCAACAAGAAAAGATTGATCTAGTGCATTGTCATCGTGGCAAAGATCACTGGCTGGCTGCGATGGCATTGCTCTTCATGCGGCGACGCATACCGCTGGTGCGCACCCGCCACGTTGTGATGCCGGTGAAGCAGCATATTTTCAATCGGTGGCTCTACAGAGGGAGAACCGCAGGCGTGATCGGCGTCTCTCACCAGACGGCGCAGAGCCTCGGTAGGTTGCAACGATACTTCCCACCAGACCGTTTGCGCGTGGTGTATGGGGCAGTTGATCTGGAGCAGCTTAGCCCGGGGCGGCGCAACAATGCAGTACGGGCTGCGTGCGGCGCACGCGAGAACGATCTCCTGGTCGGGCTGGTGGCACGCGTACAGCGCATCAAGGGTCAGGAGTACTTTCTCCAGGCCGCGGCTTTGCTTGGTCAAAAATTCCCCCAGGCGCGATTCGTTCTTGCTGGCCGCGGCGAGGAGCAACGTTATGAACCCCTCAAGCGCACTGCCAGCAAGCTGGGTATTTCCGGGCGTGTCGCGTTTCTCGGCTACCAGCCTGATATCGCCTCGCTCATGGCTTCTCTGGATGTGGGAGTAGTCGCCTCGATTGGCTCTGAGGGCTCCAGCCGGGTCGCAATCGAGTATATGGCCTCAGGGGTACCGGTTGTTGCAACACGCGTCGGTGGCATCCCTGAGCTAGTGGAGGATGGCAAGACCGCTATACTGGTGGAGCCGGGCAATGCACAGGCGCTCGCTGATGCAATCGGCCGTCTCATTGCCTCAGCAGACCTACGCGAGTCGCAGGGAAGATGTGGACGCGAGCGCGCGGAACGGCTGTTTAACTTCGACCGCTTTATTCGGGAAACCGTAGAGTTTTACCGGACCTGTCTTGAAAAATAGGGTTCTCCATAAAAAATTGTGC
>CAZVVA010000115.1:0-12767 GCA_964630455.1 uncultured Candidatus Sumerlaeota bacterium
AAGTATATTTTTTTTAGTGTATTTAGATTTTGGGGACAGACTACAAAATTTGCTCAAAAGGGCATACTACTCGGGATAGAGTTTAGTAGTCTGTCCCTGAAACCTCTGAAACCTCCGAAACCTAAGCGCTGATTTTATTAGTAATCACTGCTTTTTCAATCGAACATCGAACAAGGAGGAAATCTAATGGCGGAGAGGCCAAAACTAGAGGAAGTGAAGCGTAGGAATGAGGAGTACTGGTTAATCAGGATTATTGGCCGCTTTGTTTTCCTTCGGAATAATAACTTAACCATGAGCCCCACCTGAACGTTGCCTCCCGAGCGCTTTTGCTGTCTTTTACTTAGATTTCCTGACTGCAAAGCTAAGGTGCATTTTCCCCTTGATTTTCCTAACCCACTATTGCAACTATTCCTTAGTTCATCTGGTGGTGCTTAAATTTGCTTATAAGAATTGTAAGCCGTTGGTCGCAGGTTCGACTCCTGCCACGCTCACCATATTTTTGCCCGGCGTCCCCATCGTCTAGTCTGGCCTAGGACACAGGATTTTCGATCCTGCAACATGGGTTCAAATCCCATTGGGGACGCCATTCCTATTGGAAAATCAGACGCTTCAGGGCGGCGCAGGTATTTGTGGGTAGGGGTTTGATTAATCAAACCCCCTACATCTGTAATGCAAAGAAAGATCGGTCTTTCTGGCTTGCAATTCGGCGCGGGGCTCGCATACAGTTTTGAATGGCAAGGCACAATCACACATGCTAGATGCAATCTTGCTTACTGAGATTACCTCGCGCTTTTTGTAATGAGTATTTATGAACGTGCGGAGATCAATTGACGGAAAGGTACCAACAGTGATGAGAAAACTAATCCTCATTGCGGTAATGCTTGCGGTGGCAGGATGGATGATTTTTTTATGGCCTGGCCTAACGCTTCAGGCAACGGCGCAGGAGGGGAGCGTCTTGCAGACGAATAACCCCGGTGGTGTCGTTAGCCAGCAAGAGGGGAGAGCTTCGTCGGGCGACACGGCCATGAATTCGCAGGGTGCAACAATCGCGAAGCTCCCCATTGCTCAGCAGCTACAAGAAAAAGGACTGCTGCTGACGCTGCTGGGAATCTTTATTGCAGGAATATTGCTCAGCTTTACGCCCTGCGTTTATCCGATGATTCCCATTACGCTTGGTCTTATAGGCGCTAGGGGAGAGGGAAAACCGCTCAAAGGGCTCGTGCTATCATCCGTGTTTGTTCTTGGCATCGTGATAACGTACTCGTCGCTCGGAGTCGCGGCAGCGCTGACCGGTTCGCTGTTCGGCGCACTGATGCAAAGCAAAACTGTTCTGCTCGCCATCGTGCTGATCTTTACGGCCATGGCGCTGAGTATGTTCGGCCTGTACGATATAGCTGTTCCATCAGCTGTGTCTTCGAAACTCGAAGGCAAAAAGAAAAAAGGGCTGGTCGGGGTGTTTGTATTAGGTATTGTTGCGGGCATCGTGGCCTCGCCCTGCAGCAGTCCTGTGCTGGCAAGCCTGCTGGTCTACGTCAGCGCGACGCAGAATCCTGCGCATGGGTTTATCATGTTCTTTACCTTTGCAATCGGGATGGGTCTTCTATTCATTGCCATTGGAACATTCCCGAACTTTCTTGGTGCATTGCCTAAAGCCGGAGTGTGGATGGACGAGGTAAAGAAATTTTTCGGCCTGCTCCTGTTAGGTGTCGCATTTTACTATCTTAGCTTCGTACTGTATCAACAGTTATTTATCTATCTCCTTTTGGTTGCAGTAAGCCTCATTCTGCTTGGTGTGTTCACGGGTGCATTTGCGACTCTGGCACGGGAGAGCACAGGCCTTGACAAGCTGCACAAGGCATTTGGAATTGTGTTTCTTGTGGCTGGTGTGGCCCTGCTCTTTGATACGCTGCAAGTGCAACACGCACCCGTCAGCCCAGAAGATGGCCCGCCAGTAGCAGTGCAGGTTGATGCAGGTGAAACGCCATCTCCAGAACCAGCAGCACCGAAGGAAATCCAATGGATAATCTCGGAACCCGAAGGCCTTGCCCTGGCCAAGCAAGCGCAGAAGCCGATCATGATTGACTTCTACGCTGATTGGTGTCTTCCCTGTGTGAAAATGGACCATGAGACGTTCACAGACCCGCGCGTGATCAGCGAGCTCCAGCGCTTCGTGGCAATCCGTCTGGATCTTACCGAAGTCACAGAAAAAGGAAAGCGGCTGACCGAGAAATACAGCGTGGCGGTAATCCCAACAATTCTCTTTTTCAGCTCAACCGGCGAGCTGCTGAGTGAGTTTACCATTAATGGCTTTACGTCTGCGGACGAATTTCTGTCTCATATCAAGCAGATTCCATAATCTTCTTTCCCTTCACCAATGCCACAAAGCGTCTACATCGAAACCTATGGATGCAGCCTGAATGTTGCTGATGGCGAGCTGATGGCTGGTCTGCTCAGCCAGGCGGGCTATCGCATTGTCGGCAATCCGGACCATGCGGATCTTGTTGTGCTGAATTCCTGCACAGTCAAGGACGGGACGTTTCGAAATTTTGAAAAGCGCTTGCGGGAACTTGCCGCAAGACCGCTTGTTGTTGCCGGGTGTATCCCAAAGGCCTACCGGCACTCGGCGCTTTTGAATCGCCATTCATGTATTGGGACCGACAACATTAGCCAGATTGCTGAGGCTGTGACCGCCACTCTGACTGGAAAGAGGTTTCAGCGCCTTGACGGCGGCGACAATAAGCGTCTCAATCTCCCGAAGCTCCGGCGCAACTCTGTCGTCGAAATCCTGCCCATCTGTAAAGGTTGCCTGGGCCGATGTGCATATTGCCAGACGAGGCTTGCGCGGGGCGAACTGGTTTCTTATCCCGAGGACGAAATAGTGCAGCAGGCGCGCTGCGCATTGCAAGACGGGGTAAAAGAATTCTGGCTCACAGCGCAGGACACTGGCGCGTATGGACAGGACATTGGAACTAATATCATCAAGCTGCTGCGCCGGCTTGTCACCTTGCCTGGAGAATTTTTCATACGCCTTGGTATGGCAAATCCAAATCATATCCTGCACGTTCTTCCCGAACTGCTTCAGATTTTCCAAAGCGACAGGATGTACAAATTCCTCCACGTTCCCGTGCAATCAGGCAGCGACCGCATGCTGCGGGCAATGAATAGGGCTTATCGGGTGGCAGATTTTCGTGACATTTGCCAGCAGCTTCGCCAGGCGTTTCCGCGCGGCACAATTTCAACCGACGTGATTGTGGGATTTCCGGGAGAGACAGATCAGGATTTCGAGCAAACTCTGGCACTGCTGCGAGAAGTCAAGCCTGCCACAATCAATCGCTCGCGATTCAGCGCACGTCCGGGAACTGAGGCTGCCGCTCTTCCTCCAGTGCCGGTAAAGATCGTGGCGCAGCGTTCGCGCCGTCTCACTGAGCTCGTAAAAGACCTTGCGCTGGCTAGTAATCTCAGTTGGGTTAGCTGGGAAGGTGAGGTCTTGATAAGCGAGCAACGCAAGGCTGGAAGCTGGCTGGCGCGCAATATTGCATACAAGCCAGTAGTCATTCCTCAAAACAAGGATGGTGGAGCGGAGCTCAGCGAGAAAAATGCTCTACAACCTGGCGGCCGGCTGCGCGTGCGAATCACGCGTGCAACTACTTTTCATCTTGTGGCGCACGTATCCAGCTGAGCAGCTCCATCCCTCATCAGTCAATATAGAACTTCTTGTCGAGCATACCGTCGTAGTAGGCCATACCCTCCTTATAAAACGGAAACCCGATAAGAGTCCAATCTTGCACGTTCAGCTGAACGTCCACCCCCGTAATGTCCACCTTTTGATCAATAAGGGCGAGCACAATAATCTTGGCAAATTGTAGCGCATCTTTGCGATAGCGACTGCACCCTCGTAACGTATTGTATTGAACAGTTTCGAACTTGAGCTGTGCATTGGTATAGAGAAGGCCAATGTCCAGTCGCAAACTGGTTGCCTGTCTTGAGAACCCCTCAACATAGACCTTCCGGAACGCGAAGCCGAACTGGTTGATTCGCGTCAATTTGAACCGGTTCTTACTTTGGAACTCTGGCGCAACGCTGAAGCACCACAGCGGAAGGTAGACAGGCGTGCCTTGCCGGGAACACCGGGGAATCGCAAACCGCACCTGTACAGGGAAGAATTTATTCCCAGCCAGCTCAAATCCCTCACGGCATTGCGCGCAGTAGTAAACAACGTCTTGATCCTCAGCATTAAGCTGCGTCTTACACCGGGGACACTTAAGCGGAATAACCTGCAAGCCAGCTTGGGCGTCAGCTCGTGGCATAAGCCTTTTCCTGGGTTTAGAAATAGTCAGGGTCTTGGCCTGGCCCGACAGCTATTCTATGCAAATTCCGGTACCTCATTTTCTGCTGGCGAAAACGGCCCCTGTCGGGAATCAAGCAATCAAGCGACAACTATTGACTCACCAATACCGGAAGCGTCTCTGTTGGGTCTTAACAATGAGCTCCAGAATCTTCCCAAAGATATCAATTGCAACATCCACCAGGCGTTCCAAAAACGTCTGAGGAGGTTTATTGATACGGATAATCTGCTTCTGAGCACGTTCAAAGATCACCTTTCCCGTGTAGCGGAACTGAGTCCATGCCACCGAGAGAAAGCCAAGCAGGGTAATGAATCCAAGAAAACCGAGCAAACAAGTGCCAACGAGCATCCAGCGATATATTGGATTCACCACTCCTTGCTCCATCCACCTGAGCAACACATGGCTGTGATGGATCGTCTGTGATATCGCAAGCCCAAGCAGAAACGTTGCCAGAAGCAGTGAGAATACTGGTGAGCGCCGACGTTCCGGCGCACTGGCCCGGATAATTGTCGGACGCAGACCGTCCGCGTAGACCGTGTAGAGATCCCCACGGTGCTCATACACTACCCGCCACAGTGGATAATAGAGCACCCGCATATTTTTATCGAATATGATCGTATCATGATCAGCGAAATCGCGCTCGATCTTCTTGAACTGAGCAACATAGTGTGTGAGCGACTTGTTGAGGTTAAAGACCAGCCCTTTCTGCTGCATCTTCTGGATGTCATACGGGTAGAGACACACGCGGTGCTGAGGATCGGGCTCGCGGAGCTGGTCAATCGACTCGCCAAACTCGCGCACCCAGGCAATCGGAATGTTGAGAATCTCCTTGAAGTCGCAGCCGACTTCGTAGCGCGCGTAGCGCTCGTAGCGCACCTCTGTGTCTTCTCTGAAGTTAGTGATCTGGTGAAGCCGATAGGGACTCTCGACGATGCCCCTCCTCAGCTTTTTCATTACTAGTTTCGCGCGATATTCAACAAACGGCACGTAGAGAAGCTGAATATCCCGGACCATTGCCTTTTCCCTGACTCCGTAGTTGACATCGGAATCAAGAAAAACCTTTGCATAGATGCAGCGCAGTGCGTCTTGCTGGGTCTGGCGCGCGGGATAGTAAAATTGCAACACACCGGTTGGATCAACCACGAGATGAGCCGTACCGCAGTGGGAGCAGCGAGCAATATGCGAACCGCGGCCAAAGTCCAGAGCGCCCCCGCATGAGTTGCAGGTGAGCACCGTTACTGCATTACGATCATCTGAAGCTTCTACACGCATTGTACTCTATGAGTAATTCCCTACGTTAAAAATTCAGACTAGGTCTCCGGGTGTGGCTGTGTTAGCGCTGCTGCAAGGTATGATAGATCGTGACCGGAAGATAAAATCCCAAGAACGTGCATCCTCCAACGGCTACAGCAAGCCAGAAATCAGGTATCAGCAACCCTTCAACCATAAATACCAATAGCGAGGCCACTGTAATCAGGCCGTACGTCATGGTACGGATATCCTTAAACGACGGCGGTGTCTCTGAGGCAACAAACTGGCCAGTGGCTGCTTCCATCGTTACGGTATACGGCCTGCCATTATACGTGTAATCAATCATGTAAAATGGAAGATGAAACAGTATTGCTTCTCGGACGTCGGTTTCTGCAGTGCGGTCCTGTCCTTGCTCCTCAACCGACACCTGAAAAACATCCTGGACGTTTCGGCTGATCATATCCGATCTTTGATCTATCCGTGCCAGCACGGGCTCAAGGTCTATATCCACGTCCAGAACCTGCTCCTCCTGAAGCAGATGCGGCTCAAAATAGCGCAGACTGCCCGAAGGAATTCCCAGGTCGCTCAGCCCGCTAAAATATTGAAGTGATGCACTGACTACCCGACTCGTGCCGTCGTCGAACGTTATCTTCCACACCGGAACGTATACGCGCTCCAGCCGCGTTATATTGAGTTTCCCATGGATCTCCTGCTCCTTGCACCAGGTCTGAAGCAGGCCAGGCACCGTTTTGGGAGCGATGTTGGGAACGAGGAAGTAGTGCTGCACCGCCTGTCCGCGGGCGAAATAGAGCGATGACCCGCAGAAGGCACATTGGATGTAGATGACATCCTTCTGATCAATGGCATTATCGCTTCCGCACTGGGGACAACGAACTTTCATAGGCTTTCCTATAAAATACCGGCTTGCAAAAGACAATAAAAATCTGCTCACTTACTCAAAGTGCTCGTTTATTAAGTTGTAGCGGCAGGTTTCAAACCTGCCCCCTAGCTCGAGCCTCGCCCGTGTCTCCTTTTTATTTCACCCGTTTCGACAAATACTTGCACTTAATTACTCAAAGTGCCCGAAAATTCATCGGGTGTAGAGTTTGAATGCTCATATTGTGCAAGCAGTCCTTTGGAGTGCGCAAGCGTAGCTATGGCGGAGCTTGCGCCTTAATAAGCCGAAGCGGAGCTTCGCGCTCTCTCGTAAGCTACGCTTACGAGAAGGAAGGCGGTAGCTACACCATGTTTCGCTACCGCACTCCAAGGAGGATTGTGCACTGACTTCTGGAATAACGACCTCCTTCAAGGTTGCAAACAAAGGCCATGAGCTTCCGTCAATAGGTTCGAATAAAAACCGTTGCAAAGGCTCAGCGGCTAGGGTATCAAATTCCCATTCGAACCTGCACGTATTTTGCCGTGAGCCAATCGGTTAACCCACGCTGGCAGCTTCGCCAGGGATGGCTTCTGGTAAGAGCGGCATACGCAAATTCTGCTAGCAAAGGAGTGAGGAGATGGAGAACGAATTTGTCGTTGGCAAGACCGTGTACCTGCGGCCTGTAGAATCAAAAGACGCCATGATCTATTGCCAGTGCATGAATAGTCCAGAGGTCAGGTTGACGTTCTTTACGATCTTCCCCATTAATCTTATTCAGCAAGAGGAGCTGATCAAAGGTCTCTATAAGCAGAAGGATTTCATCCCTTTCACCATCGTGGTCAAAAAGACCGACAAGTCGATCGGGATCTCCGCGTTCCATCGAGTGAATATGGCGAGCCGCGTAGCAATATATTCAATCATAATTTCTGAGCCGAGCGAATGGGGTAAAGGCTATGGCTCTGAGGTTACCCGACTGATGGTTGAGTACGGATTTAACGTGCTGAATCTCAATCGGATTCAACTGCATGTGGCAGCACACAATAGCCGAGGTATAAAGGCGTACGAAAAGGTGGGCTTTCGCAGAGAAGGGCTCCTGCGGCAGGCCATGTACCAGAACGACCGGTACTTTGATTTCTATGTCATGGCCATTTTGCGCAACGAGTTCTACGGCAAGAAGCGTCTGAGGAAACAAAAAGCGAAAAAATAGTTGACACGAAGCTACCCGGAATTTGACAACCGTAGAGAGGATGGTTGAATCATGAAGTACAAAAGAATTATTCCCTGTTTAGACATTAAAGAGGGACGCGTGGTAAAGGGCGTACATTTTGTGAATCTGCGCGATACGGCTGATCCTGTTGAAGCGGGAGCTCTTTACAGTCGTGAAGGGGCAGATGAGATCGCCTTTCTAGACATCATGGCCACTGTCGAAGGTCGTAAAACAATGCTTGATCTGGTGCGACGTACAGTTCAGGCGATTAGCGTGCCACTGGCCGTTGGTGGCGGCATTTCGGAGCTTGACGATATTAGCAAGCTGGTCAATGCAGGTGCATCGAAGGTTTCAATCAACACGGCGGCAGTCAAGAACCCCGAGTTCGTCCGGCAGGCCTCGAAGGAATTTGGTCAGTCAGCCATCATAGTGGCTGTGGATGCCCAAAAAACCGGTAAAACGTCGTCCGGCTACGAGGTCTTTATTAATGGAGGACGCACACCGACCGGCATGGACGTCATTGAGTGGGTCAGGCAAGTTGAAACATTCGGAGCTGGGGAGCTCCTTCCCACCAGCATTGATGCTGACGGAACCAAGGAGGGCTACGACCTCGAGCTTACGCGGAAAATCGCAGAAGCCGTCAGCATTCCGGTAATAGCCTCCGGTGGGGCAGGAAAGATGGAGCATCTCTACCAGGCACTAACCGAAGGGAAAGCTGACGCGGTATTGGCAGCATCAATATTTCATTTTAGGGAAGTTACGATCCGTGATGTAAAGGAATACTTGAAAGCCAGGGGGGTTCCAGTTCAACTGGAGGCTGACTAATCTACAAAATGGACGATTCTCTTTTTCTATCTCTGAAATCTTTTTGGGATCAAGTACCATTGAGAGGCGTCGTAAGTCTCGTAGTAATAGGGATATGGCTCGTTCCTCTTTTATAGAAAATTTTCATCTTGCAGGGCTTGACAAAATCTGGATATTGTCTTATAATACTTAATTGATCTTCTAAAATAACAAGGGTGCAAACAAGGCCAAAATTTTTTATGGCGAGTCTGAAAGAGTTTGCCGATAAGGTTAGAGAGACTGCCAGTATTGTAGATATTATTGGCTCCTACCTGACATTGAAGAAAGGCGGCGCCAACTACAAGGCCTTGTGCCCGTTTCATCAAGAGAAAACCCCATCCTTCATGGTTAGCCCTGCCAAGCAAATCTTCCACTGCTTTGGGTGTAATGTAGGGGGAGACGTCATTGGCTTTGTCCGCCAGTATGAGAAGGTGGGATTTAAGGACGCACTGGAGATCTTGGCCAAGAAGCTCGGGCTGGCGGTCCCCCGATTTGCGGTCAGCTCGTACGATGCGGAGCTGGATCAGTATAGAACCATTTTATACGAAATCCATACGCTCGCGGCGGAGTTTTTCGCAGCACAACTAAAGGAATCCAGGGGTAGGAAAGCGCGCGAATATCTCAAGAGACGCGGAATAGGCGATAAGGTCTTGCATGATCTTCAGATCGGCTATGCTCCTGCGGGATGGGAGAACTTCCTTAGGCTGGCCAGGCAGAAAGACTACTCGGAGAAGGCACTGGAAGACGCAGGGCTGATAATCCGTAGCCAGCGCGAACCCGTTCATAAAGACGGTCGCATGGCTGCTGGCGAGGGCAAGGCACGAGGATACTACGACAGGTTTCGCGACCGGCTGATCTTCCCAATATTCGACGCTCTTGAGCGCTGTGTAGGGTTCGGCGGGCGTGTGCTTGATGACAGTGAGCCAAAATACATCAATTCACCCGAGACGCACATCTATAAGAAGGGACAGGTGCTGTACGGCTTGCATCGGGCAAAAGACGCGCTGAAACAGACGCAGAGTGCCCTTCTGCTCGAAGGCTACACCGATGTCATCACGGCACACCAGTTTGGATTTGCAAATGCGGTCGCCACGCTGGGCACTGCGCTGACAGAGGCTCAGGCACGATTGCTGAAGCGCTACTGCTCTGAGATCTTCTTCCTCTACGATGGCGATGAAGCAGGCCAAAATGCCATGCTTCGCGGATGCGAAGTATTACTGAAGCGCGATTTTCAGATTTGGGTGGTTACACTTCCACAAGGTGAGGATCCGGACAGTTTTTTGCGCATAAGCGGCAAAGAGGCATTTGGCGCGCTGCTTGAGGCAAAGGAGGATTTTCTCGAGTTCTTTCTATCAGCAGCAGCTGCAAAATATAATATCGCCAGCGTGGAAGGTAAGGTGAAGGCAATTGACCTGCTGCGACCACTGCTAAAGAGTGTCGGCAATCCCATCTATCTGCAGAACTACGTTCATCGGCTGGCAGAATTTCTCGGTATTCATGAACATCTCATTAATGTGTATTTAAAAGATGTTGGGATTGGGGTCACAACTTCCCCGCGGAACGCCGTGGATAGACTAGCACAGGGGATTCAGGAAAAGCGAGTGGATCAGCTCCATTCGGCTGAAAAAGGATTGTTGCGAATCCTTGTCGAGCATACAGATATTCGCGATCAGCTGAAAATGCTCGGAGAGGCATCGGCCAAGGGTGACACCCGCCAGACTTTCAGTACGGATTTTGATCCCGAGTGGATATTTGATTCGCGCGTAAAGAAGTGGGTCAGGTTGCTCCTTTCGGGCGATTATGTTTGCCAGACGGACAGCGCGCAAGCCCTGCTGGCTGATTTACTAGATCGCTGTGAAGATGAAGAAGAGGCTGCGTTTCTGCGCGAGGTTGCACTGTGGGACGAAGCCATTGAGGATTATCCGAGTATTCTTGAGGAAATTATACTTCGCTTGCGGCTTAGGTTTGAAAAGGCTAAAACTGCACGCTTGTCTGAAGAAATTCAGCAGTCCTATACTCAAGGAAATCAGGATCAAATTCTTCCCCTTCTGGTTTCCATGCATAGCGACTCTCAGAGAATTGTGAAACAGCTCAAGCGACAGCTAGGGCTCTAGGGCTTCACATACTGGGGAAGGAATGTCATTTGCCAGGCAAACTTGAGTCGGGAAAAGTGAGTCAGGATTAATGGCGCGGGGACAAGAGAGCATTACTGTCCCGCGGTTTGTTGGTAAAACATCAGGGCACGAGAGTGAACGCAGCGCATGCCAATCGATAGGCGGCACTGTCAGTCTAAGAATCTTAAGAATATAAATACTAATACAGACAAAAGATAAACCAAAAAAGGAGCATGGTAAAATTGGCTATGAAAATCAGTACAAAGTTCTCTGAATTTGAGCGTTTGATTGACCTTGGTAAGGAAAAAGGGCATTTAACGTACGAAGAGATCAACAAGAATCTTCCAGATAATATTACGTCGGCGGATATAGAAAACCTTCTGGAAGAGGTGGAAGAGCTGCAGATTGGCGTCTACGACGAAAAAGATTTAAAGAACGCGGTGGAAGCGGCCGAGCGAGAAGGCAAAGACATCACCACGGGAATGGTGGAGATACAAGAGGAAATTGCTACGGCCGCGGTCGAGAGTTCGCGCATTGATGATCCCGTACGGCTCTACCTAATGGAAATGGGCAAGGTGCCATTGCTGACGCGCGAAGAGGAAGTTGCGCTTGCCAAGCAGATTGAAAAAGGGCGCCACGAGATCACGGAAGCCATTTCGCGTGCCAGTGCCACCGCTGGCGAACTGAAGAAAATCTACGCACGCATCGAAAGTGGTGCCTTTAATCTGAACGATATCTTGCGTGCAAATGTGGATGAAAATGACATTGACGAGCGAAACCGAATGGTGAAGTTCGTCCTGGAAAACCTCGATATCATTCTCAATCTCTACAACGAGGCGCTCAAGCAGCTGGATGTGTTGGAAGACCCGACATTGTCGCAGAAGCAGCGAGAGAAGATCGTCAAGGACATCACGGAGAAACGGTCACAGATTTATCAGCACCTCCTCAAAGTTGATCTGAATTTCACCATTATCGAACAGGTCGCTAATAAGATCCGCTCGATTTACAACAAGCTCGACGAGGCAAATCGTGAAATCCGCGAAATCATTCTCAAGACCATGTTGAGCGAGGAAGAGCTAAGGCGGATCGTGAAACGCACGAGGAAGAATAGTGCTGAAGCACGTGCCCTTCAAAAGAAGTTCGGGTTCAAGCTGGACGATTTCATCAAGATGGACAAGCAAGTACGCAATGCCCAGCACCTGATTAAACGACTCGAGAAAGAGGCTGGTAACACGTACGATGAATTGCGCGATATCGCCATCGCCATTAATAAGGGCGAAAAAGAGGCGCACGAAGCGAAAATGAAGGTTGTCGAGGCGAACCTCAGGCTGGTGGTAAGTATTGCGAAAAAGTATACCAACCGGGGCCTGCAATTCCTGGATCTGATTCAGGAGGGCAACATCGGCCTCATGCGTGCGGTTGATAAGTTCGAGTACCAGCGCGGCTACAAATTCAGTACGTACGCCACCTGGTGGATTCGCCAGGCAGTGACCCGCGCCATCGCGGATCAGGCTCGCACAATCCGCATTCCCGTGCATATGATAGAAACAATCAACAAGCTGTCGCGTGTGTCGCGCTACCTGGTTCAGGAACTGGGCCGCGAGCCGACGCCCGAAGAGATCGCCGAAAAGATGGGGATGCCGGTGGAGAAAATTCGGCGTGTGTTTAAGATCGCGCAGCAGCCTATTTCGCTTGAGACGCCAATTGGCGAAGACGGCGACAGCCACTTTGGAGACTTTATTGAAGACCAGGAAGCGACGTCGCCAGTCACAGCCACAGCCTATCGCCTGATGCAGGAACAAATTGAGAAAGTGCTGAAAACGCTGACCGAACGAGAAGAGAAGGTGCTGCGCTTGCGCTTCGGCATCGGCGGTAGCGACTTCCCGCGTACCCTAGAAGAGGTCGGCACAATCTTTAACGTCACGCGCGAGCGTGTGCGGCAGATTGAAACCAAGGCCCTAAACAAGCTGCGCCATCCCAGCCGGCGCAAGAGACTGATCGAGTTCATGGAATAGGCACGCGCTTCTTCAGTATTTCGCTGCCAAACGGGAGCCTCGAGGTGAGGCTCCCGTCTCGTTTTGAGATGCTGCGTATTCCTCAGGCATGTAGGGGCAATTCATGAATTGCCC
>CAZVVA010000116.1:0-12371 GCA_964630455.1 uncultured Candidatus Sumerlaeota bacterium
GGTATATGACTTTGCAATTCCGCTCTTGCACTATCCGACAAGACCTCGGTCATACGAGTCTTGATAAATCCGGGCGCAACGGCGTTAACTGTGATGTTGCGCGAGGCGAATTCCTTGGCCAGGGTTTTTGTCAGCCCAATGATGCCGGCCTTGCTCGCCGCATAGTTGGCTTGGCCCATATTGCCAGTGAGGCCCACAATCGAGGATATATTGATAATGCATCCGCAGCGCTGTTTGAACATGGTACGGCAGACCGCTTTACAACAGTTGAAGACACTTTTGAGATTTACGGCCATCACCGCATCCCAGTCCTCTTCTGTCATCTTCATCAGCAGCCGGTCGCGCGTAATGCCAGCGTTGTTCACCAGAATATCTACGCGCCCGAATTTCTCTAAGGTTGTTTTCACCATCGCATCGCACGCGTTATAATCTGACACATCGCACAGCACCGCCAGTGCAGTATGCTTTTTTTCCCTGAGTTCCTTCTCTACGGCCTCGACGTTCTCTTTCACAATGTCACAGAGCACCACGGCTGACCCGTGGCATGCCAGCGTATGGGCAATAGCTCGGCCAATGCCTTGACCTGCCCCGGTCACAATTGCGACTTTTTCCTTTAGCATCACGCCTCTCCTGTGTCGATTGATATACCGTCGCCTAGAACCCAGCTACGCTACCTCTATCCAGCCCATTGGTCAATAATCGCGCTCAGTTCGTCTGCACTTCCCGCAGCAAATACCTTTGCTCCACTCACGATTCGTCTTATAAGCCCGGCGAGTACCTTCCCCGGCCCCACCTCTACAAAGTGGGTTATGCCGATGTTCGCTAGAAGCTGGATCGAATCAACCCACCGCACGCAGCTGGTCACCTGTCTGGCCAGCGAGTCGCGAATGGCTTCAGGGTCGTGAAGCTCAGCTGCATCGGCGTTGTTCACAAAAACCAGAGACGGTGGATTGAATGGGGCATTCGAAAGAGCGGATCGCAATGTCTCCGCGGCCTCCTGCATAAGAGGCGAATGGAAAGCTCCATGCACGGGCAGCGGAACGGCCCGCTTTGCCCCGGCATCGTGAGCCAGTGCCATCGCACGTTCCACACCCTCCGGTTCTCCGGATATAACAATCTGCTGAGGAGAATTGATGTTTGCAACCCTTACGATGCCATGCTGTGCCGCCTGCTCGCAGAGCGCCTCAACAGTCTGCTGATTCAGTCCAATAATAGCAGCCATCCTGCCTGGTCGTGCTTCCGCTGCCGCAGCCATCGCTTCGCCGCGCACCTGAACCAGACGCGGACCCGTCTCAAAATCAACTACCCCTGTCGCGTACAGAGCGCTATATTCACCCAGGCTATGACCAGCAACCGCACGCGGCACGATGCTGTGCTGGGCAAGCAGATCGTAGCAGCAGACACTGCAGATATATAATGCTGGTTGCGTATGTCGCGTAAGTTTCAGCTCATCCGCCGGCCCCTCAAAGCAAATCCGACTGAGTTGATAGCCCAGTGATGCGTCCGCCTCGTCGAATCTCTTGCGCACCACCTCATAACGCTCGAAGAGATCCTTTCCCATCCCGACGAATTGCGACCCTTGGCCGGGAAACACAAACGCAAGCCCTTCCTTTGATACTTGCATAATATCTCACTCACACACTCGCCACCCGACCTCGGAAATCATCCTTCACGGAACGAGCCGGACCGCATTGATCAACTGGATATGAATAATAGAGAAGGAGAGAAATCCTTGTCCGCAGGCATTACCACCGTATAATGTTGGCTCCCCAGGTAAAACCACCTCCGAACGCTACAAGTGCAAGAAGATCGCCGGATTTTACACGTCCGTTGCGCACTGCTTCGTCCAGCGCCAAGGGAACAGAAGCTGCGGAGGTGTTACCGTACTTGTCTATGTTGATGTAGAATTTGTCCAAAGAAATGTTGAGGCGCCTGGCTGAGGCCTTGATGATCCGAATATTGGCCTGATGCGGAATCACCAGGCTGAGATCTTCTGCTTTCAGGCCACATTTCTGTAGGGCCTGGTTCACCGACTCCCCCAAAATTCTAACAGCAACTTTAAACACCTCATTGCCGCTCATCTTGAGGTAGTGTTGATGATTTTGAACTGTCTCGACACTCGCCGGCAAGCGCGATCCACCCGCAGGAATGCAAATGAGCGAGGCCAGCTTGCCGTCAGCCGATAGATACTCCGCCAGAATACCTCGGTCGTCGTCTGTAGGGCCCACTACGGCTGCGCCTGCGCCATCGCCAAAGAGTACGCACGTGGCACGATCCTCATAGTCCGTCACCCGCGATAGCAGATCGACCCCGATGACAAGCGCCTTGTCGCACATCCCTGTTTGAATATATGCTTTAGCAACCGTTATGCCATAGATAAATCCCGTGCACGCTGCGTTGAGGTCGAATGCAGCGCACGCCTTAATTCCCAGCTGCTCTTGTACGTAACATGCAGTAGCCGGGCATAACGTATCCTGGCTAACTGTGGCCACGATCAGCAGTTCGATCTCTTGCGGATCAACCTTGGCATGCTCGAGGGCTTTTCTGGCCGATTCAGCGGCCAGGTCCGAGGCTGCCTCATCAGGTGCGCAAATGCGCCGCTCAAGGATACCCGTGCGCGTGCGAATCCATTCGTCGCTCGTGTCAACCATTCGCTCGAGATCCTGGTTGGTCAATATTCGCTCAGGAACTGCGGATCCCGTTCCAAGCAATC
The DNA here is from genome assembly GCA_964630455.1 of uncultured Candidatus Sumerlaeota bacterium. Lineage (GTDB taxonomy): Bacteria > Sumerlaeota > Sumerlaeia > MWCT01 > JAUWMI01 > JAUWMI01. The sequence continues at coordinate 2,714 of CAZVVA010000116.1, forward strand.
CTACAGCGCGTAGCTTATTCACTTCTTGGGTGCCGTCCTCTCTGGAGTGATAATTGAGGGGTTTGAAAATTCCGGTGACCTGTCCTTGGCAATAAAATTGTTTAAAGCATCGTTATGCGGGTTTGAACGCAGTTCCTCCAAAATGTGGTTATTAACGTTATGGTTTACAAACTCTGCAGCCACACGGAGGGCATTCATTATCGCTTTGGGACTCGATTCACCATGGCAGATGATGCAGACGCTATTGAGGCCAAGCAGCGGCGCCCCACCGTATTCCGAGTAATCAATACGTTTTTTAAAGCTCTCAAACGCTGGAGCCATGGCCAGAGCACCAAGGTAAGAAATTACGTTTTTCGAGAGTTCCCCTTTCAAAGAATGTAGAATCATCTTCGCCACAGCTTCGCCGAATTTCAGTACAATGTTGCCTATAAATCCGTCGCAAACGATTACGTCGAAGGCGCCCGTGACTATGTCTCGCCCCTCGGCATTGCCGCGAAAGTTCAACGTTGATCGCTCCAACAGTTTGAACGCCCCGAAAGTTTGCTCGTTCCCCTTGCTGGCTTCTTCGCCAATGCTAAGCAGCCCGACCCGCGGATCCTGCCGGTTGAGAATATCGCGCGCGTACACCGCACCCATGATAGCAAAATCAAAAAGGTGCCGTGGCTTGCAGTCAACGTTTGCTCCTACATCGAGGAGCACTACGGGCTGTTTCTGCGTCGGCATCAGGGTAGCAATCGCTGGCCGGCTGATCCCATTCAATGTTCGCCAGATTCTTAGCGTGGATGCTAGCGTTGCCCCCGTATTCCCCGCTGAGACCAATCCATGGGCTTCACCATGGTGCACCAGCTGCGTCGCAACGTATACTGAAGAGTTCTTCCTGCGGAGCGACTCTTTCGGCGCATCATGCATACCGACCACTTCGGTGGCGTTTACAATCGAGAGGCGGGGATTGCGAAAATTCCTCTTGCGCAGAATCTCGGTGAGCACGTCTTCTTTGCCAATCAGGACGACTTCCATCCGGAGCTTTTTAATAGCCAGAATAGCTCCGTCGACCAGATTCTGCGGCCCATAATCACTTCCCATGGCATCAAGAGCAATTTTCATGCGCTTCTACCCGTAATGGCACTCACACTGCTGCCCTCTCTATCGGCGTGGCACGCCTACTTGGAAACGGTGACCTTATAGGTTGTGCCTTTATATTCCCCGCAGTTGGGGCAGACGCGATGCGGCGCTTTCGGCTCGCCGCACTTCGCGCAGACCGTAACGGTCGGCATAGTGAGTTTCTTATGCGTGCGTCCCTTGTCGCGGCGCGATTTGCAATGACGTCTTCGCGGTACTGGCATCCAGCTATATCCTCCTAGTTAACATCTGTATCCGATTACGCAGGAATCATACTAATCAGAAAATTTACCAAGACTTCCGTTACTATTGTCAATAGAATTTTTCTACTTACTCTGATTGACGTCCCTTCCCCCAAGCTTGATATTGCGCAGCTGCCTTTTCCATGCTTCAGCGGACTTCTCAGCTTTTTGATGGCACCTACATGGTTCCCGGTTTAAATTCGCCCCACATCCTGCACAGAGTCCCTTACAGTTCTGACTGCACACAGGAAAGTTAGGCAGATCCATGAGAATCAGTTCCCGAAAGTCATCGCGCGGATTTATGGTTTCTCCATCGTAGTATATGGGAACATCTGTGCCCACTTCCACCACCACTCCGTTCGAGAGAAGTGAGCGATCATGGGCATATATGAGATGCACTTCAGGTTCAAGCGTCAGCTGCATGGCATTAAGGCATCGAACGCAGTGAGTCCTGACCGTGGCATGTAGATGGCCTTCTGCAATGATCTCGTTTTCCAGCCGTTGAAATTCCACGTCTCCACGTACACGGTCAATAAACAGAAAGTCTTTATCGCTCAGGTCAAAAAACTCAGGACGTTCCTCAATGTGCAGCACAATGGTCCGGTCTTTTAGGTCTTTTACGTTAACCTTCAACATTTTTCTCACTCGCCCAAAAATGGCATTACCCTACCAGTGCGTTGAAGCTTGTCAAGGAAAACTGGGGCTTTCTGGCAGGTGAAACACCCATAAAAAAACCCACAAATGCTGTAGCGCTGCAGCGCATATACCCTTCTCCGTCGAGCCGAAACCAATTTGTGGGCAGAAAAGCATGGTGGGTGATGCAGGAATCGAACCTGCGACCTCCGGCATGTGAGGCCGGCACTCTAACCAACTGAGCTAATCACCCATGTAATTTTATTCTGGCTGTTAAGGGAAAAACGTATTTTTTATACCCCAGCCCGTTTTTGCTGTAAAGAGATTTTTTGACTTCTCGCACTGTGCTGGGTCGGCCAATTTCACAAACCTACAAGTACAGTGCAGATTGCATTAGGAGCTGCATTGAATTGACCTTTTGGTGGCTACCTCTCTCTGGGTTTCGTAAATGTCTCAGAACCGTTCATGATCGCATAACCTCGGGATGTTTATCCAGAATTCTATTGACATCATCGTGTAAGCTTAATAGCAATAACCGTATATGTAAAATCGGCCTTTCGGGGAGAAACAAGAGAGATTCCCTCTTACTCCAATGTGCGGAAGTTTGCCGGACCATAGTTAAAGATTACGTATGACTCAATTCTCTGCTCATCGCGATCTGTTTGAAGGCTACCTGAAAAGGGATTCGAAGCTGGCGGATTTCTTTGGCCTTTTTCCTGGAGAATGGGACGCTGCGCTTGAGCAGCGCAGCCTCCATCCCGCAGCAGCCTGGGCCCCTGAGGAGCTTGCCGAGCTCCGCCAGTGGAATGAATCCATGGGCAACAGTGCAGCGGCGCTGGAAAATATTGGCCGGCTTGGCCAGCCTGGAACCTATGTGGTGGCAACAGGGCAACAAGCAGGTCTGTTAGCCGGCCCCCTCTATACACTTTATAAAAGCCTGACAGCAGTAAAATTGGCGCGGGAATTGGCTTCTTCCAGAGGTGTCACCGTCGTTCCAGTTTTCTGGGTCGCTTCTGAGGATCATGATTTCGACGAGGTGCGAACTGTCTCATGGGTTAGTCGCGATGGCGAGCCTGCAAGTTTCCGCTACGAGCCGGAGAACTATCAACCCGGCATTTCAGTGTTCGATATCCCCGTTGAGCCCAGCCTCAAGCAGCTCCTTCAGCGTTTTGAGGCAGAGACGTTTGCCACCGAATTCAAAGATGATCTGCTCCAGACCCTCCGTCAGACGATTGAGAAGTCTGCAAACCTGGAGGAGCTTTTTTGTCGGCTGCTACTATACCTGATGAAGCAATACGGCCTTGTCCTTGTCAGCCCGCGGCTGAGATGCGTACGAGAAAAAGGCAAACCTGTCTTCAAGCGTGAGCTCCAGACACCGGGGGAGAGCTCGGCCCAAATTTTGCGGGCAAGCCAGACCATGCAGCACCTGGGTTACGACGCCGCGCTGCACCGCGAACCGGATGACTTGAATTGCTTCATTTACCGCGATCACCTGCGGTGTAAGGTGAAATGGAAACACGACGCTGTTCTGCTGCTCCATCCTTTTACGGGTGATGAGATGGAGAGAATGACTCAGAAGCAAGCGCTCGAGCTTCTGGCCAGCTCGCCTTGGCGATTCAGCACGAACGTTGTCACGCGCTCTATTGTGCAAGACGCGATTTTTCCAACCGTGGCCTACGTCGCCGGGCCGGGCGAAATCGCCTATTTCGCGTTGCTGCGTGAGTGCTATGGTTTTTTCCATGTATTCATGCCGGTAATTTATCCGCGCTTACGTGTCACTCTGATTGAACCCCGCGTCCAGCACGCACTGGAAAGGCTTGGATTCTCGGTGCAGGAATTCCTCTTGATCTCGAGCAACGAGCTATACCGCCGGGCATTAGCCTCTCAAAATGGTGGGCAGCATGAGCGTCTTCTCCAGAAAGCGCAGCAGGACATGCTTGGCCTCGTTTCTGAGCTGCGTCGCCAGCTCGCGTCGGACGACCCCGCAGTGCTCAGCTCCTTCGAGAAAATGGAGCAAAACGTACGCATGAGCTTCAACAGACTCACAGAACGATATTTCGATGCCTTGAAGAAACGGGATCGCACCCTGCTTGCCCACTTGACCAAAGCGGATCACGCCCTGCGGCCTTCAGGAAAAGAACAGGAGCGCGTGCTGAACCCTTACATATCGTTTCTTCAGAATTACGGATGGCAATTCATCCAATGGCTGGATGATTCTCTCATGCTGAACCCCTCAGTCGTACAATACCTTTTTCTCTCAACACTCCCTGGGCGCTCAGAGAGATAGTGCTTGTAGGGGTTCAATGATATTAACTACCTAAAAGCGCTCAACAAAAAGAAACATTAAAGCACCAAGGCGCAAGCTATTTTGGACGGTCAATAGGATGTAGGGACAACCCTTGTGGTTGCCCAACGAGCGTAGTCATTTCGCCAGCCAAAGGGCAGGCACAAGGCCTGCCCCTACGGGCGCATGATGCCTATGGCTAGCAGGGGTTAACGAAACATAAGGAAATTGAAATCTCACTTTGATAGAATCTCTACATAGACGCATCAAGAAATTTGCTGGCATGTAAAAAAGTCATTGCAACTGTTTGGGAAAACGTCTAGCAAGAGAAGCGTTCAAATAGTCGTCGGAAGTGTAGCCGTGGCTTGGATGTTCCTTAAGAACCAGAAGAGGAGGCGAGAATGCAACTCCACCTGATTGACTATGCGCTCATTGTAGCTTATTTAGCCTTTTCGGTGACCATTGGTGTCCTTTTTACCAGGCGTGGCAGTCGCAGTATTACTGATTTCTTCTGTTCAGGTCGATCCGTGCCGTGGTGGCTGGCCGGGATATCCATGGTAGCCACGACATTTGCCGCGGACACACCTCTTGCGGTAACGGGTATTGTTGCCAAGAACGGTATTGCCGGCAACTGGCTATGGTGGAATTTTCTTTGCTCCGGATTGCTCACGGTGTTTCTTTTTGCGCGATTGTGGCGTCGTGCAGAAGTATTGACTGACGTGGAATTTACGGAGTTGCGGTATTCTGGAAAGCCGGCCGTATATCTGCGTGGGTTTCGTGCGCTGTATCTGGCCTTCCCGATAAACTGCATCATCATGGGATGGGTCACTATTGCAATGCAGAAGATCGTTGCGGTCTCGTTTAATTGCAGTGATGAAAAGGCGTGGCTAATCATTTATGGTCTCTATGCCGTAACGGGCGTGTATATTATTATGGCTGGCCTCTGGGCTGTCCTGGCCACCGATTTCTTCCAATTTTTCATTGCCATGTCAGGTTCAATTGCCCTCGCCTTTTTTTCACTCAAGGCTGTGGGGGGTATGGGAGGTTTGCGGGAAGGTATCATGAATATCTATGGCGAGCAGGGCGCCAGTTTCTTCAACTTTCTGCCAAGCTTCGGGAAGACTGGTATCGGGATGTACCCCCTGATAACGTTTCTCGTGATGGTAACGGTACAATGGTGGGCTGCCTGGTATCCTGGTGCAGAGCCTGGTGGTGGTGGCTATGTTGCCCAGCGCATGTTTTCGGCCAAGAACGAAAAACATTCCGTCCTGGCAACCTTGCTCTTCAACGTTGCCCATTATGCCCTGCGCCCGTGGCCATGGGTCATTGTGGCGCTCTGTTCACTGGTGCTCTTTCCTAACCTGGCTGACCCCGAGCGTGGATACCCGCTGATGATGATCCATTATTTGGGCCCAGGCTTTCTCGGACTCCTGCTGGTCTCCTTCCTGGCAGCCTTCATGTCAACCATTGCCACGCAGGTCAATTGGGGAGCGTCGTATGTGGTTAACGATGTCTACAAACGATTCGTGGCCAGAGAGGAGGATTTCACTTCCGAGCGGGCCGCACAGCGTAACTACATCTTTGTCTCTCGGATCACGACATTCATTACAATAATTTTTGGCTTGATCGTAGCCAAGCACATGGAGACCGTTAAACAAGCCTGGGAAAGTATCCTGGCACTCGGCGCAGGCACCGGCCTTGTGCTGATCCTGCGCTGGTACTGGTGGCGCATTAACGCATGGAGCGAGATCTCCTCGATGATCGCTTCAGCTGTCCTCTTTGCTGGCCTTACTATTGCAAATAAGATACATCCCTTTATTCCAGAGGAAACCGCTTTCGGCTGGACCATGCTCATCATTGTTGGCGGATCTACCTTGACATGGCTGCTGGTTACGTTCCTTACCCGGCCTGAAAAGGAAGAAACGCTGCTAAACTTCTACCGCAAGGTTCGGCCAGGGGGTATCTTTTGGCGCCGAGTTGGCCGCCTGGCTCCTGATATTCCGGTTGACAAAGGGCTTTCCATTGATTTGCTGAACTGGTTCCTTGGGGCTGTTTTGATCTATGGCATACTGTTTGGATTTGGCAAACTCATTCTCGGCTATACCCAATTGGGCATTGTCCTCACTCTCGTTGGCCTATGCGGAGGCCTTCTTCTTTACCTTAGCCTTTCTAAACAGGGATGGGAACGTTTGGGAAAATAGAAGAACAGTATTCTTATCCCGCTAATGCGCGCCGGAAAAAATATCCTGGCTCTCGCATTACGCGGAATCTCCCCAAAGGGGCGATAATTATGTCTGGAAAATGCGCAGTTTTTCTCTTCGTACTAGTCTCACTGATGATACTTCCGAGCATCGGTGCAGAAAAGTTGCTTCCTCCTGATACGGCATGGGTAGAAGAAACGCTCAAGGGGATGAGCCTTGAGGAAAAGGTAGGGCAGATGATTATCACCTGGTACCGGCCCATTGCCTCAGAGCAGCTGATCAAGGAGTTCCACCTCGGCGGATTTTTCGTCAGCAGGATTGACGCCCTGTCGCTTGCACGTGCTACTAACGCCCTCCAGGAGCAATCACGCATTCCGCTCCTTTTCGCTGCGGACTACGAGTCCGGGATTGGTGATAGTTCCCCTGGGGGCACGGATTTCCCTTCCAACATGGCGCTCGGCGCAACTGGCGATCCGGATCTTGCGTATCAATGCGGAAAGGTGACTGCCATTGAGGCCCGCGCCGTCGGCGTGAATTATGACTTCTCGCCGGTCGTGGATGTCAATGTCGAGTCCGCCAACCCCATAATCAGTACGCGTTCCTACGGCGACGACGCAGCGCTGGTCAGCCGCATGGCTTGTGCTTACATCAAGGGTCTTCAGGAACACGGAGTGCTCGCCACTGCAAAGCATTTCCCAGGTCATGGAGCTACTCGCGCGGATTCTCATCGTACCATGCCCGTGGTGCTGCGTGACCGTGATGAAATTGAACGGGTTGACCTCGCGCCATACGCTGCTGCCATCAAGACGGCCGACGTCGCTTCGATTATGACTGCCCACCTCTGGATGCCCGCGCTTGACCCTAGCCCTGGCCCTGCAACGGTATCGCCTAAGGTTATGACCGGCCTGTTGCGCGATCATCTTGGGTTCAAAGGGCTGCTCGTATCAGACTCATACGGCATGCGCGGTATTACAGATCATTACAGCGATGAGGACGCGGCGGTGTTGGGCGTAAAGGCTGGCCTGGATATTGTGCTGACACCGCGAGTGGTTCAGAAAGCAATTAAGGCGATTCTCGAGGCAGTCGAACGGGGGGAGATCAGCACCGAGCGGATTGATCTCTCGGTGCGCAGAATTCTCGCTGCGAAAACGCGTCTTGGCTTGCACAAACAGGCTACGGTAGACGTTGCCCGAGTGTCTGAGCTCGTGGGTACACCTGAGCATGAAGCCCAGGCAAAGGAGATTGCCCGCCGCGCCATTACTATCGTCAAAAAGGGCAAAGGAACCTTGCCCCTTCTGCCTGACCGCAAGTATCTCGTGGTCAATGTCTCGACTCAGCGAGCTGGCTGGTTTTCACGAGTGCACGAGTATTTTGGAGATGCCATGCAGGGCTTTCATAAAGGTGTTGAGGTTAAAACATTGACGGCCAATGGAGATGAAGATGGCCGCAAGAAGATTCTTTCCGCGGCAAAAGAGGTGGATGGAATCATTGTTGCCAGCTTCTCTTGGATTCAAATCGAGGACGATGCAGCGATCAAATTTGTCCATGACTTGCTGAATCTGAAGAAGCCGCTCACCCTGGTCTCTTTCGGAAGTCCTTATGTACTCTTGCAAATCCCTGAAGTGGACACATTTCTTTGCGCATACGATAGATCACTCGGGTCGCAGGTTGCGGTTGCCGAAGTGCTCTGCGGCAAGCGCAAAGCCAGGGGAACGCTTCCGGTACAATTTCCAGGCCTCTTTGCGCGGGGCACTGGCATGAAGGATTGAAGAGTGTCATGCCCCATGTATCCTTGCGGATGTTCGCTTTGCGTCCTTCATTGAGTGGTTGCATTTGAACCGCCGCATGAAAAATGCTTGATTGCCCTCCCCGCTCCCGCTACATTCCAGAATCGTATCTCACATATCCAAGCCAATAGGGATGGCCAATGCAGGCCTTATTCTATTTGTCGATTGATAGAGTTGTCCAAAACTGGGCCGAAAAGATGTGTAATGAAGGATGGGGCGTCGAAAATATTCAAGCCTTTGGAGCATTCATCAGGCAGAGTCGTCGTGCAGATTTCATCATGCTCAATTATAGTAAAACCGATGCCCCTCGCTATATCCCCAAAGTCTTTTTGAGCGTGCTTTACGCACGCCTTGTCAGAACGCCCGTATACCTCTTTATGAGCATAGATTCGGTGGACTTGTGCGACCGTTGGGTATTGCGTGCCATGCTGTATGCGGTCAACTTTGTACTTGTGCGACTGGCCACGTGTCTGATTGTGATTCACACGCGCACGCACATTCCTCGCCGTTATTTTGTGAGCATGCGCAAAGTGCACTACATCGCGAATTGTCCGCAACGCGACCAATGGACATCATCTGCAAAACCGGACACAGCAGCCCGATCAGACGGAATTCGGTTTTTCTACCATGGAGAGCTACTCTGGTGGCATGGACTCGAGCGCTTTGCTCCTATATTGGACGAGGTAAAGCAGCACATCCCAGCGTCAATGACTGTCGCAGGCAACCTATATCCAACGCACTTTAAACTGCTTGGCCTTTCCGCCTCTCCCAAGGAAATACGTATTCAGAAACAATTACGCATGTTCCTCGAGCGGCCGGATGTAACATGGGTAGGTCGTGTGGATTTCGACCGGCTGAAGGTACTCATGGCGGACGCTGATTTTCACGTAACTCAGCTCAACGCCACCGATACCCAGGGCGATACTGAGCTGCGCACATGCCTACTGGAGGCTATGGCCGCTGGCATGATCTGTCTTCACGTATCCAGCTCCGCCATTCAGCGCCCTGAATTTCGTGATTGCCACAACCTGGTGATTATTGATCCAACGAACCCCAAAGAGGCGGCACAGAAAATTCTGGAGATCTATTCCTCGCTGGAAGTACGACAGCGGATTTCTGAAAATGCCCGGCGCACAGTGGAAGAACATTTTGACCTCGCCACTGATTATGCAAAATTAAGGCAGGTCATTCTGCAGCAGCTCGGCGGACTTCGATCCCACCCGGGCTCGAAGTGATTAGGAATAGCCTATGAGGTATCCTCACTCTATAGTCGTCGTCATTGATGCAGTGCTTCGACCGCTGGGCGTCCTCATTTATCTGGCCATTGCTGCTGTGAGCTATCCAATTGTCTTATTTTTCTGGCCGCGGCATCGGACCAAGCGGATTCTCAAG
>CAZVVA010000117.1:0-12274 GCA_964630455.1 uncultured Candidatus Sumerlaeota bacterium
GTAGAGAAGCAATTACTCAATATTACAAGCGCGAATTATCTCACTATGAGTTTGTAAAGTTCATTTCAAATGCAATGCATAAAGACGACGTACTACTGGTCACAGAAAACATACCGGAACTTCCCCTCTTGCCTGCAGCGATTATCCCGAATCCTCATATGTACTCAAAGGATATGCTGGCATTTCTGGCAGAGGATCGTGGGTACGGAAGTGACGAAATCTTTGCGTATTTACGGAAGCTGGGTATAACGCACATCCTTACGGGAAATGCACTGGTGGAAGGAAGGCTAGGAGAGTTTCAGGAGCGGCATCTCGAGCTGGTACGTGAGCACAAGGGGATGCGATTGTTCGCGCTTCGGTCTTTTATAAAACTACAGCTTGAAAATGAAGGCCCTTTCTGAGAGAAGAGAGGTGAGAGATGGAAAAAGAGACTATCAGGATTAGCGATCGGGCAAAACATATCGAAAACGCAAGATTTTGTACTTTGTCTCTTTGTTTTCTGCACTAACATTTGTGCCGAGAGAATAACTTTTAAATAAGGATGGAGACGTATGGCTGGAAAGGTATACCTTGTTGGAGCTGGGCCTGGCGATGCAGGGCTAATCACGGTGCGAGGGCGAGAGGTTCTGCAGCGGGCGACCGTGGTGGTACATGATTATCTGGTGAATGAAGAGCTGCTGGATTATGCGCCACCCGAGGCAGAGCGGATTGATGTGGGAAAGCGGCGGGGGCATCACACGAAGCCGCAACAAGAGATCAACCGTCTTCTGTGCGAGCGCGCGAAAGCTGGGGAAGTAGTGGTGCGGCTAAAGGGGGGCGATCCATTTTTGTTCGGCCGTGGTGGGGAAGAGGCGGTAGAACTGGCGAAGGCAGGGATAGAGTTTGAAGTGGTGCCGGGCGTAACTTCGGCAATCGGAGTGCCAGCATACGCGGGAATTCCAGTGACGCATCGCGAGATGGCGTCGCAGCTGCACATCATCACGGGTCACGAGGCACCAGGGAAACGCGAAACGAGCTTGAACTGGAAAGTACTGGGCAAGGCAGAAGGGACACTGGTGTTTCTGATGGGTGTAGGGAATCTGCCTACGATTGTTAAGGAGCTGCGCGCAAATGGACAGAAGGCATCAACGCCGATAGCACTGATTCGTTGGGGAACGCGGCCAGATCAGCAAACGCTGACATCAACGCTGGGGAAGATTGTAGAGGCAGCGCGAAAGGCGAATTTTCAGCCACCGGCGATTATTATGGTTGGGCGGTGCGTGGCGTTGCGGCGGACGCTTCAGTGGTACGAGAAAAAGCCCTTATTCGGAAAGCGCATTGCCGTGACGCGCCCCGTAGGGCAGGCAGAGGAGTTTATCTCCGCCTTACGGGAGTACGGGGCAGTGGTATATGAGTGTGCGACGATCCGCATCGAACCTGTGGGCAATGGGGCGGCAGTGGACCAAGAGATCGCGCGACTGGGGGATTACAACTGGCTGATTTTTACGAGTGTGAATGCAGTGAATCTGTTTATGACAAGAGTGTTTGGTCTGGGACTGGATGCGCGGTGTCTTGGGGGAGTACGAGTTTCCGTGATAGGGAGCAAGACAGCAGAGCGGCTGCGGGGGTATGGGATCGTGGCCGACGTGGTGCCAAGGGAATTTGTGCAGGAACGGTTGCTCGACTCGCTGGCAGTCGAGACAGGTGACAGGGTGCTGCTACCGCGGGCGGCAGAGGCGCGCGACCTGTTGCCCCTGACGCTCGAGCAAAAAGGTGCGCATGTCGAGGTAGTGCCGTTGTATGAGACAGCAGGTAACAAAGAGGGGATTGTGAAGCTGAAGAGGTACTTGACCAAAGGCCTAGTGGATATAATCACATTTACGTCGTCGTCCACAGTGCAACGTTTGATGGGTGCGCTGAGCGACAAGCAGCGAAGCCGGCTGTTTCACGATGTGCTGATTGCGAGCATCGGGCCGGTGACGTCTGCTACGGTACGGGAAGCAGGCCTGGAGGTGCAGATCGAGGCGAAGGAATATACGACCAAGGGGTTGCTCGACGCGATTTTAAAATATTCTCGCAAACGTAGGGACAGATTATAATCTGTCCCTACTCCCTATCGGTGCTCGGGCAAGACCGTGAAGATTTTGCAGAAGTTCAAAATTTTAGTCCCCTTACATGGAAATTTTGAACCCATACATAATTGGAGTAAGGAATGAAGCGGGTAATCAGTGCAGAGGAACGGGAGTACTTGCTGTGGCTGAAGCACGTAGAGGGGCGTGCAATTCTTATGCTCAAGTGGGTGATCCTGGCAGTAACGCTCATGAGCTGGCTGTGGAGCACAGGATTTGCAGCTCCAGCGACGGAGATTTTCGTGCTGTTTTTTCTGTACGGGATGTTCAACGTGGCGCAGACGTACTTTTTCCATTTCAGCCGGGTGCAGCTGAATCAGATCAAGGGTTTCTGCTACGCGTCGTACTTGGTAGACGTCTTGTTTGTGACGGCTCTGGTATACTTCGACACAAGCTACTACGTAGGGCGCACTATGCAGAGCGACTTTTACGTTCTCTACTTTCTGCTGATTCTGCGCGGGTTTGGGCTGTTTCGGACTGCGCGCGAAAATCTGTTGATGAATCTGCTGATCTGCGTGTTGTTTATTCTGTCGGTGCGGTTGCAGGAGCAATCGGTGAGTTTGCTTGGGCGCGGCATGGCATTGAAGTTTGCGCTTATCTGGATGGTAATTTTGATGTCGTGGTTTATCGTTGAGATCATTAACAAGCAGAAAGCAGAGCTGTTGAAGGCACGGGAGCGGCTGATCCGGTCGGAGCAGATGGCTACGCTTGGGGAGCTGGCAGCAGGAGTGGCGCATGAAATCAATAACCCAATCGGCATTATTTCGGCGTACTCGGAATATTTGCTGAAGAACGCGGGTAAGACAAATCCACACTCAGAGGATTACGAGGTCATTCACAAAGAGGCAATGCGGTGCGAGCGAATCGTGTCGGAGTTGCTGAATTTTGCGAATCCGAGCGTGAAGGAGATTGCCCAGTGCGACATCCGGCAGCTGAATGATGAGGTGGTGAAGTTTCTGTTCCACGAAAAGGAGGAGGGGCGAATTCAGGTGGAGCAGCAGTATGCGAGCGAGGTGCCGATGGTGCTGGCAGATCCAATGCAGCTGAAGCAGGCGCTGTTGAACATTTACCTGAATGCACGGCACGCCATTGAGGGGGAAGGTGTGATTGACGTGACGATTGAGCCTGCCTGGAAGGATGCGAATTTCGTCCGGGTGGCAATCGGTGACACAGGAAAAGGAATTGATGAGGATGATCTGGAGCGCGTGTTCGAGCCATTCTTCACGCGGAAAAAGGGAGGCACAGGACTTGGGCTGACGATTACGCAACGAATCATTGAGGCACATCAGGGCCGGATCGCAATTCAGCGCCGTAAACCACGCGGGACCCTGGTAGAGATTCTGCTACCGCGGAAAGATTAAGTTAGAGTATTTTGTCCTTGACAGAGGGAAGCGGATATATATGATTTAGGCCACTTTTCTCGAAGATGTAGGCATTTTCGACTGTTTTCTTTGACAACCAGAAAAGCGACGAAGAGGAGTAGTAGGGGCTGACTGGCCTGCTCAGAGAGCCGCTGGTAAGGGTGTGAGGCGGTAAGGCCTGGCCCTGAACTCGCCTTGGAGCTGTGTGGATGAACGCTATCTATTAGTCCACGCCGGCTGGCCTTCGTAACCGGGCTCAAATAAAGGGTGTATTGCGCGAGCAATATGCTGAAGCAGGGTGGTACCACGGGTACACCATTGAAGTGACTCGTCCCTGATGATGCGGCAGGCGTCATCAGGGCGTTTTTGTTTTAGGGCGGATATTGCGGCATGCACGCGGAACATGGCCGAAGGCCTGGTCTCCTGCGGGTATGCCTCGCCTGATTTTACAAAAGAAGGGGTGAGTCTTATGACTGAGCGGATTCTGATCTTCGACACGACGCTGCGCGACGGCGAGCAGTCGCCGGGCGCCAGTATGAATATTGAGGAGAAATTAAAGGTGGCGCATCAGCTCGCCCGACTGGGAGTGGATATCATTGAAGCAGGGTTTCCAATCTCGTCGGCTGGGGACTTTGAAGCCGTGCACACGATCGCGAAGACGGTAGAAGGTCCGGTAATTGCAGGGCTGGCGCGGACGAAGCCAGAGGACGTGGCGCGATGTGGCGAGGCGATCAAGCCGGCCAAGCGCGGCCGCATTCATACCTTTATTGCAACAAGCCCTGTGCACATTGAGAAGAAGTTGCGGATGACGAAGGAACGGGTGATCGAGTCAGCTGTAGCAGCGGTAAAGCAAGCAAAGACGTACACGAAGGACGTAGAGTTTTCATGCGAAGATGCCGGCCGCACGGATTGGGGATACATTTGCGAAGTAGTAACGGCAGTGATTGAGGCGGGGGCCACAACGGTGAATATCCCGGACACTGTGGGCTACTGCACGCCGTGGCAGTTTGGCGAGTGCATCCGCCATGTGCGCGAACACGTCAAGAACATCAGCCAGGTCGTGATCTCGGTGCATTGCCATAACGATCTGGGGTTGGCGGTGGCAAATTCGCTGGCCGCGATTGTAAATGGGGCACGGCAGGTGGAGTGTACGATCAACGGGCTGGGCGAACGCGCAGGTAATGCTTCGCTGGAAGAGATTGTGATGAATCTCAAGGTGCGCAAGGACTTTTACAAGTACCACACGAACATCAACACAAATGAAATCTATCGGACGAGCCGGTTGGTAAGTCAAATCACCGGCATTCCGGTGCAGCCGAACAAAGCTATTGTTGGAGCTAATGCGTTTGCGCACGAGGCGGGCATTCATCAGGATGGTATGCTGAAGGAACGAACAACATATGAGATAATGACAGCAGAGTCCGTTGGGTGGACTGGTGAATCAATGGTGATGGGCAAGCACTCCGGGCGACATGCGTTCAAGAAGCGGCTGGAGGAGCTGGGCTATAAGCTGAACGATGAGGAGATTAACCGGGCGTTCCAACGGTTTAAGGATTTGTGTGATAAGAAGAAAGAGGTGTTTGACGACGATCTGTATGCGATTGTGGATGACGAGCTGTTTAAGGGGAAGGAGACGTATCTGCTCGAGTACCTGCATACGTCAAGCGGCACCTCAACGATTCCCATGGCAACGCTTAAGATTCGCAAGGGTGATCAGGTGTTGATGGATGCGAGTAATGGAGACGGGCCGGTTGATGCGGCGTTTAAGGCAATAGACCGAATGACGGGAATGAGCGTAAATCTGGAAGAGTATGGAATCGAAGCGGTGACTGGTGGGAAAGATGCCGTGGGGCGCGTACGAGTGAAGATAGCAATGGGAGGCAGAAAGGCGCGAGGGCGCGGTGCGAGCACTGACGTGGTGCTGGCGAGCGTGAAGGCATACCTCAACGCGATCAATACACTGCTCATTCAGGAGCGGATACAGGTGGAGAAGCGCGGGATGTAGGAAAAGGGCGAATCCGCCGAGGCGGACCGCAGCGGGTTCGCCCCTACAGATATATTTACTGTGTAGCTAAGGATATTTCGCAGCTCGGACAAAAATCAGTTTGTGACGTAGGGGCAGACCCATGTGTCTGCCCTCGATGTCTGTGGAAGAAGTCCGACAACATTGGGTTGCCTCTACTTTTTGGCTATGCTTATATTCTAATATCTGGATGAGCAAAAGGATAGTATGTTGGAATTACCGCGCAGTGACTACTCGAATGAGAATATGGACAAGCAGATGGAAGCTCCACTGAGTAGGGCGTCGGTTCAGCCGTGCGTGGTTGAAAACATACATACGGGCCGGTCAGTACTGCAATCTGATATTATGCTTGTGGAGTACGGAGGCAAGCGATATGCGCTGAAGGATTTTGGGCCGCGGCCACGAGTGGTACGATTGTTATTTGGTCGCTGGGTAATTGCGCATGAGTTTCGGATCATGAAGCAGCTGGAGGGGATTGAGGGGATTCCGCGTGTAGCAGGGATGGTGGATAGGGATGGATTTCTGATGGAATACGTGGAGGGACATCGGCTGCCGAGGTTAAAGGAGAATGATTTGGTGCCAGAGTTTTTTGAGCGGCTGGAGCGCCTGATGAGGGCGATGCATGCTCGAGGCGTGGGGCATGGGGATTTGCGTCGGAAGAACGTGCTGGTGACGCGCGAGTTTCAGCCGTATCTGGTGGATTTTGCCACGGCGTTTCGAGTACGTGGCCAGGGAAATCTGCTGAGTCGGTGGATCCTGGCCCGGTACCGCCGCATTGATGAGGCAACGTTGCTGAAGTTGAAGCGGCACTTCATGCCGCAGCACGTGACGGCAGAGGAGGCGTTGCGGCTCGGAGAACGGCCATGGTATCTGCATGTCGGGAGATTTCTGCGAAAGCGAGTGTATCGTGATCTAATCAAGCCACGGCGGTGGAAGAAGCGCTGGCGCCGGTGGAGGGAAAAGATTTTTGGGCGTGCAAAGGGATAGTCTTCATGGAGTAGTAGGGGCGTATTGCGATACGCCCCTCCGTGCCTTTTCATATTAAGCGCAGCACACAGGGAGTAGAGTTATGGGTATGACGATTACGGAGAAAATCCTGGCAGCACATTGCGCGAAGCAGCGCGTAGAGCCGGGTGAGTTAATACAGGCGCGATTGGATCTGCTGCTTGCGAACGACATCACGGCGCCGATGGCGATTGCGGAGTTCGAGAAAGCCGGGGCGAAGCGCGTGTTTGATGCGCAGCGCGTAGTGCTCGTGCCCGATCATTTTACGCCGAACAAGGATATTGAATCGGCGGAGCAGTGTGCCGTGATGCGGCGGTTTGCGCAGCAGCACAAGATTGGGCATTACTTTGAAGTTGGGCAAGTGGGGATAGAGCATGCGCTGCTGCCGGAGCAGGGATTGGTGGTGCCTGGCGATGCGGTAATTGGCGCGGATTCGCATACGTGCACGTACGGTGCGCTGGGGGCGTTTGCCACTGGTGTTGGGAGTACAGACCTAGCCGCGGCCATGATCAGCGGTGAAACGTGGTTTAAGGTGCCCGAGTCAATGAAGTTTATCTACAAGGGGAGATTAGGTGAATGGATTGGCGGAAAAGATTTAATTCTGATGACGATTGGCGACATTGGTGTAGATGGTGCGACGTATCGAGCAATGGAGTTTAGTGGGCCGGTGATTCGCACGCTTGCGATGGATGATCGGCTGACCATGTGCAACATGGCGATTGAAGCGGGCGGAAAGAATGGCATTATCGAGCCGGATGAGATCACACGGGAGTACGTAAAGGACCGGGCGCAGCGCCTACCAGTGTATTGGACGAGCGACCCTGACGCGCGCTATGTCGTAGTGAAGGAATATGACGTAAGCGGGCTGGAGCCGCAGGTGGCGCTGCCGCATTTGCCGGAAAATGTGTGCGCTATAAGCGAAGTGGCCTCCGTGACGATTGACCAGTCGGTAATCGGCTCGTGCACCAACGGGCGAATCAGTGATTTGCAGATAGCGGCGAAGGTGCTAAAGGGGAAACGCGTGGCACCTTTTGTCCGCTGCCTTGTGTTTCCGGGGACATGGCAGATTTATCGTGAGGCACTGCACGAAGGGTTGATCGAAATTTTCCTGGATGCGGGATGTGTGATGAGTCCGCCAACGTGCGGACCGTGTCTGGGCGGCCACATGGGGGTGCTGGCTAAAGGCGAGCGTGCCATTGCAACGACGAACCGGAACTTCGTAGGAAGGATGGGGCATCCGGAGAGCGAGGTCTACCTGAGCGGGCCAGCAGTGGCTGCCGCATCGGCAGTGGCAGGGCGGATCGTGCATCCCGAGGAGGTGCTGTGATGACAATCGAAGGACGGGCCTTCGTGTATGGAGATAATGTAAATACGGACGTGATAATTCCTGCGCGGTACCTGACGACGCCGGATCCGGCACGGCTGGCAGAGCATTGTCTGGAGGATCTCGATCCAGATTTTCTGAAAGAGCACGAGCGCGGCGATGTAGTGATTGGAGGGAAGAACTTCGGATGCGGATCGTCACGAGAACATGCACCGGTGGCGCTCAAGGCAGCAGGAGTGGCGTGTGTGGTGGCAAAGAGTTTTGCGCGGATTTTCTATCGGAATGCGATTAACATCGGCCTGCCGATTGTGGAATGTGCAGAGGCATTCGACGGGATCAAACGAGGCGAGCGCGTGCGGATTGATCTTGCAGAAGGCAAGATTACCAACGTGACAACGAAGCAGAGCTGGCGCTTTGCACCGCTACCCGGATTCGCCCAGGAGATCCTTACCGCTGGGGGGTTGATGAAATACGTGGTTGGAAGGAAGAAGGAAAGCTAAGCACACCAGTGGCAGCCAGGTGCGTCCCTATCTTCGTTCTTTCAGAAGTTGCTGAAACTCCTCCTCATGACGCTGCCGGCACTCGGCTTGACGACCGCGGGTGTGGGCTTCGCTTCGACCTTGGATGCGGTCCTCAACCCATATGTTCATGCGCTCGTGGAAGTAGCGAGTGTAAATGTCTTCTGCTTTTTTGCGTTCGCTCCGAGTCAGATTGTGTTGCTCTGCCAGTCTGCCGACATAGCTGCGTGCCTGCATGCGGCTGAATTTGATATCGGCAAGGTTCGTCTTACTTAGCAGTTCCTGCGCATCCCGCCCTTGAGCCTGCAAAATCATTCGCCTGCCAATAGCGATGCCCATGACGAGAACGGCTATTATCAGCAGCGCTACAGCGTAGAATTTCCAATCGAATTTATATTTTTGCGTCAGTCGCATCTGCATACCATCCGTATTGCCGCGAATTAGAGTATTGGGAAAATCCCGAAGACACTTCTTTTTTCCTCCTATATCAAGCTTGCTTTCTGGAAGTCAATTAGTAATACTGTACTCTTAGAATTGCGAAGACAGGGAACCGGCAAATGATTCTCAGGTACATATCGCTGCGTGGTCGCTTTCGCATGGCAAGCCAAGCAGATTGCCACGTTCGCATTCGCCACAGTTTTACGCTTATCGAGCTCTTGGTCGTAGTGGCGATCATCACGATTCTGGCGTTGATTGGGCTGTCCAACATGCTGCAGGCCACCGTGCGGTCAAAAGTTGCGAGGACGAAGAATGATATGCGAGTGATAGCAGGCGCGCTCGAGATATACCATGTGGACAATAACGAGTATGTCTCCTTCATCCGTGGAGGACCAGGGAGTCTGACCAGCCGCGTTATTGTTCCGATGAGTGTGCGACTGTCGCCTTTGACCACGCCCATTGCCTACATTACCCGGGTTCCCATTGACGTTTTTCAGACTGTGGCAACTAGCGATGGTAGTCCGCTGATTTTCTTCGATACGTTTGATTACGCCGACGTGGCAGGCCTGAATGCGGTGGGCAGTCGAATGGGTGCTGGTGGAACTTCAGGTGGACTATGGCGTCTCTCCTCGGCCGGCCCCGACCTTATTCAGTCCTTTGGGGGTAGCATTGCGGAGATCGGCGTAGAAGGGATCATGAATAATTTCGGCGTTGATTACGACCCCACCAACGGCACGACCAGTGCAGGTGACGTTGTTCGCGTTGGCCCGCCGTCTGACGAAGGTCAGCTTCCTGCAATTCGCCGCGCTGGCGGCGCGTACGAAGAATTGTTTCGCAATTATTAGTACCCCACCCCCCTGCTTTAATGGCATAAAAATTGTAGGGACGTATTGCAATACGCCCCTACAACGTTCGACAAAAATCGCCTTATCCTGATCGTAGGGGTAACCCACCTGCCGCGGCGGGTCGCCCGTATTTTCTCCGTGGCCATTTTATCCCGCCTGACCAAATTCTGCTTGCGTTCAGCATGTCTAGAGTATAGAGATTGTTGAAGGCACTGGCAAGAGCCGTGGCGCGTTGATCCCGGGATACGTCTTGTGCATCGCGCCTCTGTGTACTGCTATTCGTAAATGACAAGTACTCACCTTGCGAACGAAAGACGAGACCCATGAGCGACAATTCCTCCGAGCACTCCCAACAGGAAGCCAAAGTTCCCGGCGAGATTATTCCAGATCGGACTTTACCATCCCTGACGTACCGCGAAATGCCGAGCCCTATCCCATTTCGCAAAATGCTTGGCCCGAGCATTATCTTACTCGGACTGTCTGTGGGCAGCGGCGAGTTTATAATCTGGCCATATATGACGTACAAGTATGGGCTGGTCCTGTTCTGGGCGTGTATTCTAGGGGTGACAACCCAGTACTTTCTCAACATGGAGATAGAGCGCTGGACCTTGCTGACCGGAGAGAGTGCAGTGACCGGCTTCTCTCGCCTGTGGAGTCACTGGGCATGGATATTTTTGCTCTGCAATATCATTCCCTGGATGTGGCCCGGCTGGGCAACCGGCGGCGCAACAATGCTGTCGTGGTTCATCGGCGGCGAAAACATGGTGAGGTGGTATGCTATCTGGAGCCTGGTGCTGATCGGCCTGGTGATCAGGTTAGGGCCAATTGTCTATAACACTGTTGTACGCCTTCAGAGAGGTTTAATAGCAGTTATCGCCATAGTGGTTATTGTTATTTTTATCCTGACGGTGCGCTGGGACGCGGTCAAGGAGATGGCGCGCGGAATTACGATGATCGGACACATTCCGCCAGACATTCGGCTGCCTGCATTACTCGGTGCACTGGCCTTTGCCGGCGCTGGGGGGACAATGAACCTCTGCCAGTCGCATTATATCAGGGAAAAGGGATATGCCATGGGGAAATACATTGGGCGGATTACCAGTCCCATAACCGGCAAGGCGGAACCAATCAGCACCGTTGGCTTTCATTTTCACTACACACCGGAAAATATGCAACGCTGGAAGGTCTGGTGGAGGAGGGCGAACTGGGAACATTTGATAACATTCTGGATGCTCTGTGCCGGCTCGCTTGTTCTCCTGTGCTTGATCTCGTATTCCACGGTGTACGGGATGACAGGGTTGGACGAACAACTCGGATTTATTCGGATGCAGGGCCAGATAATCGGAAGCCAGGTGGGCAATCTTCTAAAGGTTCTCTTCTATGTAGTTGGTATTGCAATTCTCTTTACAACTGAGCTCGGCGTGCTCGATGCCGTATCGCGAGTCTCCACTGATATTGTAAAGGTCAGCTATTTGCGCGAGAGCAAATGGTGGACAGAAAGTCGACTCTATTTTGCGTTTCTCTGGCTGGAGATTCTCCTGGGTTGTGTAATCCTGGCTATTGGACTGGACAAGCCACTGGTGCTGCTGATTATCGCGGCGGCACTCAATGCGGGCGTCATGTTCATCTACAGCATTTTGCTCCTCTATCTGAATAATAAGATTTTGGATAAGCGATTAGGAATGCATCCGGTGCGATTCGTTGCCATCATCTGGAGCTGTGCCTTTTTCGGCTACTTCACCCTGATCACATTAGGCGACCAGCTGAAGAAGCTCTGGCCGGGCTAATCTACACGCACTCCTGCGTAGCTAACATAAAATGTAGGTAAGTCCTTCCCCCAGGGCACTCTTGCCACTCACTATACCCTATGCCCCCACCCTGACGAATTGTCTTTTCCAATCTTACCGACTTAGCGCATTACTACTCGAACGATTCCTCTGCCCAGCTAAAAAGTAGGGGCGCGCAGCAGCGTGCCCCTACGTGCAAAACTTGTCCGCCGAAGCTAAGACGGAGGCGGAACACCGCCGAAGGCGGATCAGGGTAATACAGGAGGTGAGAGTGTCTCGATTATTGCCCGGTCGAGGATGAGCGAAGCTTCCGCTGCATCTCCAAGATCGAAGTTGAGCATGTCGAAGGAGACAATTAGTCCTTTGCCAACGCAGTTTGGTGGAGGTAAGAAGTAGAGCCTGTCATACGTTGTGTTTATTGTATCGGGGGAATTGGCGCCATCGCCAATACTTGAGATTTCGAGGGTGCGCGCGGCTTGCATATTGGCGGTGTTGAATCGTAGGCGCATCTGTGGCACAAGGCTTCGCTCCGGTTCGCCTGTTCTCACCTCAAACGTCCCATGATAAAGACGATCTGCTTCAATAATTATATCTATCGGATCGCTGTGCCAGTAGCCGAACGTGTTGGTGTTTGTCATTGACTGAAGATGCAGTGCTCCCTCAGCCCAGAAAAACTCAGGATCGGTAAATGCGTATGTTCCATCACCCGGGAACCAGAATTCCTGGGTCGTCTCAAAATCATACGTCCAAGTAATTGTCGTAGGCTCATCCAGAGTATCCAGTCCGAAGCGCTCAACAAGCACGCTCTCTAGGGCGAGTTCCGCGTGCGCCGCATCGTAAGGGTTAAAGTTCAGCAGATCAAAGG